>NZ_JAOCBT010000005.1:0-411751 GCF_029840045.1 Pseudomonas sp. GD03903 | reverse complement strand
CTAACGGTGCGCAGGAAGGGGGAGGTCCTCATCCCGGTTCTCTTCTCAGGAGAGGGGGCAGTCCGAGCCGACTGACGCGAAGGTTTGATCCTGCACCGAACGGTCTCCTCTCCCTGAGGAGCGGGGCGCGCAGCCAGGGCTAAGGTGAGGGATGGCTCAGGCGCAGAGGTATCTCGTAGGAGCGGACTCCGTCCGCGATCGCTCTCCGGCGACGCTGGGGCTACCGACTGAAAATCGCGGACGAAGCCCGCACCTGCGCGTCCTGGTGCTGCGCGGTGGGATTCAGCTCAGCTGCTGCAGCAGGTCGCGCACCTTGTCCAGGGCCGGGTCGATGTCCAGCGTGTCGATGGCGCCGAAGCCGAGCAGCAGGCCTTCGCGCGCGGGTACATGGTCATAGAAGGAGGCCAGCCCGTAGAGGCCGACGTCGACCTTGCGTGCCAGCTCGGCGAGCAGCGGCACCTTGATGGACGTGCGGCACAGCGCCGTGAGGTGGAAACCGGCCACCGAGGGCACTGTTTCCAGCCAGGGCGCCAGATCGCCGGCAAGGCGTGCGAGGATGCGCTCGCGGCGCCCGGCATAGATGCCGTGGCAACGGCGGATGTGCTTGAGCAGATAGCCCTCGCCGATGAACTTGGCCAGCGCCCACTGTGGCAGCGTCGAGCTGTGCCAGTCGGAAATCTGTCGAACGCGCACCAGCGCCGGAAACAGGCTCGGCGGCGGGATCAGGTAGCCCAGGCGCAGCTCCGGCAACAGCACCTTGGAGAAGGTTCCGATATAGGCCACGACGCCATGGCGGTCGAGGCTCTGCAGGGCGTCGGTGGGGCGGCCTTCGTAGCGGAATTCGCTGTCGTAGTCGTCCTCGATCACCAGCGCGCCCAGCTCCAGCGCACGCTCCAGCAGGGCTTCGCGGCGTGCCGCGCTCATCGGCATGCCGAGCGGGAACTGGTGCGAAGGCGTGGTGTAGATCATCCGCGTCCCGTCGGGAATCAGGTCGACGCGAATGCCCTCGGCGTCCACCGGAACGCTCGCCACCTCCGCGCCCAGCGTCTGGAACAGCAGGCGTGCCGGCGTGTAGCCAGGGTCTTCCATGGCCACCCGGTCGCCGGGGCGGAGCATCACGCGGGCGAGCAGGTCCAGCGCCTGTTGCGCGCCATTGCACACCAGCACGTCGTCCAGCGTGCAGTTGACGCCGCGCGCATAGGCGACGTGCCGGGCGATGCCGTCACGCAGCGGCGTGATGCCTTCGGGGCGGCTGTAATGGCCGCGCTGGCCGGTCATCTGGCGCATCGCGTGGTTCACGCAGCGGCGCCATTCCTCCTGGGGAAACTGCAGCTGGGTGGTGGCGCCGCCGATGAAGTCGGCGCGTGCCGTGCCCTCGTTGCCGGGGTGGCTGAGACGGGTGTTGAGATTCGCCCAGCGCTCGATGTTGTCCTGGCTGGCGAACCTTGCGCCATCGCGGCGCCGATCCGGGCGCGCGGCACGGGCGTTGACGAAGGTGCCGCTGCCGATCTTGCCAACCAGCACGCCTTCATAGGTGAGTTGTGCGTAGGTGTCGGAAATGGTCTTGCGTGAAATGCCCAGTTGCTCGGCCAGCAGGCGGCTGGGCGGCAGCCGTGTGCCGGGGGCGAGGCGGCCGGTGTCGATGGCTTCGCGCAACTGGCGATAGAGTTGACCGGCCAGGTCCTTCTGGCCATGGATGATCAGGTGCAGCTCCAAGGAAAGGCTCCGGCGGCTCGGGACTGATGGGCAAGCGTAGCGCCCGCACGCGGGGGCGGTGAAGCTGCGTGGCGGAAATAGGCCGAATTGGTCACCTGGCGAACTGGCCGTGGCGCGCACAATGGCGCGAAGCCTTTTACGGGAGCGTCGCCATGGAGCCTCGCCTGGATTACTACACGGCCTCGCCTGAAGCGCTCAAGGCGGTGCTGGCGCTGGAAGCCGCGATCTTCGACCTGTCCATTGAAAAACCGTTGCTGGAACTGGTGCGCCTGCGGGTTTCCCAGGTGAACAACTGTGCCTTCTGCGCCGACATGCATGCCATGGAGGCGCGCCGCAGCGGAGAGACCGAACGGCGGCTGTTCGCCGTCAGCGTCTGGCGCGAGTCGCCGTTCTTCACCCCGCGTGAGCGTGCTGCGCTGGCGTGGTGCGAGTCGGTGACACTGCTCTCCGAATCCAAGGTGCCCGTGGAAGTCTTCCAGATCGCCCGCGAACAGTTCAGCGAGCGTGAACTGGTGGACCTGACCGTGGCCATTGGTGCGATCAACGTGTGGAACCGCCTGGGCGTTTCCTTCCGCCAGCAGCCGCCCGCCTGAGCCGCAGCTTTTTGTAGGAGCGAGCTTGCTCGCGAACAACCCCAGCTACGTGGCTGCCTGTTAATCCGTTCGCGAGCAAGCTCGCTCCTACACGTCCCGTGCTGTTTGAGGCAGGCGCAATGGCAGGCAGCACAGCGCACCCACCAGCAGAGCGCTGGCCGCCGCCCCCAGGGCTGGAATGAAACTACCGGTCATCCCGCGCAGCGCACTCGCGGCCAGTGGCCCGGCGATCTGCCCAACGCCATACAGCGCGGTCATCGCCGCCAGCATGTTGAAGCGCACCTGGCTGGCCACCGCGCGGGCCGCCGGCATGGCGATGGTCACTGTGCCCATGAAGCTGCCGCCCACCAGTACCGCGCTGCCCAGGTAAAGGAAGGCGGAATCGCCCAGGGCCGGCAGCATCACACCGACGGCCTGCACCAGCAGGTTCAGCGCCAGTGCACGGCGGCCGCCCAGTTTCAGGTGCAGGCGGTGCCAGAGGAAGCACGAGGGCGCCGCGCCCAGGCCGAACGCCGCCCAGACCTGCAGCGGGTCGATGGCGCCCAGGCCGCTCTTCATCAGCAATGGCAGGTAGGTGGCTGTGATGATGTAGCCGAAGCCGGCCAGGCCGTAGACCAGCAGGATGATCGGCGCGGACAGCTCGGGCACCTGCCCCGAACCGTTCGTTATGTGTTGCGGCATTGGCGGTGCTGCGCGACCCAGCGCAGGGGTGGCCAGTAACGACAGAGCCAGCCCGGCCAGCGCCAGCACGCACCAGATCGCGGCGCTGCCCAGGCCGAAGGCGTTGCCGGCGGCAATCAGTTCCGCCGAGACCAGGATGCCGACGCCCACGCCGGCGAACATCATTGGTGCGCCATGGCTTTCGCCCATGCTCTGCAACAGCCATTGCGCCGCGCTGACCAGCACCATGGCCGTGAGCACGCCGGCCAGCAGACGCACGCCCACGGCAAACCAGACCGCTGCCGGAATGGCCATGGCGGCGAGGGCGGCCAAGGTGCCGACCAGGGCGATCAGGCAGATGCGTGCAGCATGTCGTTCGTGGCTGCGCGCCAGCAGCAGTGCACCCAGCAGGTAGCCGGCGTAATTGGCCGACGCCGCCAGCGAGCCGCCGGTGACGCTGAGCACACCGTCGCGCACCATCAGCGGGTAGAGCCCGGTAAAGGCAAATCGGCCAAAGCCCATGCCCACGGCAAGGATCAGTGCCGCCGACAGCGCCGCGGGCAGGCGGAGTGCGCGGCTCACAGGCGTGCCTCCAGAGCTTCCCGCCAGCGTTGGAAGGCGCCGGTGGCATAGCCTTCGCGCCAGATCAGCAGGGTGTCCACTTCCAGCAGCGGCACCACTTGCAGGGCCGGCATATGCCGGTGCAGCTCCAGCACTGAACGGGGCAGCACGCCAAAGCAGGAACCGGCGTTAACGCAGGCGAGGATGCCATGGTACGAACCGACCTCCTGCACGGCGAGCGACGCTCCCTGCAACCAGCGCTCCAGCAACTGGCGGTAAGTGCAGCCGCGGGCGAAGCCCACCAGCGTGCGGATCTGCACATCCTCGGGCCGGGTTACCGGTGGGTGGTCGCCCGGCAGCACCAGCAGCAACTCCTCGCGGAACACCGGTTCGGCGCACAGGCCGCGCTCCAGCAGCGATTCGAAACCAGGTTCGGCGTGGAGGATGTCCGGATGGGAGATCAGCGCGCAGTCGAGCTGGCGGTTCAGTACTTCATTGATCAGCTTCTGGCTGTGGCCGGTGCTGATGTGCAGCTCCACGTCGGGATAGGCCCGGTGAAAGCGCGCCAGGATCTCCGGCAGCCGGCTGGCGGCGGCGGCTTCCATGCTGCCCAGGCGCAGGCTGCCGGTGGCGCTGCTCGGGTGCAGCGACTGGCGGGCTTCGGTGGCGAGGGCGAGCAATTGCTCGGCGTAGCGGAGGAACTCGCGGCCCTGGTCGGTCAGCGTCATGCGCTTGCCATCGCGCAGGAACAGCGCCGCGCCGAGGTCTTCCTCGAGCTGGCGAATGCGCGTGGTGACGTTCGATTGCACGCGCTGCAGGCGGGCGGCGGCGCGGGTGACGCTCTGTTCCTCGGCCACGCAGCGGAAGATTTCCAGGCTGGAGAGATCCATGATTAATCTTCAATAGAGAATATGTTGCGAAGAATAATCTCTCCATGAGATGTTGTGTCAAGCGTCAGCAAGCCAGGCGGCGATTTCGCCGGCACCGAAAACGAGGACCCCGTCATGCGCATTACCGAACTGCTCGGCATCCAGCACCCCATCATCCAGGCACCCATGGTGGGTGTGTCCACCCCGGCGCTGGCCGCGGCGGTTTCCAATGCCGGCGGCCTGGGCTCCATCGGCCTGGGCGCGAGCAGCGCGACGCAGGCCCGCGCGCTGCTGGAGCAGACCCGCGCGCTGACCGACAAGCCGCTCAACCTCAACCTGTTCTGCCACCGCCCGGCCGTGGCCGACGCGGTGCGCGAAGCGGCCTGGCTGGAACACCTGCGTCCGCTGTTCGCCGAGTTCGATGCGCAGCCGCCCCAGCAGATCAGCGAGATCTATCGCAGCTTCCTGGCCGATCCAGACATGCTGGAGTTCCTCATCGAGGCGCGCCCGGCGGTGGTCAGCTTCCACTTCGGGTTGCCGCCGCAGAGCTGGATCGATCGCCTGAAGGCCGCCGGTATCCGCCTGCTGGCTACCGCTACCTGCCTGGAAGAGGGTCGTGCCATCGAGGCGGCGGGCATCGATGCGATCGTCGCTCAGGGCTATGAAGCAGGCGGCCACCGCGGCGTGTTCGAGCCGGAGAAAGACGCGCGTATCGGCACCTTCGCGCTGGTCCGCACGCTGGTCAAAGGCACAGGCCTGCCGGTAATCGCGGCGGGTGGAATCATGGATGGGCAGGGCATGCGCGCCATGTTCGAGCTGGGCGCCGAGGGCGTGCAGATGGGCACGGCATTTATCGCCGCGGACGAATCCTCGGCCAGCGCCGCCTTCAAGGCAGCGCTGCGAGGCGAGCGGGGTGAGCGCACCGCGGTGACGGCGGCGATTTCCGGCCGCGCTGCGCGGGGCATGGTCAATCGGCTGTTCAGCGACGTCGGCAGTGCCGATGCGCCGGCGCTGCCGGACTACCCGATCACCTATGACGCGGCCAAGGCGCTGACCGCCGCGGCGACCGCCAAAGGCAACAGCGACTTCGCCGTGCAATGGGCCGGGCAGGGCGCGCCGCTGGCGCGGGAGATGCCGGCGGCGCAGCTGGTGGCGACCCTGATGCGCGAATTCCTCACCGGCACGAGCCTGTAGGAGCGAGCTTGCTCGCGAACCGCCTGACGCCAGCGCCGCCAGGCGCTCCGTTCGCGAGCACGCTCGGTCCTACAAGGGCCTGATCCCGGCGCCGGGTCGAAGCCATGCCTGAATCAGCGGGCGCTGACGGCCGCGGCAGGCTTCTCCCGCGGGCGCCAGAGTTCGGCCAGCAGTACACCGCCCAGGGTCAGGGCGCCACCGACCAGGTGATAGCTGGTCAGCCGTTCGCCCAGCACCACGGCGGCGATAGCGGCGGTCAGCACCGGCAGCAGGTTGAAGAACAGCGCCATGCGGCTGGGCCCCATGCGCTGCACGCCCTGCATCCAGGCCAGGGCGCCGACGATGGAGGCCAGCAGCCCGGCATACAGCACCAGCGGCAGGTTGGCGCTAGTCAGGCCGTGGTGCGGCGAGGCGATGTACAGCGGCGCCAGTGCAACGATCGCCACCAGTACCTGCAGGTAGAGCATCAGCAATGGCGGCAGGGGCAGGTTCCACTTCTTCAGCAGCACGCCATACACGCCGTAGGCGAGGGTAGCGACGATCATCATGCCGTCGCCCAGGTTCACGCCATGGCTGATCAGTTGCTGCGGGCTGCCCTGGGTGATCACCAGCAGCACCCCACCCAGCGACAGCAGCGCACCCAGCAACGCGGCGACGCTCAGTTTGTGGCGCAGCAGGATCGACGCCAGGGCGAGCGACATCAGCGGCATCAACGACAGGATGATGCCCATGTTGGTCGCCGAGGTGAGCGCCGCGGCGTAGTAGGCCAGGCACTGGTAGACGGCCATGCCGAGCAGGCCGAGGGTGATGATCTTGCCGAGGTTGGCGCGGATCACCGGCCAATGGGCGAGGGCAGCGCGCAGCAGGACGGGCGTCAGCAACGCACCGGCCAGCAGCCAGCGGAAGAAGCCGATTTCCGCCGGGGCGATCTGCCCGACGGCGAGCTTGTTGACGACGGTGTTGCCGGACCAGATGACCACGGCCAGCAGGGGGAACAGGTAATTCATGGGATTCTTGCGGGTCTCAAAGTGACGTCGGACGGGTTGCCTCTCCCTCTCCCCAGCCTCTTCCTGAAGGGAGCGGGAGGCGTTCCGCGCTCAGCTATTTTACGGCGCCAGCCGGCGGGCCTATGGCCGCCCGCTCACTCGGGACAGTCCGCTCTCCCTTTGGAGCGGGGCGCGTAGCCAGGGCTGGGGAGAGGGCGCTCCACAGATGGCAGCCATTTTCTCCTCGTCCGAATCCAGACGTATAATGAATACCGGACAATCCACCCCGGCATTCGGACATGACCCGCGTACTGCCTCTCCCGCTGCCCGACATCGACCGGCTGCCCGCCGATCTGTACTTCCGCTACGACGAATTCGACGCCGGCACCCATTCGCCCAGCCACCGCCACGCCTGGGGCCAGCTCAACTATGCGTCACACGGGGTGATGGAGCTGGAGGTCGATGGCCAGCGCTTCCTCTCGCCGCCGCAGTATGCCGTGTGGGTTCCGCCAGGGCTCGAGCACAGCTGCTACAACCGCCAGGCCATCGTCTATCGCTCGCTGTACGTGTCCGCCGAACTGGCGCGCGAGCTGCCGGCCGCGCCTTGTACATTGGCGATCAGCGATATCCTCAAGGCCATTCTTTCGGACTTCGCCACACGCCGCGTGAACCTGCCGCAAACCCCCGCCGACCTGCGCCTGGCGCAGGTCGTGATCGATCAGCTCAAGGCCGCCCAGCCCCACGACGATTACCTGCCTTACGCCAATAGCGGGGCGCTGGGGGAAGTGCTGAGCGCGCTGCAGGCCTCGCCGGGTGACAACCGCACCCTGGCGCAATGGGCCGAGCGCGTGCACAGCACCGAGCGCACCCTGGCGCGGACCTGCCAGCGGGAACTGGGGATGTCGTTCGGCGAATGGCGCCAGCGCCTGCGGTTTCTTGCCGCCATCGAAGCGCTGGCCTCGGGGGAAGGGGTGCAGCAGATCGCCTTCAACCTGGGCTACAGCAGCCCGTCGGCGTTCATCGCGATGTTCCGGCGGCTCTCCGGCACCACGCCGGAGCAATACCGCTCGACCTTCCGCGCCCTGGCGCAGGGCTGAAGATTCCCGCCTCGCGCGGCAAGGGCCAGCTGGGATCGGCTAAAAGCGCAGTTCAGGCGCTCTGAAGGAGCACGCTCCATCGGCCTGCAACGCCCCCTGGGCCGCAGATCGTGGACAGGCCCTCAGCGCTTGCCGTCTTCCAGGCTCTTCAGGGTCTTGCGGCAGTGGATCAGTGCATCGCGCACCATGAAGTTCACCAGGGTCGGGGACACGCCCAGTTCCTCGGCGATTTCCTTCTGCGTGCGGCCGTGCAGGCGGTACATCTCGAAGGCATAGCGGGTGCGCTCGGGCAGCGTCTGCAGGGCGCTGGAGATGGCTTCCAGGGTCTGCCGGTCCTCGTGCTCGATCTCCGGTGACGCGGACGGCGTGGCGATGTGCATGCCTTCTTCCTCGCTACCCGAGTAGCGCTTCTCCAGCGCCTGGCGGCGATACAGGTCGATGGCCAGGTTGCGCACCACACGCATCAGGTAGCCGCTCTGCGACTGGATGCCGGGAGTGAGGTCACTCGCATTGAGCTTGATGTACGCATCGTGCACCACGTCTTCGGCATGGCTGCGGCAGCCGAGGATGCGTGCGGCCGCATTGATGAAAGTCTGCCGGTGGGTAGCGAACAGCTCGTGCAGAGCAGGGCGCGACTCGGCGGGCATTGGCTTGGACATGCAAGGTGTTCCTATGCGGCGGCGGAGGCGGGGACGTCCACATGGGTTGAGGCGGTCAATCTAGATCAAATGATAATTATTATCAATTTATTCGGAAGAGTCCGACACTCGCTCTGGAACAGGGTTCCCACACGAGTGTGAAGATTTTTCGTTCGCATCCATTCGTCAGAACTCTCGACTTACAGGTGAAGGACAAGCCAGGAAATTTCGCCGGTGCATATCTTATGAGAATTAATCGCATCCGAGAACACTAACTATTTCATCGCCTCCCTCGTCTTCATGGCAGAGCTGGAAAACATCGGTAGTGGCCGGTGGCCGGCATTCCATACAGCTGAAGGAGAAGAGCGATGGCTTTCGATCGCGAAGATGCGGTTTACAAGGTGCTGGTCAATGGCGAAGAGCAGTACTCGCTGTGGCCGGACTACAAGGAAGTCCCGGCCGGCTGGCGCGAAGTCGGTCCGCGCGGCAGCAAGGCCGATTGCCTGGCCTACGTCGAGGCGAACTGGACCGACATGCGCCCGCTGAGCCTGCGCCAGAAGATGGACGGCCAGGCAGCGGGGCACTGATCCGTGCTGCGCCTTTTCTGCCTGCCATACTCCGGCGCCAGCGCCATGCTCTACGCCCGCTGGAAGCGCCAGCTGCCGGCCTGGCTCGAGGTCTGCCCGGTGGAGCTGCCCGGTCGTGGCCGACGCTTCGCCGAACCCCTGCAGACCGACCTGCGCGCGCTGGCCAGCCAACTGGCCGATGAGATCGCCGCCCGGCTGGATCAGCCTTACGCCGTCTTCGGCCACAGCCTCGGCGGCCTGCTGGCCTTCGAGCTGGTCCACGCCCTGCGCGAGCGCGGTCTGCCGTTGCCGCAGGCGCTGTTCGCCTCGGCAGCCTCCGCGCCGTCACGCCGCGACAGCCATCGTGAACTGGCCCAGGAGCAGAGCGACGCGCAACTGATCGAACGCATGCGCCGCCTGGGCGGAACCGCTTCCGCCGTTTTTGCCGATGCCGAAATGCTCGCCCTGACCCTGCCGGTGATGCGCGCCGATTTCCTCCTTTGTGGTCTCTACGACTACCGCCGGCACCCGCAGCTGACCTGTCCGATCCATGTGTTCGGCGGCAAGGGCGACCGGCTTTCGGTCGAGTCGCTGTCGGCCTGGCAGGACGAGACCTGCGCCGGTTTCTCCCTGGAGATGCTCGAAGGCGGGCACTTCTTCATCAATACCGACGAGGCGCGCCTGCTCGAGCTGATGCTCGGCCGGCTGCGCCTGCCTGGCCAGTCGACCAGCGCAGCGCTGGCCTGATCGATTCAAGCGGAGACCCCCGATGCCTACCTCCACTCTGTTCGATATCGCTCCCCTGGCTGAAGCGCGCGGCGGCCTGCCGTTGCTGGTGCAGGCACGCGGCGAGGGTATCGACCTGCTCGATGCCCTCGCCGAACTGCGCCCGCTGGTCGAAGAGCGCCTGCCGGTCTGCGCCGGCATTCTCTTCCGTGGTTTCCAGGTCGGCGCGGCGGAGCGCTTCCGCGAATTCGCCGCCGGCTTCGGTCACCCGCTGCTCAACTACGAATTCGGTTCCACGCCGCGCAGCAACGTCACCAGCGGCGTGTACACCTCCACCGAATACCCGCCGCACCAGCACATCCCGCTGCACAACGAACAGGCCTACACCCGCGAGTGGCCGCTGAAGATCTGGTTCTACTGCGTGCAGGCCGCGCAGAGCGGCGGCGAAACCCCCATCGCCGACAGCCGCGAAATCTACCGCCGGGTTGACGAAGGCATCCGCCGCCGCTTCAGCGAACGCGGGCTGATGTACACCCGCAACTTCGGCAACGGCCTGGACGTGGCCTGGGAGCAGGTGTTCAACAGCGACGACCCGGCTGTCGTCGAGGCCTATTGCAGGGCTCACAGGATCGGCTGGGAGTGGAAGGAAGACGGCGAGCTGCGCACCCGCCAGGTCTGCCAGGCCGTCGCGCAGCACCCGATGACCCGCGCCTGGGTGTGGTTCAACCAGGCGCACCTGTTCCACGTCTCCAACCTGCCGCCGGAAGTGCGCGAGAGCCTGCTGGAAATCGTCGACGAGGAAGACCTGCCGCGCAACGTCTACTACGGCGACGGCAGCCCCATCGAGACTTCGCTACTCGATGAAGTCCGCGGCGTGCTGGAGGAGGCCAAGGTGAGCTTCCCCTGGTACAGCGGCGACGTGCTGATGCTCGACAACATGCTGGCGGCGCATGCGCGCTCGCCGTTCTCCGGGCCGCGCAAGGTGGTGGTGGCGATGGCCGAGGGGCACGGGGCGGACGCCTGACGTGTCGGCTTGCACGGACAACTCCCTCTCCCTCTGGGAGAGGGCGGGGGTGAGGGAAATGGCCGGGCACCGAAGTCGCCGGTAGCACCCTCACCCTAACCCTCTCCCAGGGGGAGAGGGGACCGATCGGAGCGAGCGTTGATAGCGGTGCTCCGAAAGAACAGCGAATCAAGAATTTCCTCCGGCGAGCGCCCACGCACTCGCCGCCAGAACAGGTGATGTCATGAACGACCGTTACGAAGCCGCCGGAAACCTGGTCGAGGCCCTGCTGCAACGCGCCTGCGAAATGCCGCGCAAGACCGCCCTGCGATTCATCGCCGAGAATGTCGAACAGCCCATCAGCTTCCGCGAGCTGGACGAGCGCGCCCGTGCCATGGCCGCCTGGATGCTGCGCCATGGCCAGCAGGGCGACCGTGCCGTCCTCCTGCTGCCCAGCGGCCCGGACTACGTCACGGCGTTCTTCGCCTGCCTCTACTCGGGCATCATCGCCGTGCCGGCCTATCCGCCGGAATCGGTGCGCCCGCAGCATCTGGCGCGCCTGCGCTCGATCCTCGATGACGCGGAACCCAGCCTGGTGCTCACCGATTCGACGCTGATCGAGGCCCTGCGCCCGGCCTGCGTGCGCGAGAACGGCGAGAGCCCGTTGCTGCTGGCGGTGGACCAGGCCGATCCGGCGTTGGCCATCGAATGGCAGATGCCGGAACTGGCCGACGACGACATTGCCTTCCTGCAGTACACCTCCGGCTCCACCTCGACACCCAAGGGCGTGCAGGTCAGCCACGGCAACCTGGTGGCCAACGAACGGCTGATCCGCCACGGTTTCGGCATCGGCGATGACGACGTGATCGTCAGCTGGCTGCCGCTGTTCCACGACATGGGCCTGATCGGCGGGCTGCTGCAACCGATCTACAGCGGCATCGAATGCGTGCTGATGTCGCCGCGCTACTTCCTCGAACGCCCGCGCCGCTGGCTGGAAGCCATCGCCCGCTTCGGCGGCACCGTCAGCGGTGGCCCGGACTTCGCCTACCGGCTGTGCTGCGAGCGGGTCAACGAGGCCGCTCTGGAAGGCCTGGACCTGAGCAAATGGCGCGTGGCCTTCTCCGGCTCCGAGCCGATCCGCCCGGACACCCTGGAGCGCTTCGCCGCCTGGTTCGCCCCGGCGCAGTTCGACGCCGCGTCCTTCTACGCCTGCTACGGCCTCGCCGAAGCCACCCTGTTCGTCACCGGCGGCGTGCGCGGTGAGGGCATCGGCCAACTGGAAGTGGACCTCAACGCCCTGGGCGAAAACATCGCCCGCCCGGGCCGCGGTACTTCGCTGATCAACTGTGGCCACACCCAGCCGGACCACGACGTGCAACTGGTCGACCCGCAGAGCGGCGAAACCCTCGGCCCGGACCGCGTCGGCGAAATCTGGAGCAGTGGCCCCAGCGTCGCGCTGGGCTACTGGCGCAACCCGGAGGCCAGCGCGCGCACCTTCGTCGAGAAGGACGGCCGCACCTGGCTGCGCACCGGCGACCTGGGCTTCCTGCACAACGACGAACTCTTCGTCACTGGCCGTCTCAAGGACATGCTCATCGTCCGTGGGCAGAACCTCTACCCGCAGGACCTGGAACGCTGTGTGGAAGAAGAGGTGGACCTGGTGCGCAAGGGCCGCGTCTCCGCCTTCGCCATCGAACACCAGGGCCGCGATGGCATCGGCATCGCCGCCGAAGTCGGGCGTAGCGTGCGCAAGCTGATCTCCGCCGAGGCGCTGGCGAAAGCCATCTCCGCCGCCGTGGCCGAGACCTTCCAGGAGGCGCCGCTGGTGGTGGCGCTGCTGGAACCGGGCGCACTGCCCAAGACTTCCAGCGGCAAGCTGCAGCGTTCGGCGTGCCGCGCCCAACTGCTCGATGGCAGCCTGCAGGCCTACGCCATCCAGCGCGCCGGAGAGCCGATCAGCGATGGCACCAGCGCCAGGCCGGTTGCTGCACTGACTGCCGAAGAGCAAGCCATCGCCGCACTCTGGAGCGAGGTGCTGGAGCTGCCGGCGATTCGCCGCGACGACAATTTCTTCGCCCTGGGCGGCAACTCGATCAAGGCCACCCAACTGATGGCGCGCCTGCGTGAGCGCCTTGGCCGCGCGGTTGAGCTGCGCCTACTGTTCGAAGCGCCGGAACTGGGCGCCTTCGTCGCCGCGCTGGCGGCCCTGCCGAACATTCAGGTCGAGGCTGTGCCGCAGCTCCCGCGTGACGGCCTGCTGGCGCTGTCGCCGGCCCAGCGCCGCCTGTGGTTCCTCTGGAAGCTGGAGCCGCAAAGCGCCGTCTACCACATCGCCGGGCGCATGAACCTGCGCGGCGAGCTGCGCCGCCCGGCGGTGGAGCAAGCCTTCGCCGTGCTGCTGGGCCGCCACGAAACCCTGCGCAGCCGTTTCATCGAGCAGTCGGACGGCGAAGTGTCGCTGAGCCTCTCCAACGACACGCAAGTGGAATTGACCGAGAGCGACTTCAGCTCCCTGGGCAACGCCCGCCGCGACATCGCCGCCCGCGAAGATGCGCAGGCCTTTGCCGGCGAACCCTTCGACCTAGCCACCGGCCCGCTGCTGCGCCTGCGCCTGCAGAACCTCGGCGGCGGCCGCCAGGCGCTGCTGCTCTGCGTGCACCACATCATCGCCGACGGCTGGTCGCTGAACCTGCTGCTGGACGAATTCGCCGAGTGCTACCGTGCCATCGTCGAGCAGCGCGAGCCGGTGCTGCCGACGCTGTCGCGCCAGTACCTCGACCTCGCCGCCGCCGAGCAGGCCAGGCTGGAGACGGGCGAGGGCGCGCGTCTGCTGGACTGGTGGAGCGAGCGTCTGGGCGACCAGCATTCGCCGCTGGAATTGCCCTTCACAACTGGCGAAAAAGGCCAGAGCGCCGAGTTGATCGAATGCGCAGTGGATGCCGACCTGACGCGTCAATTGCGCGCTCTGGCCCAGGCCCACGGCGCCACCCTGCCGATGCTCCTGCTCAGCGCCTACAACCTGCTGCTGCAGCGCTACAGCGGCCAGCACGACCTGCGCATCGGCCTGACCCAGGCTGGTCGCGAACAGCTGGACAGCGAGCGCCTGGTCGGCTTCTTCGTCAACCTGCTGGTGCTGCGCAGCGAGCTGCCCGAAGGCGCCAGCCTGCGTGGCGTGCTCCGCCAGCTGCGCGACAACCTGCTGCAAGCCCAGGCGCACCAGAGCCTGCCGTTCGAGCAACTGGTGGAGGCGCTGCAACCCGAGCGCGGCCACGGTCGCCACCCGCTGTGCCAGGTGGCCTTCGACCACCAATGGCAGCCGCGCGCCGGCAACGGCCTGCCGGGCCTGACCGTGGAAGCCCTGGAACAGCTCGACCTGGAAACCCCGTTCGACCTGGTGCTGCGCGTTCGTGAGGGCGAACAGAGCCTGCGTCTGAGCTTCTGCTATGCCCGCGAGCGTTACGCCGCAACCGGCATGCAGCGCCTCGTCGGGCACTTCCTCGAACTGTTGCGCACGCTGCCGCAAATGAACGCCGACGCCGTCCTCGACGCCCGCGACTGGCTGCCCGCCGGCGACTGGAGCATCGCCGTGGCCGGCGAGGCACCAGCCTTCGAGGCGCTGAGTGAGACCATCGCCGCTCAGGCCCGCCGCCATCCGGCGAAAATCGCGCTGATCGACGAGCAACGCGAGGTGAATTTCGCCGAGCTGGAAGACCGCTCCAACCGCCTGGCGCAGCGCCTGATCCAGCGCGGCATCGGCGCGGAGCGCCGGGTTGCGGTGGCGCTGCCGCGCGGCGTGGATATCCCGCTGGCCCTGCTGGCCGTCATGAAAGCCGGCGGCGCCTACCTGCCACTGGACGTCGACTACCCCGAGGAGCGCCTGGCCTGGCTGATGCAGGACGCCGGCGTCGACCTGCTGCTGACCAATGCCGCGCTGGCCGAGCGCCTGCCGCTGCCCGAGGGCGTCGAGCGCCTGGTGCTGGAAGAGGCCGACCTCGCCAACGCCCTGGCCGTGCGCCCGCTGCTGCGCATCGAGCCGCAGAACCTCGCCTACCTGATCTACACCTCCGGCTCCACCGGCCAGCCCAAGGGCGTTGCCGTCGCCCACGGCGAGATCGCCGCCCATTGCCGCGCCATCGGCCAGCGCTACGCCATGAGCGACGCCGACCGCGAGCTGATCTTCATGTCCTTCGCCTTCGACGGTGCCCATGAGCGCTGGCTCACCGCGCTGTCCCACGGCGGCAGCCTGCTGATCCGCAACGACGCGCTGTGGACCGCCGAGCAGACCCTGGAGCAACTGCGCCGCCATGCTGTGACGGTCGCTGCTTTCCCGCCGGCCTACCTGCAACAGTTGGCGGAACAAGCAACGATCCACGGCCACGCACCGAGCATGCGCATCTATTGCTTCGGCGGTGACGCGGTGCCGGAAGCGGCCTACCAGCTGGCGCACCAGGCGCTCAAACCCGAACACCTGATCAATGGCTACGGCCCCACCGAAACCGTGGTCACCCCGCTGCTCTGGAAGGCCGACGCGCGCACCGCGTGCGGCGCGGCTTATGCGCCCATCGGCGAAGTGGTCGGCGAACGCAGCCTGTATATCCTCGACGACCGCCTGCAACCGCTGCCGCGCGGCGTGGCCGGCGAGCTGTACATCGGCGGCCACGGTCTGGCGCGCGGCTACCATCAGCGCGCCGGCATGACCGCTGAGCGCTTCGTCGCCGACCCTTACGCGGACGGCCTTCGCCTGTACCGCAGCGGCGACCGCGTGCGCTGGCGTGAAGACGGCGCGCTGGATTATCTCGGGCGCGTCGACCAGCAGGTGAAGATCCGCGGGTTCCGCATCGAGCCGGGCGAGATCGAAGCACGCCTGCGTGCGCTGCCCGGCGTCCGCGAAGCGGCGGTGATCGCCCGCGACAGCGAGCGTGGCAAGCGCCTGCTGGGCTATGTGACGGGTGAAGGCGTCGCCGAAGACATCCTGAAAGCCGCGCTGCGTGCGCAACTGCCGGACTACATGGTGCCGTCGCGCATCCTCGTGCTTGGCGAAATGCCGCTCAACGCCAATGGCAAGATCGACCGCAAGGCGTTGCCCGAGCCGCAGGACGCCGCGAGCGCTACCGAAGCCCCACGCGACGGCCTGGAAAGCCGTGTCGCCGCCGTCTGGGCCGAAGTGCTTGGCGTGCCGAGCATCGGCCGCGAGGATGATTTCTTCGAACTGGGCGGCCACTCGCTGCTGGCAACCCAGGTGATCTCCCGTCTGCGTCGCGACCTGCATTGCGAAGTGCCGCTGCGCGACCTGTTCGAAGCCAGTCGCCTGGACGAATTCGCTGCCCGTCTGGGCGCTGCTAATCCTTCTGCTCGCCCGCCGCTGCGCGCCGTTGCCCGCGACGGCGAGCTGCCGCTGTCCGCCGCGCAGAGCCGCCTGTGGTTCTTCTGGCAGATGGAGCCGGCCAGCGCCGCCTACAACGTGCCGGGCGCGCTGCGTCTGCGCGGTGAGCTGGACGAAAAGGCCCTGCGCCGCGCCTTCGATGCCCTGGTGGCGCGCCACGAAACCCTGCGCACCACCTTCGACGAAGTAGACGGCCAGGCCTTCCAGCGCATCCAGCCGGCGCAGCCGCTGGACCTGGCGCGGGTCGATCTGTCCGCCGAAGCCGATGGCGAAAGCGTCGCGCGCCGACTGGCCGAGGAAGAGGCACAGCGCCCGTTCGACCTGCGCAACGGCCCGCTGCTGCGCCTGACGCTGATGCGATTGTCTCCAAAAGAAGTGGCCGACGCCGACCACGTGCTGCTGCTGACGATGCACCACATCGTCTCCGATGGCTGGTCGATCCGCGTGCTGGTGGACGAGTTCAGCCGTCTCTACGGCGCCTTCGCCGCTGGCGAGGAACTGCAATTGCCGGCGCTGCCGGTGCAGTACGCCGACTACGCCCAGTGGCAGCGCGAGCTGCTGGCGGGCGAGGAGGGTCAGCGCCAGCTGAACTGGTGGACCGAGCAACTCAGCCAGGACACGCCTGTCCTGGAACTGGCCGCCGACCGCCCGCGTCCGGCCGTGCAGAGTTATCGCGGCGGCAGCCTCGGCTTCAGTCTGGATGCCGGGCTGGGTAGCCGCCTCAAGCAACTGGCCCGCGAGCAGGACGTCACCCTGTTCATGCTGCTGCTCGGCGCCTACGCCGTGCTCATGCAGCGCTACAGCGGCCAGCGCGACCTGCGTGTTGCAGTGCCCATCGCCAACCGCCAGCAACTGGAAACCGAAGGCCTGATCGGCTTCTTCGTCAACACCCAGGTGATGCCGTGCGCATTGGCGGACGACGAATCCTTCGCCGCGCTGCTGGCCCGTCTCAAGCCGCTGGCACTGGGTGCGCAAGCCAATCAGGACCTGCCGTTCGAACAGCTGGTGGAGGCGCTGCAACCCGAACGCAGCCTGGCCTACAACCCGCTGGTGCAGGTGAAATTCAACTTCGGCTTCGACGTCAGCCGCCTGCCCGACGCCGGCGCGTTGAAGCTGGAACTGTTCAGCGAGGAACAGTACGGCGCGCGCTTCGACCTCGCCCTGGACATGGCCGAGGCGCTGGACGCCAACGGCCAGCCGGGCGATGAACTGCGCGGTAGCTTCGTCTATGCCCGCGACCTGTTCGACGAGGACAGCGTCGCCGGGATCGCCGGCCAGTTCGAGGCGCTGCTGCGTCAGCTGTGTGCCGAGCCACAACGTGCGCTGGGTGAGCTGCCGCGCCCGGTGGCCTCCCGCCGCCGTGGCGAGGTTCGCCAATGGCCGCAAGCGGATGTTCTCGGCCTGTTTGCCGCGCAGGTCGCCGCGCAACCGGACGCCATTGCCGTGCAGGATGAGCACATCCGCTATAGCTACGCCGAACTGGATCAGCGCACCAACCGCCTGGCCAACGCGCTGATCGACAGCGGTGTGGAGCAGGGCGAGTGCGTCGCCATCTGCCAGGAACGCAGCGCGCAGTGGATTCTCCTGCTGCTGGGCGTGCTCAAGACCGGTGCCACCTATGTACCGCTGGACCCGGCGCAGCCGGCCGAGCGCCTGCGCCAGTTGCTCCAGGACAACGCCATCGGCCGCGTGCTGGTCAGCGACGCGGCGCTGCTGGAGACCTTCGGCGATGCGGCCATGCTGATCCCCGTCGGCGGCGCGGAGCAGGGCGGTGATGCCGCGCCCGCGCGGAACATCGATCCGCAGCAGGCCGCCTACGTCATCTTCACCTCCGGCTCCACCGGCCAGCCCAAGGGCGTGCGCGTCAGCCACGCGGCGCTGGCCAACTACGTGCAAGCCGTGCTCGAACGCCTGCAGCTGGACCAGGGCCGCGCCCAGGGCCTGGGCATGGCGATGGTCTCCTCGGTGGCCGCGGACCTTGGCCACACCACGCTGTTCGGTGCGCTGTGCGGCGGTGGTCGCCTGCACCTGGCCGATGCCCAGGCGGTGGCGGATGCCGAGCGCTTTGCCGCGTTCATGCAGGACGTGGACGTGCTGAAGATCGTCCCCAGCCATCTCGCCGGCCTGCTGGCGGCCGCACCGAATGCTGCCGCCGTGCTGCCGCGCCGCCTGCTGGTGGTCGGCGGGGAAGCCTGCGACCGCGCGCTGCTGCAGCCGCTGCGCGAGCTGGCACCCAAGCTGCGCATCGTCAATCACTACGGCCCCAGCGAGTCCACCGTGGGCGTGCTGACCCACGAATGGTCGCTGCTCGAAGACCTGCCGGCGGCGAGCCTGCCCATCGGCACGCCGCTGGCCAACACCGCTATCCGCGTGCTCGACGAGAACGGGCGTGACCTGCTGCCGGGCGTGCCGGGCGAGCTGTACATCGCTGGCGCCGGCCTGGCGCTGGGCTACCTCGGCCAGCCGGAAATGACGGCCGAACGCTTCGTAGAGATCGAGGGGGAGCGCCTGTACCGCAGCGGCGACCGCGTGCGCCTGAACCGTCGCGGCGAAGTGGAGTTCCTCGGCCGCGTCGACGACCAGGTGAAGATTCGCGGCTACCGCGTCGAGCCGGGCGAACTGGCGCAGGCGCTCAAGCGCCTGCCGGGCGTGCGCGATGCCGTGGCGCTGGCCGAACGCGAAGGCGATGGCCCGATGAAGCTGCTGGCCTGGGCCGTCGCCGAGGGCCAGAGCGTGGAAGCGCTGCGCGAAGCCGTGGCCGGCGAAGTCCCGGAATACCTGCTGCCCGCCCAGCTGATCCTGCTGGAGCGCCTGCCGCTGAACGCCAATGGCAAGGTGGATCGCAAGGCCCTGCCGCGCGCCGAAGCGGTCGCCAAGGCCGTGAACAGCGTGCCGCTGAGCGAGCTGGAACAACGCATTGCCGATATCTGGCAGGCCGTGCTGAAAGTCGAGCAGGTCGGTGCCGAGGACAACTTCTTCGAACTGGGCGGCGACTCCATCCTCAGCCTGCAGATCATCGCACGCATCCGTAAGCTGGGTTACAAGCTCAGCCCGAAACAGCTGTTCGAGCGGCAGAGCGTCCGCCAGCTCGCGCAGTGGCTGGAGAGCCGTGCGCCGGCTGCCGCTGCGGCGCCCTTACCGGTGACCGCCGTTACTGGCGAAGTCAGCTTGTCGCCGGTGCAGGCGCGCTTCTTCGAGCGTGTACCGAGCGCCCAGCGCCACCACTGGAACCAGGCGCTGCTGCTGCAACCGCGCGAAGCGCTGGACGGCGACACACTGGCCCGCGCGCTGCACTGGCTGGTCGGCCAGCGCGACGCGCTGCGCCTGCGCTTCGACGGCAGCCGCCAGCGTTATGCTGAACAGGGTGCGCTGGACATGACCCTCCTGTGGCGCCGCCGCGCTGCCGATGCCCGCACCCTGGAGCGCCTGTGCGACGACGCCCAGGCCAGCCTGGATATCGCCAACGGCCCGCTGCTGCGTGCCATGCACGTCACGCTGGAAAGCGGCGGCGAACGCCTGCTGCTGGTCATCCACCATTTGGCGGTGGACGGCGTGTCCTGGCGCATCCTGCTGGAAGACCTGCAATACGCCTACCGCGAACTGCGCGCCGGGCGCACACCCGCAGCGCTACCGCGCAGCGACAGCTACCAGGTCTGGAGCGCCCGCCAGCAGGCAGCCGCCAACAGCTCCGAAGTTGCCGCCGAGCTGGCTTACTGGCAAGGCGAACTGCGCGCTGCGCCGTCGCTCGAGCGTGCCCGCAGCGACGCTCCGGGCACCTGGAAAGAAGCCGCCAATGCGCGCTTCAGCCTCGACGCCGAAACCACCCGCCAACTGCTCGGCCCGGCGCTGAAAGCGCAACGCCTGCAGATAAATGACCTGCTGCTGACCGCCCTGGCCCGCGCGCTGTGCGCCTGGACCGGCGAATCTTCCGCGCTGGTGGAAATGGAAGGCCACGGCCGAGATGCGTTCGACGACCCGGCAGCGTTGGACCTGAGCCGCTCCGTGGGCTGGTTCACCGCGCTGTATCCAGTCCGCCTGCATGCCGGCGGCGAGCCGGGCGACGACCTGCGCGCCACCCGCGAGCACCTGCGCAACCTGCCGCGCGCCGGCATGGGCTACGGCCAACTGCGCTACCTCAGCCGGCACGCCGCCAGCCTGCGCGACCTGCCCACGCCGCAGGTGACCTTCAACTATCTCGGCCAGCTCGACCAGGCCTTCGCCGACGCCGACTTCCTGCCGGCCCTCGAAGGCGTGGGCCGCAGCCAGCCGCTGAATGCCGCGCTGGGCAATGCGCTGGTCTACGCCGGCCGTGTGCTGGGTGGCGAGCTGAGCCTGGAAGTCACCTACAGCAGCGCGATGTTCGACGCTGCCGACATCGATGAGCTGCAAGCGCTGCTGCGCGCCGAATTGCAGGCGCTGGTGGCTTACTGCATGACCACGCCACGCAAGCTGGAAGCCGCCGAGCTGCCGTTGGTCGATCTGGATCAGGCCCAGCTCGATGCGCTGCCGCTGCCGGCTGGTGTCGAGGACCTCTATCCGCTGTCGCCGATGCAGCAAGGCATGCTGTTCCATGCTCTCGACGTGCCGGGCTCATCGCTCTACGTCAACCAGCTGCGCGTCGACCTGGATGGGCTCGACGAGGCGCGCTTCCTCGACGCCTGGCGCGCGGTCATCGCGCGCCACGCTAACCTGCGCACCGGCTTCCTCGCCAGTGTGGATTCGGCCCCGTTGCAGTTCGTCCTGCGTGAGGTGCCGTTACCGGTGCAGTCCTTCGACTGGCGCGACCAGCAGGTCAGCGAGCAGCAACTGGATAGTGTCGCCGATGCCCAGCGCAACCTGGGCTTCGACCTGGCCCAGCCGCCGCTGCAACGCCTGGCGTTGCTGCGCCTTGGCGAACGTCGCTACCACCTGATCTGGACCTGCCACCACCTGCTGCTGGACGGCTGGAGCAGCGCGCGGCTGATCGGTGAAGTGCTCGCCCTGTACCGTGGCGAGTCGCTGCCGGCGCCCGCTGCGCAGTACGGCGACTACATCGGCTGGCTGCGTGCCCAGGACGGCGCCGTCGGCGAAACCTTCTGGCGCGAGCGCCTGAATGGCTTCGATGAGCCGACCCTGCTGGCCACCGCCTGCAACGCCAGCTTCCGCGAGGAACCGCTGCGCGAGCTGCACAGCCGTCTCGACACGGCGCCGCTGCAACGCTTCGCCCAGGCCCAGCGCATCACCCTCAACACCCTGGTGCAGGGCGCCTGGGCGCTGCTGCTGCAACGCTACTGCGGCCAGCGCAGCGTGACTTTCGGCGCGACCGTCGCCGGCCGCCCGGCGAGCCTGCCGGGAGCGGAGGAGAGCCTCGGCCTGTTCATCAACACGCTGCCAATCCTGCAGGTTCCGGACGACGCCCAGCGTGTCGGCGACTGGCTGCGCCAGTTGCAGGCCTTCAACCTCGACGTGCGCGAGTTCGAGCACACGCCGCTTTACGACATCCAGCGCTGGGCCGGCCGTGGCGGCCAGGCGCTGTTCGACAGCCTCATCGTGTTCGAGAATTTCCCCATGGACGCGGCGCTGTCGTCGTCCGCGGACGATGAGCTGCGCATCCTCGGCCATCGTCCGGTGGACGGCACCAACTACGCCCTGGCCCTGGTGGCCAGTGCCGGCGAGCAGCTGGACGTGCGCTACACCTACCGCGCCGACCGCTTCAGCGCGAGCCAGATCGAACAGCTGCGCGGCCATTTCGAGCGTCTGCTGCTGGCTCTGGTGGCAGACGCCGAGCGCCCGCTGGGTCGCCTCAGCCAATTGGCCGACGCGGAGCGCAACGAACTGCTGCAACGCTTCAACGCCACCGAGGCCGCTTTCCCGGCAGACACTCAATTGCAGGAACTGATCGAGCGCCAGGTTGCGGCGACTCCGGACGCGCTGGCCCTGCAATTCGGCGAGCAGCGCCTGAGCTACGCGCAGCTCAACGCCCGCGCCAACCAGCTCGCGCACTGGCTGCGCGGCCAGGGGGTCGGCCCAGATGTGCTGGTCGGCGTGGCTGCCGAGCGCTCGGTGGAGCTGGTGGTGGCCTTGCTGGGCATCGTCAAGGCCGGCGGCGCCTATGTGCCGATGGACCCGGACTACCCGCAGGATCGCCTGCAGCACATGCTGGCCGACAGCGGCGTGAATCTGCTGCTGACCCAGCAACACCTGTTGGAGCGCCTGCCGCAGACGGCTGCGAAAGCCCTGTGCCTGGACAGCCAGTGGAGCGAGATCGCCACGGCTTCCGCGCAGAATCCTGTCATCCAAGGCAGCCCGCAGAACCTCGCGTACCTGATCTATACCTCCGGCTCCACCGGCAAGCCCAAGGGCGCTGGCAACAGCCACCGCGCGTTGGTCAACCGCCTGCACTGGATGCAGAAAGCCTATGCGCTGGATGCCTCCGACCGCGTGTTGCAGAAGACTCCGTTCAGCTTCGACGTGTCGGTGTGGGAGTTCGTCTGGCCGCTCATGACCGGCGCTGCCCTGGTGGTCGCCGCGCCCGGTGCGCACCGCGATCCGGCGGCACTGCGCCAGGTGATCGAGGCGGGGCAGGTCACTACGCTGCACTTCGTGCCGTCGATGCTGCAGGCCTTCGTCGCTTCCGGCGAACTGGAGCGCTGCACCTCGCTGCTGCAGGTGATGTGCTCCGGCGAAGCGCTGCCCTATGAGCTGCAACAGCAATTCCGCCAGCGCAGCAGCGCGAAGTTGCACAACCTCTACGGCCCGACGGAGGCGGCGATCGACGTCAGCTTCTGGGCCTGCGACGAGGACAACGCGCGGCAGGTCGTGCCCATCGGTCGGTCCATCGACAACCTGCGCCTGGTGCTGCTGGACGAGCGCCTGGAGCCTGTTCCGCAAGGCGTCGCCGGCGAGTTGTACATCGGCGGCGTGGGCCTGGCGCGCGGTTACCACGCACGCCCCGGCCTGACCGCCGAGCGCTTCGTCGCCGATCCACACGGGCAGGGCGAGCGCCTGTATCGCACCGGCGACCTGGCTCGCCAGCGCGAGGATGGCGCCATCGAATACCTCGGCCGTCTCGACCACCAGGTGAAGATTCGCGGCCTGCGCATCGAGCTGGGCGAGATCGAGGCGCGCCTGCAAGCGCAGCCGGAAGTCAGC
Organism: Pseudomonas sp. GD03903; assembly: GCF_029840045.1. Lineage (NCBI taxonomy): Bacteria > Pseudomonadati > Pseudomonadota > Gammaproteobacteria > Pseudomonadales > Pseudomonadaceae > Pseudomonas > Pseudomonas sp. GD03903. The sequence continues at coordinate 388,628 of NZ_JAOCBT010000005.1, read as the reverse complement.
GAGGCCGTGGTGGTGGCGAAGGACGGCGTGCTGCTGGCCTATGTGGTCGCCAGCGCCGAGCCCGAGGCGCTGCGCCAGGCGCTGCAAGGCGAACTCCCGGACTACATGGTGCCGTCGCGGATCATCGTCCTCGACGCCATGCCGCTGTCGCCCAACGGCAAGCTGGACCGCAAGGCCCTGCCGGACCCGCAACTGGGCGACAGCCAGCGTGAGTACGTGGCACCGCGCAGCGATCTGGAAGTGGAGCTGGCCGGCATCTGGCAGCACGTGCTGAAGGTGGATCGCGTTGGCCTGCACGACGACTTCTTCGAGCTGGGCGGGCATTCGCTGCTGCTCACCCAGGTCGGCCTCACTCTGCGTCAGCGCCTGGGCCTGGAATTGCCGCTGCACCGCTTGTTCGAGCTGAGCAACATCGAATCGCTGGCCGCCTGGATCGAAAGCCAGAGGGCAGGCTCCGCCAGCGCGGAAGAGGAACTGGACCTGATGGATGAACTGCTCGGCGAGCTGGAGAATCTCTGATGAGTGGGGGAATGAATCACCCGATGGACGCCCAGCTGAAACAGGTCGCGGAGCGCCTTGGCGCGCTATCCGAGGACAAGCAGATCATCTTCCTGCGCCAGCTCCGCGAGAAAGGCGTGAGCCTGTCGCGCCTGCCGATTCTCCGTGAGGGGCGCGAACACGCGCCACTGTCGGCGGCCCAGGCGCGCCTGTGGTTCCTCTGGCAGATGGAACCGCATAGCGCCGCCTACAACATCCCGGCCGCCGTGCGCCTGCGCGGCGCGCTGGACGAGGGCGCGCTGCAGCGTGCCTTCACCGCGCTGATCGCGCGCCATGAAAGCCTGCGCACAGTCTTCCGCAACGTAGAGGATCGCTCTGGTAGGGCGAATGACGCGCAGCGTCATCCGCCGCAACCCGGGCCGGGTGCGACGGCGGATAACGCTGACGCGTTATGCGCCCTACGGGGGCCGGATGGTCAGGTTCCGCCCACGGTGGAGGGCCGCTCTGGTAGGGCGAATGACGCGCAGCGTCATCCGCCGCAACCTGGGCCGGGTGCAACGGCGGATAACGCTGGCGCGTTATGCGCCCTACGGGAATCGGATGGCGAGGTCATGCAGTGCATCCTGCCGCCGGTGCCGGCGCATCTGGAGCGAAAGGACTTCGCGAATGAAGCCGAGGCTCGCCAATGGTTGAACCAGTGCGCGCAACGCTCCTTCGATCTCGCCGAGGGCCCGCTATTGCGCCTGCACCTGGCGCGGCTGCCGGGTGAAGCGCTGCTGCTGGTGAACCTGCATCACATCATCGCCGACGGCTGGTCCATCGGTGTACTGATCGATGACTTCTCGGAGTTATACAAAGCCGAAGTAAACGGCACCCAGGCCGAGCTGGAGGCCTTGCCGATCCAGTACAGCGACATCGCCCGCTGGCAGCGCCTGTGGCTGGCGGCCGGCGAGGGCGAGCGGCAACTGGCCTACTGGCAGGAACAGCTGGGCGACGAATCGCCGCTGCTGACCCTGCCGGGCGACCGGCCGCGCCCGCTGGTGCAGAGCTACCGCGGCGCCACCCTGGAGTTCGAGCTGCCGCGCGCGCTGAGCGACTCCCTGCGCGAACTGGCGCGGGGGCAGGGCGCCACGCTGTTCATGTTGATCCTGGCTGCGTACCAGTTGCTGCTGTCGCGCTACAGCGGTCAGCGCGAGTTGCGCATCGGCGTGCCCATCGCCGGCCGGGGCCGCGCCGAGAGCGATCGGCTGATCGGCTTCTTCGTCAACACCCAGGTGCTGTCCGGGCGTATCGACGGCGACGAATCCTTCAACGCCTTCCTGGCCCGCACCCGCGAAGCCGTGCTGGGCGCCCAGGCCAACCCAGACCTGCCATTCGAGCAACTGGTGGACGCGCTGCAACCCGAGCGCAGCCTGAGCTACAACCCGCTGTTCCAGGTGGCCTGCAACCACCAGCCGAGTCGCCGCGACGCGCTGCGTGAGCTGCCCGGTGGCCTGCAGCTGGAAAGCCTGGAGCTGGACAGCGGCATCGCCAAGTTCGACCTGACCCTGAACACCGAGGAAAGCCGCGACGGCCAGGTGCGCGGGCAGTTCATGTACGCCACCGACCAGTTCGACGCGGCGACCATCGAGCGTCTCGCCGGGCATTTCCTCAACCTGCTGCGCGGCATCGTCGCCGAGCCGCACTGCCCGGTGGCGCGCTTGCCGCTGCTGGAGGGCAGTGAGCGTGAACAACTGCTCTACGGCTGGAATGCCACCGGGATGGACTATCCGCGTAACGCCTGTCTGCACGAGCTGATCGAGCAGCAAGTGGCGCGCACGCCCAACGACATTGCGCTGACTGACGGCCAGCGCAGCCTCGACTATGCCGAACTCAACAGCCGCGCCAACCGCCTCGCGCACTGGTTGCGCGAGCAGGGCGTCGGCCCGGACAGCCGCGTCGGCGTCGCCCTGGAACGCTCGGTGGAGCTGCCGGTGGCGTTGCTGGCGGTGCTCAAGGCGGGTGGCGCCTATGTGCCGCTGGACCCGGAATTCCCCGCCGAACGCCTGGCACACATGCTCGAAGACGGCGGCGTACGCCTGCTGCTGACTCAGCAGCACCTGCTCGGCGAACTGCCGCAGACCGGCGCCCGTGCCTTCTGCCTGGACCGCGACTGGGCGCAGCTGGAAGCCTATGCCGACAGCGACCTGGCGAATCTCGCGCGCCCGGACGATCTCGCCTACGTCATCTACACCTCCGGCTCCACCGGCAAGCCCAAGGGAGTCGCGGTGCGCCACGGCGGGGTGGTCAACTTCATGCTCAGCATGGCCCGTGAACCAGGGCTGGACGCGCGGGACCGCGTGCTCGCGCTGACCTCGCTGTCCTTCGACATCTCCGCGCTGGAGCTGTACCTGCCGCTGCTGGTCGGCGGCCGCGTGGTGCTGGTGGACCGCGACGTCGCCCGCGCCCCGGCGCGCCTGCTGGGCGTGGCGCTGGAACAGGGCGTGACGGTGATCCAGGCGACGCCGAGCACCTGGACGCTGCTCAGCGGCCACGAGGAATTCCCGCGCCTGACTGGCTGCCGCTTCTTCTGCGGCGGCGAGGCGCTGTCCGCCGAACTGGCGGACAAGCTCACCGCACGCTTCGATAAGGAGAGCGGCGATGCCCTGTGGAACCTCTACGGCCCCACCGAAACCACCATCTGGTCGGCGGCCTGGAAGATCGACAAGGGCGCCCGCGCACTGCTCGGCAAGCCCATCGCCAACACCCAGCTGTACATCCTCGATGGCGAGCTGCAACCGTCGCCCATCGGTGTGGCCGGCGAGCTGTACATCGCCGGCGACGGCCTGGCGCGCGGCTACCATGGCCGCCCCGAACTGACCGCCGAACGCTTCGTCGCCGATCCCTACGCTGGTTTATACGGCCAGCCAGGCCGGCGCATGTACCGCACCGGCGACCTCGCGCGCTGGCGCGCCGATGGTGTGCTGGAATACCTCGGGCGTATCGACCACCAGGTGAAGATTCGCGGCTTCCGTATCGAACTGGGCGAGATCGAGTCGCGCCTGCTCGGCCAACCCGGCGTGCGCGAGGCGGTGGTGATCGCCCGCGACGCGGGGCAGGTGAAACAGCTGGTGGGCTACGTGACCGGCCAGATCGATAGCGACCTGCGCGCCGCGTTGCTGGAAGAGCTGCCGGACTACATGGTCCCCGCGCAGATCGTCCAGTTGCAGCGCATGCCGCTCACGCCCAACGGCAAACTGGACCGCAAGGCCCTGCCGGAGCCGGACTTCAGCCTGTTGCAGAAGAGCTACCGCGCACCGGAGAGCGAGCGTGAGCAGACGCTCGCGGCCATCTGGTGCGCCGTACTGGGCCTGGAACGGGTCGGCCTGGACGACAACTTCTTCGAGCTGGGCGGCGACTCCATCGTTTCCATCCAGGTGGTCAGCCGCGCCCGCGCCGCTGGCCTGCAGCTGAGCCCGAAGGATCTGTTCCAGCATCAGACGCTGCAGGCACTGGCTCGTGTGGCCGGTGATTTCGCAGCGCTTGAAGCGCCGTCGGTAAGCAGCGCGGCCATCGATGCGCCGGATGCCGCGCAACTGGCCGCGCTCGGTCTGAACCCCGACCAGATCGAAGACCTCTACCCGCTGTCGCCCATGCAGCAGGGCATGCTGTTCCACGGCGTGGACGGCAGCGAAGGCGGCGTCTACGTCAACCAGCTGCGCGTGGAAGTGCACGGGCTGGACGTCGAGCGTTTCCGCAGCGCCTGGCAGGCCGCGCTGGATGCCCATGACAACCTGCGTGCAGGCGTGCACTGGCAAGGCCTCGATAAGCCGCTTCAGGCCGTGCACAAGCGCGTCGAGCTGCCGCTGGAAGTCCTGGACTGGCGCGGCCGCGAGGACATGGATGCGGCGCTGGACGAGCTGGCTACCGCCGAACGCAGCCGCAGCTTCGACCTGGAGCGTCCGCCGCTACTGCGCCTGGTGCTGGTGCGCAGCGCCGAGGACAGCCACCAGTTGGTCTATACCCATCACCACATCCTGCTCGACGGCTGGAGCAACGCCCAGCTGTTCGCCGAAGCGCTGCGCCGCTACAACGGCGAGTCCATCGCCGAGCAGGGCCGCTACCGCGACTACATCCACTGGCTGCAAGCGCAGGATCAGCAGCAGGCGCAGGACTTCTGGAGCGCGCGCCTGCAAGGTTTCGCCCAGCCCACCGTGCTCGCCGACAGCCTGGCGCGCCCGGCCGAGGGCAGCGGCCACGGCCTGGAATACAGCCGCTACGATGCGGCGGCTACCGAGCGTCTGAAGGCATTCGCCCGCAGCCAGCGGGTAACGCTGAACACTCTGGTGCAGGCGGCGTGGATTCTCCTGCTGCAACGCTACACCGGGCAGCAGCGCGTGGCCTTCGGCGCCACCGTCGCCGGCCGCCCGGCGCAACTGGCCGGCGCCGACAGCCTGCTGGGCCTGTTCATCAACACGCTGCCCATCGTCCAGGCGCCGGCCGAACACGCCGACCTGGGCGACTGGCTGCGCGAACTGCAGGCCTACAACCTGGACGTGCGCGAGTTCGAGCACACGCCGCTGTACGACATCCAGCGCTGGGCCGGCCAGGCCGGGCAGGCGCTGTTCGACAGCATCATTGTGTTCGAGAACTACCCGGTGGATGAGGTGCTGCGCAGCGCCCGGGGCCCGCGCTTCGGCGAGCTGAAATCCAAGGACGAGACCAGCATTCCGATGGACCTCGCGGTGCGCGTCGGCGACCGACTGGAGATCGAATACCAGTACCTGCGCGCGCACTTCAGCGCACCGGCCGTGGCGCGCCTGCGCGGCAACCTGGAACAGGTGCTGGACAGCCTGCTGCACGGCGCCGGCAAGCGCGTCGGCGAGCTGCAGTGCCTGTCCGCCAACGACCGCGCGGCGCTGGCCGCCTGCCGTGGCCCGCAGCAGTCCTTGCCGCCGGCCGAGCCGGTGCACCTGGCCATCGCGCGCCAGGCCGCTCTGCGCGGCGCTGACGTGGCGCTGATCTGCGGCGACGAGGAGATCGACTACGCGGCGCTGGAGCGCGACTCCAACCGCCTGGCCCATCGGCTGATGGCGCTGGGTGTCGGCCCGGAGGTCCGCGTCGGCGTGGCGTTGCCGCGCAGCGTACGCATTCCCTTGGCGCTGCTGGCGGTGCTCAAGGCCGGCGGCGCCTACGTGCCGCTGGACGCCGAGTACCCGCGCGAGCGCCTGGAATTCCAGATGAGTGACGCCGGCATCGCGCTGCTGATCACCGACAGCCGCCTGCGCGAGCGCCTGCCGCTGCCAGCGGGCGTGGCTTGCCTGGAGCTGGATGGCCTTGATCTTTCTGGCGAAGACAGCAATCTGCCGGTGGTCGGCCTGGAGCCGGAAAACCTCGCCTACCTGATCTACACCTCCGGCTCCACCGGCAAGCCCAAGGGCGTGGCGGTCAGCCATGGCCCACTGGCCATGCACTGCGCGGCCATCGGCGAGCTGTACCGGATGGACGCGGCGACCTGCGAGCTGCACTTCATGTCCTTCGCCTTCGACGGCGCCCACGAGCGCTGGCTGACCACCCTGGTGCATGGCGGCAGCCTGGTGCTGCGCGGCGATGAGCTGTGGACGCCGGAGCAGACCTACCGCGTGCTGCACGACAAGCAGGTGAGCGTGGCGGCCTTCCCGCCGGTGTACCTGCAACAACTAGCCGAGCACGCCCTGCGTGACGGCAACCCGCCACCGGTGCGCATCTACTGTTTCGGGGGCGATGCGGTGCCCAACGCCAGCTTCGAACTGGCCAAGCGCGCCCTGCGCGCCGAACACCTGATCAACGGCTACGGTCCCACGGAAACCGTGGTCACGCCGCTGCTGTGGAAGGCTGATCGCGCCACGGCCTGCGATGCCGCCTATGCCCCCATCGGCAAGGGCGTTGGCGCGCGCACGCTGTACATCCTCGACGAGCAACTACGCCAGGTTCCGCTGGGCGTAGCGGGTGAGCTGTACATCGGTGGTGATGGTCTGGCGCGGGGCTATCACGAACGCGCCGGGTTGACCGCCGAGCGTTTCGTGGCGGACCCGTTTGATCTGTCCCAAGAGCATGGCGGCCGGCTCTACCGCTCCGGCGACCTGGTGCGCGGCCGCGCTGACGGCGTGATCGACTACGTCGGGCGGATCGACCACCAGGTGAAGATTCGCGGCTTCCGCATCGAGCTGGGCGAAATCGAGGCGCGCCTGCAGGATCACCCGCAGGTCAGCGAGGCGCTGGTGGTCGCCCGCGACGGCATCAGCGGCAAGCAGTTGGTGGGCTACGTGGTTGGCGAAGCGGACGGCGACACGCTGCGCAGCTTCCTCCGCGAGCAGGTGCCGGACTACATGGTGCCGGCGCAGATCCTCCAGCTTGCGCGCTTCCCGCTGTCGCCCAACGGCAAGATCGACCGCAAGGCATTGCCCGAGCCAACGTGGCAGGGTGAGGCCTACGAAGCGCCGCGCAACGAGCGCGAGCAGGCCCTGGCCGACATCTGGCAGGACGTGCTGCAGGTGGAGCGCGTCGGCATCCGCGACAACTTCTTCGACCTCGGCGGCGACTCCATCCTCAGCCTGCAGATTGTCTCGCGAGCGCGGCAGGCGTTGGGCGAGGGCGTGGAAATCCGTCTGCGCGACCTGTTGCAGTACCAGACCATCGCCGGCCTGCTGGAGCGCGCCGAGAGCGTGGCCGAGGCGGTGCCGGTGAATACCGTGGAAGTCGTCGATGATGGCGAATCCTTCGGCCTGGTGCCGATCCAGCACTGGATGTTCGAGCAGCAGCTGGAGGAGCCGAACCACTTCAACCAGGCGGTGTTGCTGGAGTGCCGCCAGCGCCTGGATGCCGATGCGCTGGAGGCGGCGCTGCAAGGCTTGCTGGCCGAGCACGGCAGCCTGCGCCTGTCGTTTGCACGCGGGACTGACGGCCAGTGGCGCCAGCGTTATCGCGAGGCCAGCGAGATCACCGGTGCGTTGCTCTGGCAGCGTCAGGCAGCGAATTCCGAGGAGGCGCTGCTGATCGCCAACCAGGCGCAGCGCAGTCTCGACCTGAGCGAAGGTCGTCTGCTGCGCGGCGTGCTCACCGACATGGCCGACGGCACCCAGCGCCTGCTGCTGGTGATCCACCACCTGGGCGTTGACGGTGTGTCCTGGCGCATCCTGCTGGAGGAACTGCAACAGCGATACGCCGCGCAGGTCAGCGGCGAGCCGGCGCCACGCTTCGAGCGCACCAGCGCCTACCGCGCCTGGGCCGAAGGCCTGCGCGAGTATGCCGACAGCCAACTGGCGCAAGGCGACCTGCCGTACTGGCTGGAGCAGACCGAAAGCGCCGGGCTGGGCCAGCCGCAGCGCGACAACCCGCGCGGCACCGAGCGCATGGCACAGCTGGAGCAGACGTTCCTGCGCCTGGACCGCGAGCAGACCCAGCGCCTGCTGAAGGTCGCGCCCGAGGCCTACCGCACGCAGATCAACGACCTGCTGCTGACCGCCCTGGGCCGCACGCTGTGCCAGTGGTGCGAGAGCGAGTCGGTGCTGATCGGCCTGGAAGGCCACGGCCGCGAGGACATCCTCGACAGCGTCGACCACAGCCGCACCCTGGGCTGGTTCACCAGCCTGTTCCCGCTGCGCCTGACGCCGGGGCAGGGCGGTTACGCCCACGCCATCCCGGCGATCCGCCAGCAACTGCGCGCGGTGCCGGACAAGGGCATCGGCTACGGCGCCCTGCGCTACCTGGGTGACAGCGCGCTGCGCCGCCAGCTCGCCGCCCGCGCCGAACCGCGGGTCACCTTCAACTACCTCGGCCAGTTCGACCAGAGCTTCGACGACCAGGCGCTGTTCGTGCCCTTGCAGGAGAAGCCCGGCGACACCTATGCCGCCAGCACGCCGATGAACAACTGGCTGGAGATCGTCGGCCAGGTCTACGACGGTGAGCTGACCCTGCGCTGCATGTTCAGCCGCCGGGTGTTCCGCCCGTCGCGCATCGAGGCGCTGATGGCGCAGCTGCGAGAAGAGCTGGTCGGGGTGATCGGCCACTGCTGCGCGCAGGTTGAAACCGCCAAGGAAAAGGCCACGGTATGAATGCATTGATGAAAGAGGTCGGCATGCTGCATCCGGAGATTTCCGCGTTTCTCGATATGGTCGACGAGGGCCGCCGCAGTGGTCGGCCGGCGCTGCATGAACTGCCGGTGGAACAGGCGCGGGCGGACTTCGAGGCTTCCTCGGAGTCGCTCAGGGCCGGGGCGCCGTCGATGCCCGTGGAGGCATTGCGGATTCCGGCTCGGGAGGGGCGCGAACTGCCCGCACGCTTGTATCGGCCCGCTTTCGCAGGAAACGGCGCAGGGGACGCGGCGATCCTGTATTTCCACGGCGGCGGCTATACGGTCGGCAGCCTGGACTCCCACGATGGCTTGTGTCGGTTGCTGGCGAAGCACTGCAATTGCCCGGTGATTTCGCTGGGCTATCGACTGGCACCGGAGGCGCCTTTCCCGGCCGCCACTCACGACGCCCGCGATGCCTGGAACTGGCTGCTGGCCTCTGCCGCCAGCCTGGGCTTGAACCCGCGCCGCCTGGCGGTGGGTGGCGACAGTGCCGGCGCCACCCTGGCGACCGTGCTCTGCGCCGAGCTGGCGGGCGAGGGCGCCGAACAGCCCTGCGCTCAGTTGCTGTTCTATCCGGCGGCGGATGCCGGTGCACGCAGCGAATCCCAGGAGCTGTTCGCCGAAGGTTATCTGCTGGAGACGGCCAGCCTGGATTGGTTCTACCAGCAGTACGTGCCTGACGTTTCCCTGCGCCGCGATTGGCGTTGCTCACCGTTGCATGCGGGCGCGGCCCTGCAAGGCAGCGCTCCGGCACTGCTGTTTGCCGCGGAGTTCGATCCGTTGCTGGACGAAGGCCTGGCCTATGCCCACGCGCTGGTGGCGCAGGGCGTGGAAGTGGAGGCCGAGCGCTGCTGCGGGATGACCCATGACTTCCTGCGCATGGGCAACCTGGTGCCGGAGGTGGAGGGGTATTACCGGCGCGTGGCGGAGTTTCTTGCGGCGCGCTGGTGAGCTTTCCTGTAGGAGCGAGCACGGGGTTGGCTATTGGAGTGCCGCCACCGGCCACATGGCGGCGGATAACACTGGCGCGTTAGGCGCCCTACGATACTGCGTCACGGTGGAGAGCGAATGTAGGATGGCGTGGAGCGCAGCGATACCCATCGATGATGATGCGCTCGGGGCAGCATGGGTATCGCAAGCTCCACCCATCCTACAGATGAAGGCCGGAAGGCTATTGCACCGCCGCCACCGGCTGCGCAGCCAAGTCACGGCTCGCCGCTTCCGGCAGGACCGTAGGGTGAATAACCTGGAACAGGTTATCCGCCGGCCACATGGCGGCGGATAACGCTGGCGCGGTAGGCGCCCTACGATACTGCGTCACGGTGGAGAGCGAACGTAGGATGGCGTGGAGCGCAGCGATACCCATCGATGATGATGCGCTCGGGGCAGCATGGGTATCGCAAGCTCCACCCATCCTACAGATGAAGGCCGGAAGACTACTGCACCGCCGCCACCGGCTGCGCAGCCAAGTCGCGGCTGGCGGCGTCCTGCAGCGCCGGGCTGGCCCAGTCGGCGGCCTTGAATTCGCGGCGGATCAGGCCGTAGCTCCTGGCTGCCGTGATGGACGCATCCAGGCGGCCGAGGAAATCGGCGTCGAGCTTCGGTGACAGGACCTCCACCAGCGGACGGCCCTGGAATTCGCTCTTGAAGATCACCGACGGATAATTGGCCTGCCTGGATACCAGCTCGATGTACGCATCGCGGTTGGCCTCGGCGCTGGCCCACTGCACGGCTTGCAGCTGCACCTTGAGCAGACGCTCGGTGATCTCCGGGTGGGCGTCGACGAATTCGCCGTTGCCCACCAGCAATGCCTGCAGGGTCCCGGCGCCGCCGAGGTCATGGGTGCTCAGGGGGATCTCCGCCAGGCCCTTGTCGCGCAGGGCGAACAGGCCGGCCAGGCCCCAGGTGGCGTCGATCTGCTTGGCCGCCAGGGCGGCGAGAGCGGCGCTGAAGTCGAGGTTGATCACCTTCAGGTCCTTCTCGGAGAGCCCGGCGCTGGCCAGGGCATTGTCGAATGACAGCTGGCTGGCGGTGCCGCGGAAGATGCCCACGCGCTTGCCCTTGAGGTCGGCCAGGGTCTTGATCCCCGAGCCCGGCTGCACGCCCAGGTAATGGTTGACGCCGCGCGCGGTGGCGGCCAGCACGCGGCTATCCAGCCCGCTGGACTTGCCGATGATCGCGGCCAGATCGCCCAGGTAGGCGAAGTCTACCTGGCCGTTGGCGAAGGCTTCGTTGACCACTGGGCCTGCGCCCTTGAAGAAGCTCCATTTCACCTGGATGCCGTCCTTGGCGAACTCCTTCTCCAGCAACTGGCTGGTATAGAGGATGTCCACCACGCCGCCGCCGGAGTGGTTCTGCCCGGCGCTGACGTCGGGCACGGCGATGCGGATTTCCTTCAGCGGGTCGGCCGCCTGGGTCACCAGCGGGTAGGCGCCGAGCAGGCCGGCCAGTACTGGCGCGGCGAAGAGGGAGAGCAATTGTTGGGTGAGGGCCTTCATGGCGCCTGCCTCCTGCAGTAGGGGAGCGCATGCGGCTCCGGCGCCCGCACTAAAGGCATGGGGCTGATCGCCAACAAAATAATAAAAATTCATTTTTTAGTAATTATTCGAGCTAAGCGAGAGAGCACAAGGCTTCGCGGGCAGATGCCCGGAGGGCATAAAAAATATTCGGCGAATGCATTGGATGAGCGCGGGGGCCTTCCCTTAAATGGCCTGTGTTAGCTCATAAATGCATTGATATAACTATTTATATTCCAATGAAGAATATCTCGAAGCCTTATCGCCTTGCTCTTCCCAGTTCTCGCCCGAGGCCTTCCATGATCGCTGGGCGCGGGTTCGAAGCCATCCTGCCGTGGCTGGTGCCGCTGGCCATTGCGGCGCTCTGGTGGACTGCCAGCCACCGGCACTGGATGTCCGCGCAGATTCTTCCCACGCCCGAACTGGTGCTGCAGGCCGGCCGCGAGCTGCTCGCCGGCGAACTCTGGGAGCAGTTGGGCATCAGCCTGAAGCGTCTGCTTTGGGGCCTGCTGGCCGGCATCCTCAGCGGGCTGGCACTGGGCGCCTGGCTCGGCTTCAGTCGCCGCGCCGAGCGTCTGGTGCTGCCCACCTTCAGTGCCCTGGCGCAGGTTCCGACGCTGGCCTGGATTCCGCTGTTCATGCTGTTCTTCGGCATCGGCGAGCTGCTCAAGCTGGTGGTGCTGATCAAGGCGATCATCGTGCCGGTGACGCTGCACACCCTGGTGGGCGTGCGCGATGCCCAGCCGCGTCTGCGCGAAGCCGCCGCCGTGCTGCGCCTGCCGCGCCGGCTGTTGCTGTGGCGGCTGATCCTGCCGGCGGCGCTTCCCGCGTTCCTTACCGGCGTGCGCCTGGCACTGGCGCAAGGCTGGACTTCGCTGCTGGCCGTGGAGCTGCTGGCCTCCAGCGAAGGCATCGGTTACCTGATGGTGCAGGCGCGGCAACTCTTCATGCTCGACATCGTGTTCGTCTGCATCCTGGTCATCGGCCTGGTGGGGGCAGCCATGGACCGTGGCATCCAGGCGCTGGACCGGCACCTGGTGCATTGGCCGCAGCAGGCCGTCGGCGAGTTTCGCCGCAGTGCCTCGGGGCAGGGCTGGCAGCCCTGGCTGCTGCCGCTGGCCTTGCTGGCGATCTGGCAGGCGGCGAGCGCGCTGCAGTGGGTCGATCCGGCGATTCTCGCCAGCCCGGCTTCTGTCGCTCGCGCGCTGTGGAGCGGCTTGCTCGACAACAGCCTGACCGGTGCGCTGCTGGCGAGCCTGCAACGTACCCTCGGTGGATTGCTGCTCGGCGGCTCGCTGGGCTTCCTGCTCGGCCTCGGGCTGGGCCTGTGGCGCCCGGCGGAACGGCTGCTCGGCCCATCCTTCGCCGCGCTGCGGCAGGTGGCGATCTTTGCCTGGGTGCCGCTGCTCACCGCCTGGTTCGGCCTGGGCGAACTGGCCAAGGTGGTATTCGTCGGCCTGGCCGCGTTCTTCCCGCTGCTGCTGGCGACCCAGCGCGGCATCGCCAGCCTGCCGGCGCAGCTGAGCGAGGCGGCCATCGCCCTGCGCCTCTCGCCCTGGCAGCGCCTGCGTCGACTGGTACTGCCGGGGGCCGCACCCTCGGTGTTCGCCGGGGTGCGCCTGGCGCTGATCTACGCCTGGCTCGGCACCATCGGCGCCGAGTACTTCATGCCCTCGGATGGCGGCATCGGCAGTCTGATGATCGGCGCACAACAACTCTTCCGCATGGACCTGGTCGGCGCCGGCATGTTGCTGGTCGGCCTCACCGGAGCCCTGCTGGCCGCCCTCGGCCAGCGCATCGAAGCGCGCGTGACGCGCTGGAGACACGCATGAACGCCTTCGCTTCCCCGGCCCTGGTGAGCTTTCGCCAGGTGGCCAAGAGTTTCCCCGTGGACGGTCGCGAGTTGCAGGCCATCGAACGTTTCGACCTGGAGATCGCCGATGGCGAATTCATCGCCATCGTCGGCGCCAGCGGCTGTGGCAAGTCCACGCTGCTGCGTCTGCTGGTAGGGCTCGATCGCGAGTTTCAGGGCGAGATCCGCATTGATGGCGCGCCCATCGACGGCATCGGTGGCGAGCGCGGCATCGTGTTCCAGGAGCACCGTCTGTTCCCCTGGCTGACGGTGGAACAGAACGTCGCCCTCGGACTGGTCAACGAAGCGCTGAGCGAAACCGGCAAGGCCGCGAAGGTTGCCGACTATCTGCAACTGGTGGGCCTGTCCGCCTTTGCCCGAGCCTATCCGCACCAGCTCTCCGGTGGCATGGCGCAACGCGTGGCGATTGCCCGCGGATTGGTCGCCAGCCCGCGCATCCTGCTGCTGGACGAGCCCTTCGGCGCCCTGGACGCGCTGACCCGCCAGCAGTTGCAGGGCGAGTTGTTGCGCATCCGCCAGCGCGAGCGCATCACCACGGTGCTGGTGACCCACGATGTGGAGGAGGCGCTGTTCCTCGCCGACCGCGTGGTGGTGATGGCGCCGCGACCCGGGCGCATCAAGCGCATTGTCGGGGTGCCGCTGGAGCACCCGCGCGAGCGTGGCGGCTACGACTTCCTGCGCCAGCGTGAGGCGCTGCTGCACGAGCTGACGGGCGAGGGCGACTACGTCGCGCCGCAGCTCAAGCGGGTGGAAGACCTGCCGTTCGAGTTTCTTGCCTGCTGAGGGCACGAGTTCCCTCACCCTAACCCTCTCCCAGAGGGAGAGGGGACCGATTGGCGCGGGTTGAAACTGTGGTTTCAGCCGGCACGGACGGCTCCCTCTCCCTCTGGGAGAGGGCTGGGGTGAGGGGGCGCCGAGTACACCGACTTTTCCATTTCACGAGGCTTTCCATGAGCAAACGCCCCAACTTCCTCGTCATCGTCGCCGACGACCTCGGCTTCTCCGATCTCGGCGCCTTCGGTGGCGAGATCGCCACGCCGCACCTGGATGCACTGGCCCTTGAAGGCCTGCGCCTGACCGATTTCCACACCGCGCCGACCTGCTCGCCGACGCGCTCGATGCTGCTCACCGGCACCGACCACCACATTGCCGGCATCGGCACCATGGCCGAGGCGCTGACCCCGGAGCTGGAAGGCAAGCCGGGCTACGAGGGTTACCTGAACGACCGTGTCGTGGCGCTACCCGAACTGCTGCGCGAGGCCGGCTACCAGACGCTGCTGTCCGGCAAATGGCACCTGGGCCTGAAGCTGGAGCAAGCGCCCCATGCGCGCGGCTTCGAGCGCTCCTTCTCATTGCTGCCCGGCGCGGCCAACCACTATGGCTTCGAGCCGCCCTATGACGAAACCACGCCGCGCATCCTCAAGGGCACGCCGGCGCTGTATGTCGAAGATGATCAGTTCATCGACGAGTTGCCGGCCGACTTCTATTCCTCCGATGCCTTCGGCGACAAGCTGATCGAGTACCTCAAGGAGCGCGACCAGAGCCGGCCGTTCTTCGCCTACCTGCCGTTCTCCGCGCCGCACTGGCCGCTGCAGGCGCCCAAGGAGGTGGTCGACAGGTACCGGGGGCGTTACGACGCCGGCCCCGAGGCGCTGCGCCTGGAACGCCTGGAGCGGCTCAAGCAATTGGGCCTGATCGACGCCGACGTGCAGGCGCATCCGGTACTGGCGATCAGCAAGGAGTGGGCGCGCCTGACCGACGAGGAGAGGGCGAAATCGGCGCGGGCCATGGAGGTCTACGCGGCGATGGTCGAGCGCCTGGACTGGAACGTCGGCCGCGTCGTCGAGTACCTGCGCCAGCAGGGCGAGCTGGACAACACCTTCGTCCTGTTCATGTCCGACAACGGCGCCGAGGGTGCGCTGCTGGAAGCCTTCCCGCGCTTCGGCCCGGACCTGCTGAGTTTCCTCGACCAGCACTATGACAACAGCCTGGAGAACATCGGCCGCGCCAACTCGTACATCTGGTACGGCCCGCGCTGGGCACAGGCGGCCACCGCGCCGTCGCGGCTGTACAAGGCCTTCACCACCGAGGGCGGCATCCGCGTGCCGGCACTGGTGCGCTACCCCGCGCTGCAACGCCAGGGTGAGATCAGCCACTCGTTTTCCACCGTGATGGACATTACCCCGACCATTCTCGACCTGGCCGGCGTGCGCCATCCGGGCAAGCACTGGCATGGCCGCGAGGTGGCCGAGGTGCGCGGCAAGTCGTGGCTGGGCTGGCTGTCCGGCGAGACCGAACAGGCCCACGACGAAAAGACCGTTACCGGCTGGGAGCTGTTCGGCATGCGCGCCATCCGCCAGGGCGACTGGAAGGCGGTGTACCTACCGGCTCCGGTCGGCCCGGCAACCTGGCAGCTGTATGACCTGGCCAGCGACCCCGGCGAGACCCGTGACCTGGCCAAGAGCGAGCCGGCCAAGCTGGAAGCGCTGATCGAGCACTACAAGCAATACGTCAACGAGACCGGCGTAATCGACGCGCCGCCGCCATTCCTGGCGCGCTGAAGGCCGGCGTCCCAGCGTCCTTTCCTGCCCGCGGTCTGGCGGGAGGGACGTTGGCACGCATCTGGCGCCACGCATCCGGCACGGAGAAAGCCGGTAGCCGCCCGACTGTCCGGACTGACGGCGGCACCGGCATGGGCTTCGAGCCGGGCGGGCCAGTTTGCTGCTGTGTCTCGCTCGCTCATGCGGGCTCTTCCCTGAGGCCGCCCTGGTCGGCGGCGGACGGGTGGGGTACTTGCCGACTGCCCTGCGGTTCGATGTCTACCCGTTCCTCCAGCGACTCCTCGCGGGCCGCCTGAGGATCGGGGCGGGGGTGTCCTGGGATGTTTTCATGCTCAGCGCGCTTGCCGGGCGTGCTTGCCAGCCTGGGCGCGCAGGCGTGCTCCGGCCACCACCACCTTGCGCGGCCGGTGGGTCGGGTTCAGCGGGATGAACGTCTGCAACTCGATACGCTTGAGGAACCACTCGACGTTGACCTCTTCCAGCGGCCCCTCCACGGTCATCAGGTCGCGGCGGATACGCTCCACGAGATCGTTCAGCAACACGCTGCTGGACTGTTCTTCGTGCTGGATCACACGTGAGATCAGGCGCTTGCCTGCGGTATTGCGCAGGCTGATCAGCAGCGTGCCATCGGGCCTGGTCGAGAACTGTGGGCGGTAGTCGCGGAACTGCTGGCTGAGATGTTCGATGGCCGTGTCGTGGTAACTGGACATGATCTTTCCCTCCCGCTGGTTGGCAAAAGCCAGGGCGCTGGCTTGAGCCTGGAACCTCGCATCAGCCGTGCCACGCCGGGAGAGACTGTTTCATCCGCTTAACAGGTTGTTATTGCAGGGAATCGCCCAGGCATGCTGGCGATTGGTCATTTGCAGGATGCAAGGTCGCAGCGGCAAAGCGCTGGAAAATGCACGGCCAGGCGCTGCCCCAAGCCGTTTGCCACAGGGCCGGGCCTTCCGTCTGAAATCCGCAACGGTTTCGGTCTGCATCGTGACGCCCAGCGCGCCTGCCAGCGCTGGCGATCCGCCCGGCGGCAGCCGCGAGGCGCAGTGCCTGGGCCAATCGCCAGTATTTCCCTCGCCTGGCCGAGCGGGCAGGGTTTAGCCAGGGAGAGGAGGTGGCCATGACGCAGTTCCGACGCCTGGATGTGGAAGCGGTGCTCCACGAAGCCTACCCGCTGTTCAATTTCTCCTGCTACCGGGAGGCCGGCGGTCGCTATTCGATCCGCCTCAGCAGCCAACCGGCGGACATGCCCTCGACCATTGTGGTCGGCATCCATGGCGACGAGCTGAGCAGCGCCGGGCGGGTGCGCAGCTTGGGGCTGGAGCTGATCGACAGCTTCATCGACTAGCGTGCGTGCGCCATGCCAGCGCCCGGCGCCTCACTCAGCGTTGCTGGCGGCTGAACGCACAGACCGCCGCCAGCAGGCCCGCGGCCGTCGCCAGTACTGCCGCAGTCTGCCAGGGGTGTTCGCCGGCGTACTCGCCACCCGCGCGGATGGCCCGGCGGCTGCGCTGGATCAGGTGCTCGCTGGTGTCGCGGCCGTCGGCCACCAGTTCGCGCAGCCTGCTCCTGAAGGCCGGCAATTGTTCCGTCGTCAACTCGCGGCTGCCGGCCAGCAGGGTTTCGAGGTCGTTTACCAGGGACTGCAGTTCCTGCACGCCAGTCTGGCGGTTGGAGGGGAACCAGCGATAGCTGCCCATTCGAGTGTCTCCTTGAGTGTTTGTGGATGAATTTCACCGAGCCGGCAGCGCCGTTCGCTGTCGCGCTGTGAGCGGGCGTGGCCGCTCTGCGTTGCGCGTTCGCGGATTTGCCGGACCCATTGCAGAGAACCTCCAGGCCTGCAGGCGTTCACTGATTCTGATGAGTGGAACCTGACGGCCGCTGCCGGGCGTGCTTGAGTGCAAGAGGCGCTCGCCGGCCGTTTTTTGCCATCGTTGGAGGCTGGGCAGGTGCGACGATTGGTGGCAGCGCGCGGGGGCGCGCAGGGGCGATCGCTTGTGCGAGGATGCCGCCCGCCACGCCATGAGCACTTCAACGAACCGGGAGACGACTGCCGATGCTGATCCGTGACTTTCGCGACGACGACATGGAGCGGGTGCTGGATATCTGGCTGCGCGCTTCGCAGCAGGCCCATCACTTCATCGATAGCGATTTCTGGCAGCAGCGTCTGCAGGACATGCGCGACGTCTATCTGCCGGCCGCCGCCTCGCGCGTCGTCGAGAGCGACGGCTGCGTGAGCGGTTTCTACAGCCTGCATGATGGCGCCCTGGCCGCGCTCTTCGTCGCCCCGGAATGCCAGGGCAAGGGGCTGGGCTCGCACCTGCTGAGCGATGCCAAGATCCACCTGCCGATGCTGGAGCTGGCAGTCTACTCGGCCAATGCCGGCGCACTGGCGTTCTACCAGCGGCATGGTTTCGAGGTGCTGGAGGAACGCGCGGACGAACACACCGGGCATCCCGAGACACGCATGTCCTGGACCGCACGCCGGGCGGCCTGCGGCTGCTGAGCTACCTCTGCCGGCTACCAGAAGCCCCCGGCGTGCCGGCTGGACGCGTAGTCCAGGTGCAGGGCGAAGGAGCTCTGGAAAAACTCCAGCAGGCGGGTGTCCAGCACCATTTCATTGAGCGAGGCGAGTGATCCGATCACCTGCTGCACGTCGGCTTCGGTCTCGCCGCAGCGGTTTTCGTGGCACAGGCGCTGCGTCTGCGGGTCGGCGCTGATGCGGCAGATGCATTCGGCATCATGGCAGGAGTGGCGCACCTTCAGGCTCAGCTGCGGCAGGTCGCGGCGGCCATCCAGCAACTCCACGCTGCATTCCAGGCCGTGCTTGCGGGCGAACTCGCTGGCGCGGGCGAAGACGGGCAGGGCCACTTCCACCAGGGCGTTCTGGTAGGCATTGGCGAAACTCTCGGGGTCAGCGCTCATCCAGTATCTCCTGTGCTCATTGCAGCAAACCCGGCACATGGCGGGCCGGGCTAGTGTGATGGACCACGGAAGGTGCGGCTTGCGCGATGCAGCGGCGAATTTTCCGCCGAGCGGTTGTGCGCCCTAGGCGAGTGCTGGCCGCCGGGCGGTTCAGGCGACGGCGGGCGCCTCGGCTTCGGCGCGCAACGCCTCGACGACCGCCGGGCGCGCAGCGACTGTTGCGCGGAAGCGGCGGATCGCCGGATAAGCCCCGAGGTCGATTTTCAGTTGTTCGGACCAGCCCAGCACGCTGAACAGGTAGGCGTCGGCGATGCTGAAGCGGTCGCCGAAGGCGTAGCCGCTGGCGGCCATGGCCTGGTCCAGGTAGCCCAGGCGCCGGGCGAGTTTCGATCGCAGCAGATCCTTCACCGGCTCGGCTATCGCGCTGTCGAACAGCGGGCTCATCGCCGCGTGCAGTTCGCTGCCGATGAAATTGAGCTGCGCCTGCAGCAGCGTACGTTCCAGGGTGCCATTGAGTGGTGCGAGGCCCGCTTCGGGTCGCTGGTCGGCGAGGTACTGTAGAATCGCCGCGCCCTCGGTGAGCACCGTGCCGTCGGGCAGTTGCAGCGCCGCCACGTAGCCCTTGGGGTTGATCTGGTAGAAGTCCCGGCCATCGGCGGTTCGTTTGCTCTGGTTGTTCACGCGTATCAGCGCGAACGGCAGGCCCAGCTCGCGCAGGATGATGTGCGGGGCGAGTGAGCAGGCATTGGGGGCAAAGTAGAGTTTCATCGGGGCAGGCTCTGGCCGGTAATGGGCGGCCAGTATTGCCGAGCCCGATGCAGCGCGTAAGAACGCACTTTTTTGTGGCCTGGGCACAAAAAGGTTACCGGGAAGTAGCGATGAAGAAGAACGTTTCGGGCTGTTCGGTCGAGGAAGCCATGCGCGTGATCGGCGGCCGCTGGCGCCTGTTGCTGGTGTCGTACCTGCTTGAGGGCAGCAAGCGCTTCAACGAGTTGCGCCGTGACATGCCGGAGATATCCCAGCGCATTCTCACGGCCGAACTCCGGGCACTGGAGGACGCGGGGCTGGTGACTCGCACGGTCTATCCCGAGGTTCCGCCACGGGTGGAGTATTGCCTCAGCGCCGACGGTGATCGACTGCGCCCGGTGGTGGAGGTCGTCAGGACCTTCGGCCTGTGGCTCAAGGCGCGGCCCGTGGAGCGCGGCTGAAAGCCGGCCAGGCAGCGCGGCACGCCGTCTGGCGGCAGGTGCGGTGGCGCGCTCGCGCCTATGCTTTGCTGCAATGAGCCAGGAGAGCCGACTGCATGCCTGAAACGACCGCCAGCACCGCCCAACTCGTGGAAGACGCGCGCTACCGCCTGCTCGTCGAAGCCGTGACCGACTATGCCATCTACATGCTCGACCCCGATGGCCGGGTCAGCAGCTGGAGCTCCGGCGCGCAGCGCCTGAAGGGCTACGCCGCCGACGAGATCCTCGGTGAGCACTTCTCGCGTTTCTACACGCCGGCCGACCGCGCCGCCGGCTTGCCGGAGCATGCCCTGGGCGAAGCGGCGCGGGTGGGCCGCTACGAGAGTGAAGGCTGGCGCCTGCACCGCGATGGCAGCTCGTTCTGGGCGCACGTGGTGATCGACGCCATCCGCGATGCTTCCGGCGCGCTGCTGGGCTTCGCCAAGATTACCCGCGACCGCACCGAACAGCACGAGACCGAGCAGGCCTTGCGCCGCAGCGAGCAGCATTTCCGCCTGCTGGTGAACGGCGTCACCGACTACGCGCTGTACATGCTCGACCCCGAAGGCAATGTCACCAGCTGGAACCCCGGCGCCGAGCGGATCAAGGGCTACCACCCGGAAGAAATCATTGGCCGTCGCTTCGACTGCTTCTACTGCGACGATGACCGCCAGGGCGGCGTGCCGGAGACCAGCCTGAACACCGCGCTGGCCGAAGGGCGTTACGAGGAAGAGCGCCTGCAGATGCGCAAGGACGGCTCGCGCTTCTGGGCCAACATCGTCATCGACCCGGTGTTCGACGAAGCCGGCAAGCTGCTGGGCTTCGCCAAGATCACCCGCGACATCACCGACAAGCGGCGAGCCCAGGAAGAGCTGGAGCGCGCCCGCGACGAGCTGATCCAGTCGCAGAAGATGGAGTCGCTGGGCCAGCTCACCGGCGGCGTCGCGCATGACTTCAATAATCTGCTGACGGTGATCCTTGGCGGCCTGCAACTGCTCGAACGGCAACTGCCGAAGGATAACGACAAGGTTCAGAGCATCTGGCGCAACGCCCTGGAAGCCACCCGCCGAGGTGCCCAGCTGACCCAGCGGATGCTGGCCTTCGCCCGCAAGCAGCGGTTGTTCCCGCAGCCCATCCAGCTACCGGCGCTGCTGCAGGACATGAGTGAGTTGCTGGTCAGCTCCCTGGGCCCGACCATCAGCCTGGAGACTCGCTTCCCCTTGCAGCTGGATAGCGTGATGAGCGACCAGAACCAGCTGGAGCTGGCGATCATCAACCTCGCCACCAACGCCCGCGACGCCATGCCTGGCGGCGGCAGCATCACCTTCTCGGCGCGCAACGCCCAGGTCGGGCCGCGGCAGAGCGGCAAGCTGGCGCCGGGTGACTACGTGTGCGTGGCCGTTACCGACTCTGGCCAGGGCATGGACGAGGACACCCTGCGCCGCGCCGCCGAACCTTTCTTCACCACCAAACCGACCGGCAAGGGCACCGGGCTGGGGCTTTCCATCGTCCACGGGCTGGCGCAGCAGCAGGGCGGGGCGCTGCTGCTGCGCAGTACACCGGGATCCGGCACCACTGTGGAAATCTGGTTGCCGGCGGTGAAGGCGGGGACGCAACCCGGCGTTGTCGACGAAGTGCTGGCCGCGGACACCCAGAGCGAACCCGCCGAACCCCTGGGGCTGCGGGTGCTGGTCGTGGACGACGATGCACTGGTGCTGGCCGGCACCAGTGCCCTGCTGGCGGACCTCGGCTGCCAGCCCGTGCGCAGCGACTCGGCACGAGCGGCGCTGCAATTGCTGGGGGAATCGGACTTCGACCTGATGATCACCGACTTCGCCATGCCCGACATGGACGGCATGTTGCTGATCCAGCAGGTGCGCCAGACGTATCCTGCGCTGACCTGCGCACTCACCACTGGCTACGCCGGGCGCCTGGACACCCTGACCGATTCGGTGCTGCGCCTGCCCAAGCCGTTCGACCGTGAGCAATTGCTCGGGCTGTTGCTGCGGGTGAAGAACAGCGAATAGGAAAAACCCAACCTCCGCCGCGCGGGCAGCGGCCGGCGGAGGTTTCCGGGAATGCGCCAGGCTTTCCGCTGTGCAGCCACTGCGCCGCAGGCGGTGGTGCGCACCGGACCTCAGTGCGGTGTGCCACGACGCGCCGGGCGCAGGCCTTCGGCAACCTCCATTTCGATCAGCGAGCCGGGGTCTTCATTGCCCGGGTCGTTGATCAGCGGGTCGGCGAGGGCTGGGTCCAGGTTGCCTTGGGGCATCAGGCCTTCACTGCGATCGCGGCGCTCGAGCAATGGCAGCAGGTCATCGTGAAACTCCTGCTGCTGAGCCTCGGAGAGCGCGGCAAAGCCGTGATTGAGAATGTAGCGGGCGAGGATTTCCTGGCGACTTCCGGCAGCCAGTGTTCCGCTGTCCAGCAGTCGATTCAGGCCGTCTGAGCGTTCAAGGTCGCGGTGTTCGTTGCAGCCCATCGTTCGCACCTCCCAAATCTGTTGCAGCGAGAGTGGTTCAGCGTGAGCGGCTCGCTATGAGTTCCGGCAGTGGACGACGTCTGTTGCGCCGCCTTATTGGAAGACCGGTCGGATGCGGCGCTGTTCAGCGTATGGGACGAACGGTTGCAGCCAGCCCTGGCCGCTGGACGCAGGTCAGGGGCGGTCGCTGCTGACCACCCGGTTGCGGCCTGCCTGCTTGGCGCTGTACAGGCGCTGGTCGGCCAGCTTGAGCACCGCTTCGGCGCTCGGCG
This sequence comes from Pseudomonas sp. GD03903, assembly GCF_029840045.1. Taxonomy (NCBI): domain Bacteria; kingdom Pseudomonadati; phylum Pseudomonadota; class Gammaproteobacteria; order Pseudomonadales; family Pseudomonadaceae; genus Pseudomonas; species Pseudomonas sp. GD03903. Next base: position 366,189 of record NZ_JAOCBT010000005.1, on the reverse strand, counting down.
CCGGCTCACCTAGATCGGCAACGCCGATGGACAGGGTGACCTTGCCGACGCGGGGAATCAGCGTGCCGGCGACCGTTTCGCGGATGCGCTCGGCGATGCTGCGGGCTGCTTCCAGGCTGGTTCCCGGCAGCAGCAGGACGAACTCTTCGCCACCCGAACGACAGGCCAGGTCTTCGGCGCGGGACGAGTCACGCAGCACAGCGGCGACCCGGCGCAGGGCTTCGTCGCCAGCGTCGTGCCCCCAGCTGTCGTTGACCCGCTTGAAGTGGTCGATATCCAGCAGCAATACCGCATAGGGCAGGCCGGACTGCTCCAGCGCGGCCAGGGCGGCGTCGAGGGCGCGGCGGTTGGCCAGCCCGGTGAGCGCATCGCTCTGGGCTTCCTGGCTGAGCCGGCCAAGCTTCTGCTGCATCAGTCCGACGCCGCTCAGCAACGCCTGGCGGATGGCGGCGGCCTCGCGGTACCACGTATCGATGGCGCGCAGCTCGCTCGGTGTTTCCGGCGCCGACAGGCGCTCGGCGCTGTAGGCCAGTTGCCGCAGCGGGCGGGTGATCAGCAGGGCGCCGCCCCAGATCAGCAGCACGCCGAGCAGGCTGGCGGGGATCAGGCCGAAGAACATGTCCTTCATCAGCAGGCCCAGCGGCGCCAGGCTCAGGTCGCGAGGTTGTTGCGCGACCACTGCCCAGTTGGCGTCGGGCACCTGGGCGTAGCCGGCGAGCATTTCCACGCCAAGGGTATTGGGCACCTCCATCGAGCCGGTTTCTCCGCGCAGCGCTGCCTCTACGGTCGGGTTGCCCTTCAGCACCTCGCCGACCCGCTGCGCCTCGGGGTGGTGCAGCAACCGCCGGTTGGCATCGGCGACGAAGGCGTAGGTGCCCTCGTGGTGGAAGTGGCTGCCGATGATGGTATGCAGCACGCTCTGCTTGAAGATGTAGACCGACCCGCCGACCAGGCCGAGGTACTCGCCGGTGGGGCTGACGATGGGTTGCGAGATGAACACCACCAGGTTGCCGGCGATGGATACATAGGCCTGGCTGACCATCGGCCGCTTGAGTTGCAGGGCCTGCTGCACACCAATCGAGCGCAGTGTGGTGCCGACTATCTGCAGGGAGTCCGGGTAGGCTTCGAGCACCTTGCCCTGGGCGTCGACGATGGCGATCGAGTTGAAGTAGGCGTCCTGCGACTGCAGGCGCATCGCCTCGGCGCGCAGCACCGTGCGATCACCCTGGTGCGCCGCGAGGATCCTGGCGCTGAAGGCCAGGTTGCGCTGCGCCGAGTCGATGAACTCGCCGATGCTTGAGGCAACCTTGGCGGCATAGGCGCGATTGGCCTCCAGGGTCGAATGGATCAGCGCCGAGCGCTGCACGGTGTAGGCCACGTACAGGCTGTTGCCGAGAGTGGCCAGGGCGGCGAGCAGGACGAAGACCAGGATCAGCACCCGTAACGTCAGGGGCTTGCGGCTCCAGCGCTTCATGCGGCCACCGTGGCTGGGCGTGGCGCGCCGGGGGCCTCGTCAGGGAAGCAGTTCTCTGCGCCGGGGCGCGATGTCAGGGGGCTGTCCATGGGGCCGGGTCCGTGCTGGGGCGGGCTGCCTGGTCCGTCTGTCCGAGACGGGCTGAGCTTGAGGATAGGCAGGGATGCGCCGCCAGTCACATGTTGCGGGGCGAATCAGTGGTCCGGGCTGGCTATTGCCTGCTGGGCGTTGCCGGCAGGCGACGTGCCCCGGACGACGTTGCCGAGGGGCGGCGTGTGCGGCCCCGGCTGCGGCTCGGGCAATGCTTTGCCGGCGGCACGCCCACAAAAAAGCCCCGCATTGCGCGGGGCTTTTCATTGGCTCGTTACTCAGGCGTGTGCACGCAGCTCGGAGCTGAGGCCGGCCTGGGCGATCGTTGCAATCGCCTGTTCGCGTGCGGCCTCGGAGTCGTACAGCTTGCTGGTCAGCAGTTCTGCACCGGTGTTATCGCGGATCACGAAGAAATTCTTGCCGCCGGGGGACATCTGGCGCTTGTAGCGCTCGACGGCCGCACAGGAGCTGCGGAGGCTGTTGATGGCCTGCTCGGCTGCCTCCTGTGTCGGGTAGGCCAGAGTTTCCAGCAGGGTTCCGTGGGCAGTGTTCTTGAGCAGAACGCGACGGTTGCCGCTGCTGAGTTCCTTGATTTCATACCAACCGGGCATGTGTAGCTCCATATAACCGGTGTCAACGTCCTGCGGGTGGCCCCGCAGGGTGACAGGCCAGTTTAGGAGTGCGGGCGTTCTATTTGTATAGGAAAAGTCCTATTAATCATGAGGTTACTGTATCAATTTGTCTCAGGATCGCTTTTCTCAGAAGCTGGCTTTCACCTGCAGGCCGAGCAGCAGGGCGTTGTCGATGTCCTTGCCGGAGAAGGCTCCCGGTTCGATGACGTACTGCAGGTCCGGGCGCAGGGTCAGCCAGGGCGTGGCCTGGTAGCCGTAGCTCAGTTCGACGAGCTGTTCGCCGCTGTCCAGGTTCGGGTAGTCCTGACCGTTGGCGAGGGCGTTGTTCTCCTGCATTTCACGGCTGCGCGGGTTGGGTACGGCGCGACCGTAACCCAGCGCGAGACTGTCTTTCGGGCGGCCTTCGAAGGGCTTGTAGAGGACGACACCCGCGCCGTACCACTTGGTGAAGGGCGAGGCGGCGCTGCTGGCGGCCGAGGCCTGGCCGAACAGATGCAGGCTGCGCCCCTTCGAGGCCGGGTCGTTCCACACCGCCTGATCGACCAGCAGGTAGTGGCCGCTGCGGCCGGACTCTTCTTTGGCGCTACCGATGCGCTGCACGTTGGAGCTGTCGTAGTACCAGCCGAGCTTGTACTCGCCGGGCAATTCGCCCTGGGGTTTGTAGATCAGCTCGATGGGCACCACGGTGCCGGTGGTGTGCTTGGGCGTGAGGTGCCAGGCGCGGCTGGAGTTGCCGTTGCTTTGCGGGTCGACGTTGAAGGCGCGATGCGCAGCTGCCAGTCGGGTGCGAAGCTGTACTTCACCCGTGCACCCAGGTGTGCGTTGGGGTAGTTGGTCCAGCCGCTGCCGCCGGACATGTTCAGTGGGTGGCCGCAGAAGCCGGCGTTCATGAAGTTGCAGAGGATGCCGCTGTCGAGCCCGCCGACGTCATTGCCCATGGCCATGTAGCCGAGCTTGAGGTTCAGCGCCTGGCCCAGGTCACGCTCGTAGCTCAGCTCGGTCAGGCGCGTGTAGAGGCCGCCGTAGTTTTCCTGGATCGGCAGGCGGTTGCCCACCAGGTCTTCCGAGGCACTGTTGCCGCGGCGGTCGTTGATGGTCAGCTGGACCTTGCCGCCATTCTCCAGGCCGTAGAGTCTGGACAGGTCGAACTGCACGCCCAGCTTGATGTTCTGCGAATAGCGCGCCGAACGATGCAGGCCGCCGTGGGCGTTGTAGGCAGTCTCGCCGCTGTAGTCGCCGGTGAACCCGACGCCGCCTTCTTCCAACTGGTGGCGCAGGCCGCCCCAGTCGCCGGTCATCGTGGAACGTTCGAGCAGGCCTTCTGCGGCCAGCGCCGGCAGCGAGGCGACGCACAGCAGCAGGCCGGGCGTGAGGCGAAGGGAAGTGCGCATGGAATTTCCTGAGCTTGAAGCGAATAAAAAAAGGCGCGGTGGGAGTGCCGCGCCGGAAGGAGGCGCCCGCACGCGGCGGGCGCGATGGGAGGGTTACTGGCCGTCCGGCAGCGCGTAGGCCAGCACGTAGTCGCCACGGTCGCTGGACTGCCGCGCACCACCGGCGGTGATGACGACGAACTGCTTGCCGGTCTTCGGCGACACGTAGGTCATCGGGCCGCCCTGGCTGCCGACGGGCAGGCGGGATTTCCAGATTTCCTTGCCGTTGCTGCTGTCGTAGGCGCGCAGGTAGAAGTCCTGGGTGCCGGCGATGAACACCAGGCCGCCCTGGGTGGAAAGCGTGCCGCCAAGGGTCGGCAGGCCGATGGGGATCGGCAGGTGCATGCGGATACCCAGCGGGCCGGTGTCTTCCACAGTGCCCACCGGTACCTGCCAGGCCACCTGGCGGGTCTTCAGGTCGATGGCGGTGAGGGTGCCGAATGGCGGCGCCTGGCACGGGATGCCGGCCACCGAGAGGAAGCGGTTCTTGTTCACCGCGTAGGGCGTGCCCTTGAGCGGCACGGCGCCCATGCCGGTGTTCAGCGCCTCGCCGCCGCCAGCGGCCGCGCCCTTGTTGGCCGAGGGGATCATCTGGATCCACAGGCCCAGGCGCATGTCGTTGACGAAGATGAAGCCGTGCACCGGGTCGGTGGACAGGCTGCCCCAGTTCATGCCGCCCAGGGAGCCGGGGAAGCTCAGCGACAGGTCGGTGCCCGGCGCGGTGTAGAGGCCGTCGTAGCGCATCTTCTTGAAGTCGATGCGGCACAGCAGCTGGTCATAGGGCGTGGCGCCCCACATGTCCGACTCGCTGAGGGTCTGCGCGCCGATCTGCGGCATGCCGACGGATTTCGGCTGGGTCGGCGAATAGGGCTCGTCGGGGATGTCGCCCGGCTTCACCGGCACATCCCTGACCTCGGTCAGCGGCTTGCCGGTGGCGCGGTCGAGCACGTAGATCTGCCCGGCCTTGGTGCCGATGACGACTGCCGGAACGGTCTTGCCGTCGGCCACGGGGAAGTCCACGAGGCTCGGCTGCATCGGCAGGTCGAAGTCCCAGAGGTCGTTGTGCACGGTCTGGTAGACCCACTTTTCGGCGCCGCTGGTGGCGTCCACGGCAAGGATCGACGCGCCGTAGGTGTGGTCGAGTTTCGTCCGCTCCACGCCATAGATGTCGGTGGAAGAGCTACCCATGGGCAGGAAGACGGTGTTCATCGCCGGGTCGTAGGACATCGGCGCCCAGCTGTTGGGCGTGCTGCGCACGTAGCTCTTGCCATCCGCCGGGGCCTGCTTGTCTTCCGGGTTGCCCGGATCGAAGGCCCAGCGCATGGCGCCAGTGATGACATCGAAACCACGGATCACGCCGCCGGGCATGTCAGTCTGGACATTGTCCGCGACGCGGCCGCCGACCACCACCGTGGTACCGGCCATCAGCGGGGCGGAGGAGAGCTGGTAGTACGAGTCGGGTACATCACCCAGGCCGGCCTTCAGGTCGACCTGGCCGTTAGTGCCGAAGCCCTGGCAGAACTCGCCGGTGTCGGCGTCCACCGCGATCAGGCGCGCGTCGATGGTATTGGTCAGCAGGCGGCGCTGGCAGTTGGCGCCGGCCGGAACGCTGGCGGCGATGACCGGTGTGCTGTTCGGCTGGGTCGGCTGGGCGATTTCCCTGGTGGCGTCGAAATAGGCCATGCCTCGGCAGCGTTGCCAGACCTTGGACTGCGCGTTGATCTCGTTCTTCCACAGCTCCTTGCCGGTGTCCGCGTCCAGCGCGATCAGGTTGTTGTGCGGGGTGCAGATGAACACCTTGTCGCCGACCTGCAACGGGGTCAGCTGGTCTTCCGCGCCGTTGCCGTCGCTGACCGCCACGTCGCCGGTGTGGTAGGTCCAGGCCACTTTCAGTTTTTCGACGTTGCCACGGTTGATCTGGTCCAGCGCGGCGAAGCGACTGCCGCCCTCGGTGTTGCCGTAGTGCGCCCAGTCCTTCTGCGCATGGGCCGGGTCCACCGGCGTCAGGCCAGGGCCCTTGCCAGTGGGCGCCACGCTGGGATGGGCGACGAACATGTTGCCGGCGGCAATCACCACCAGCACGGCCAGCACGCCGGCGATGCCATAGGCTCCACGCCCAGCGTTGCCGCCTGCCGAGCGGGACAGCATCGGATAGACCAGCGCGACCACCACGCCGATGGCGCTGAACATGAACAGCCGCGAAAACAGCGGCCAGAACACCAGGCCGGTGTCGGACACGGCCCATAGCGCGGTGCCAATCAGGAAGGCGGCGAACAACCAGGCACCGACCGGCTTGCGCAACGCGATCAGCAGACCCGAGAGCGCCATGGCCAGGCCACCGACGAGGAAGTACCAGGAGCCACCGAGGCTGACCAGGCGGATGCCGCCAGCAGCCAGGGCGAGGCCGAGGAGGGCGATGACCACACCCAGGCCGAGGAGGATGAAAGTGCTTGCACGGGAGGCACGCTGTACCGGTTTCATACAGAAGGTTCTCGCTGTTGGATCGGTCGATTATACGCTTAGCATGCTAATTAACTAGATAGTACAATAGTCGAAGATCAGAGCGCAGACGAATGGATTAGCCTTTTGCACGCTCGACCACTCACAACATCCCGACCCACGAAAGCCCTGTGCAGCGGCTGCCGAGACTGGCAGCATCGCCGTTCGGTCCTACAGAAGAATCCCGTCGCCGTGCCTGCTACCCGCTCTGTCGTACCTGTCCCACTCAAACTGCTGCCGCTGTTGATCTGCGGCGTCGCCCACGGCCAACTGACCCGCGCCGAAGCCGCGGAGGCGGACAGTGAAGTGCAGCTTGCGCCCATGGTGGTGGCGGGCGCCTATGCGCCGGTATCGAGCTTTGACCTGCCGTTCTCCATCGACACCGTGCAGCAACCGCAGCTCAGTGACGGCCAGCTCGGCGTGAATGCCTCCGAAGTGCTGCAACGGGTGCCCGGCCTGGTGGTGCAGAACCGCCAGAACTACGCCCAGGACCTGCAGATTTCCTCCCGTGGCTACGGCGCGCGCTCGGCCTTCGGTATTCGCGGGCTGAAGTTGCTCAGCGACGGTATTCCGGCCAGCACGCCGGACGGCCAGGGCCAGGCGGCAACGCTGAACCTCGATGTCGCCGAGCGCATCGAAGTGCTCCGCGGCCCGGCCTCGACGCTTTATGGCAGCAACAGCGGCGGGGTGATCCAGATGTTCTCCCGCGACGGCTATGGCCCGCCGAAAGTCGGTGCGGAAACCACCTTCGGCAGCGACGGCTTCAACAAGAACCACCTGTATGCCGAGGGCGGCACCGAGCAGGCCGGCTTCCTGCTCGACGCCTCGCGCATGGACACCGACGGCTACCGCGACCACAGCGCCGCGCGCCGCGACCAGACCTTCGCCAAGCTCAACTTCAAGCCCGACGAAGACAGCCGCCTGGCGCTGATCTACAGCAGCCTGGAGCAGAACGGCACGCAGGACCCGCTGGGCCAGACCTGGGCCGCGTACCAGCACGACCCGCGTTCCGTGGCGCCGGCTGCCGAGTTGTACAACACGCGCAAGAGCATCGACCACCAGCAGTTGGGCATGAACTACGAGCGCTATTTCGGCGACGCGACCCTGCAGTTCAACCTCTACGCCGGCCAGCGCAGCGTGGTGCAGTACCTGTCGATCCCCAAGGGCGTGGCGTCCAATGCCCAGCGCGGCGGCGGGGTGGTGGACTTCAACCGCGAATTCCACGGCGGCACCCTGCGCTGGATCCAGCCGGTGCAAGGCGTGCCGGGTGAGCTGACCGTCACCAGCGGGGTGGACTACGACCGTAGCGAAGACGACCGCAAGGGCTTCCAGAACTTCAGCGGCGACCAGCTCGGCGTGAAGGGCGAGATGCGCCGCAACGAGAACGATATCGCCACCAGCCTCGACCCCTATGTGCAGGCGCGCTGGGAGCTGGGCAACTGGACCTTCGACGCCGGCCTGCGCCACAGCACCATGAAGATGGAAGTGGACGACCATTACCTGAGCAACGGCGATTCCAGCGGCTCGAAGAAGTACCAGCAGAACAACCCGTCGCTGTCGGTGATGTACGCCTTTACCCCGAACCTGCATGGCTATGTCAGTGCCGGCAAGGGCTTCGAAACGCCGACCCAGGCAGAGATGGCCTACGCGCCGGGACTGGCGGAAAGCTTCAACTTCGGCCTCGATCCGGCCACCAGCACCCAGTACGAAGTCGGCCTCAAGGCGAAGGTTGCCGGCAACACGCGGGTCAACGCGGCGATATTCGAAATCCGTACCGACGACGAGATCGTCGTTGCCACCTCCACCGACGGCCGCACCAGCTACCAGAACGCCGGCAAGACCCTGCGCCGGGGCTTCGAGCTGGGCGTGCAGAGCGATCTCTCCGAACACTGGCAAGCCAATCTCGCCTACACCCGGCTGGACGCCACCTATGACGAGGATTTCGTCGAGAGCGGCAGCGTGATCGAAAAGGGCAACCACCTGCCCGGCGTGCCCGGCAGCAGCCTGTTCGGCGAGCTGGTGTGGAAGCCGCAGGACGACATCAGCATGGGCTTCGAAGGCCAGTACCGCAGCAAGGTCTACGTCGAGGACAGCAACGAGGACAAGCCGGCGCCCAGCTACGCGGTGTTCAACTGGCGCACCCGCTTCGAGCAGCATGTCGGGCCCTGGACCTTCCACCAGTTGGTGCGGCTGGACAACCTGCTGGATCGCCAGTACGTCGGCTCGGTGATCGTCGGTGACAGCAACGGCCGCTACTACGAGGCGGCGCCAGGGCGGTCGTGGTATGCGGGGGCGGGGCTGGAGTATCGCTTCGACTGAGCGTCCTGACCGAGGTTTTGCGCAGGGCGCATTACATGGCAGCGTTATCCGCCGCAAATCGGTTGGCGGATAACCTGTTCCAGGTTATGCGCCCTACGGTCCTGATCGGTGCCGTGCGGGTTCGCGAGCAAGCTCGCTCCTACAGGTCAGCTCTGCAGAGCTTTTCGTAGGACTGAGGGGGACGCCTAGTCCTTGCTCGCGAACCTGCATTTCTCCGTCGCCGATCATCGACATCCGGTGACCATAGATCCTGCGAATCCTCTATCCTCGCGTCCTTTGCATTGATCAGGACATGCGTGTGATGGGCAGATGGGCAATGGGCGCACTGTTGATGTGCGTGGCGGGCATGGCGTCGGCGGCTGACCCGCTGTTCGGCAAGTACAACTACGGCGCGGCGCAGAAGGGTTTCGGCAAGCAGCAGGGCTTCGTCGAATGCCTGCAGCCCATGGGCGTCACCGCGCGCTGCAAGGACGGTGTCGACTATGCCGGCACGCGCTATCGCCTGGCGCTGACCTTCGACAAGCAGAAACTGGTCGAGGCGGTGCTGTACAGCCAATACAACGACGCGGCGTACCGGCGCGTGCTGCAGGAAGTGGCGAAGCGCTTCATGCTGGTGGCGATCGCCGACGACAAGAACGTGGTCGACGTGCTGGCGCATACCCTCAACCCGAACCGCACCGAGGCCGACGCCAAGGCCATCGGCGACTTCGAGACCCATGCGCTGCGCAACGGCATGATCAGCTACCGCCTCTACGAACAGCTCGACAAGTACATCAAGCCGGGCCTGGACGCCCGCCAGGTGCTGGCCACGGTGCCGGCGAACATTCGCGTGGCCGAGGTCACGGTTAAGCACGGCAAGTCGGAGAACTGGCTGATCGTGAAGTTCGCCAAACCGGGCCTGGCGCCGAAGAAAGCCAAGGGTTGAGCGCAGGAGCAACAGCCTTCCCCTGGGGAGTCCGTCGCGACGTATTTCCCTCACCCCAGCCCTCTCCCAGAGGGAGAGGGGGCAGTCCGAGCCGACTGACACGACGGTTTCATCCTGCACCGAACGGTCCCCTCTCCTTCTGGGAGAGGGTTAGGGTGAGGGTTTGTCCATGACGCAGAGGTAACTCGCAGGAGCCCTTCGGCTTCATATCTTCGTATGAGGCCTCACCCCGGATTGCATGGAACGGACGATTGTTCGCCACTGGCCTGACACAGGACAGTGGCGCACTACCGTTCAACCTGGAATCCGCACATGAAACGTTCCCTGTGGCTGGAGGAAATCGCCTCCGAGCTGACTCCGCTGCCTGCCCTGGAGGGCAACCTCGATGTCGACGTGGCTATCGTCGGCGGCGGCTTCGTTGGCCTCTGGACCGCGCTGCGTCTGCTGGAACTCAAGCCCGACTGCCGCATCGCGATCATCGAGCGCGACATCTGCGGCGGCGGCGCCTCGGGGCGTAACGGCGGTTTCGTCATGTCCTGGTGGCCGAAGATCAGCTCCCTGGCCGCACAGTGCGGCAAGGATGAGGCGCTGCGCCTGGCCCGTGCCTCAGCGGCGGCCATCGGCGAGATCGAGGAATTCTGCAAGGCTCACGCTATCGACGCACACTTCCGCCGCGCAGGCTGGTTGTGGACCGCCACCACCGATGCGCAACGTGGCGCCTGGAAGGGCGTACAGCAGACCTGCGAGCGCCTCGGCGAGCCGGTCTTCCAGTCACTCTCCGACAGCGAAGTGGCCCGCCGCGCCGGCTCGCCGAAGCACCTCGAAGGCGTGCTGGAGGCCAGCAACGCCACCGTACAGCCGGCCCGCCTGGTACGCGGCCTGCGCCGGGTGGCGCTGGAGAAGGGCGTGCGGATCTTCGAGAACACCCCGATGCTCAGCCTGGATCGCGGCCAGCCGGCCGTGATCCGCACGCCCGGCGGCGAACTGCGCGCACCCAAGGTAGTGATGGCAACCAACGCCTGGGCCGCGGCGATTCCCGAATTGCGCCGCACCATCCTGCCGGTGACCAGCACGGTGGTTGCCACCGCGCCGATTCCCGAGCGCCTGGAGCAGATCGGCTGGACCGGCGGCGAAGCCGTCACCGATTCGCAGCTGATGGTCGACTACTACCGCACCACCCGGGACGGCCGCATCGCCTTTGGCAAGGGCACCGGGATGATCAGCTTCGCCAGCCGCATCGACGAGGGCTACGACCACAACCCGCAGCTCAATGACGACACCGAACAGGACCTGCGCCGCACCTACCCACAACTGCACGACGTGCCGGTGACCCATAGCTGGTCCGGCCCGATCGACCGCACCTACGACAGCCTGCCGGTGTTCGGCCATCTGAACGGCGCGCCGCACATCGTCTACGGCATCGGCTGGAGCGGCAACGGCGTCGGCCCGAGCCGCCTGGGCGGGCGCATCCTCGCCAGCCTCGCGCTGGGCCTCGATGACGAATGGAGCCGCTGCGGCCTGGTCGGCCGGCAGCCCAAGCGCTTCCCGCTCGAACCGCTGCGCTACATCGGCGGCCTGATGGTGCGCGGTGCGGTGCAACGCAAGGAGCAGGCCGAGGCGCAGAACCGCAAGGGCGCCTGGCTTGACCGCATTCTCGTTGGCTTCGCGCCGGCGGGCCTCGAAGACAAAGACCTGTGAAGGAGCGCCTGATGCCCCAACCGATTCTGCTTACCGGCACCGCCGGATTTGAACTGCCGGCACCGCAGCCGGTGAAGGAACCCCTGGGTGCGCCCGTGTCCAGCACCGCGACCCACGCCGAGGAAGGCGAGGGCGGGCTGCTCACCGGTGTCTGGGAATGCACGCCCGGCCGCTGGCGGCGCCAGGTGCTGTCGCGGGAGTTCAGCCATTTCGTCAGCGGCCACTGCCTGTTCATCCCGGACGACGGCGAGCCCATCGAACTGCGCGCCGGCGACGCCGTGCTGTTCCCGGCGAACTGTCAGGGCACCTGGGATATCCGCGAGACGGTGCGCAAGAGCTTCGTGATCATTCCCTGACCCCCAGGTCCATCCCGGCAATCTGCGCTGAGCGCAGCGCGATCCAGAGGACGGCGACGTCCTCGGTGGAGTCCAGCGAGCGCTCGGTGATTTCCTCGATGCGGCGGATTCGGTAGACCAGCGTCTGCTTGTGTACGTTGAGCAGCTGCGCGGCTTTCTGCCAGGAACGGTTCTGTTCGAGGAAGACGCGCAGGGTGTGCTGCAACTGGCCACCCTGTTGCGCGTCGTAATCCGCCAGCGCACCCAGTACCCGGCGATGCACGCGCCGCGCTTCTTCCAGGCTCGCCGGCAGCCAGGACTGCTCGCCCTGCGCATCGGCGTAGGCCACCAGCGGGCGCTGGCGGTTGGCATGGGCCAGCGCCAGGCGTGCCTCGCGCAATGCCTCGACCGCACGCAATGCATGCCCCAGCGGGTTGCTGTGACCGAGTGTGCAGTCCAATTCAGCCTGCAGGGCCTGGGCCTGTGCCGGGTCGCTCAGCAGCAGGATCAGCTCGTTGCCCTGGTGGCGCACCAGCAGCCCCATTCCCAGCCGCTGCAGGCGCTGCTGCCAGTGCTTCGGCAGTTCGCCGGTGGCGCGCGCGAGCACCAGGCAGGCGGCTTCTAGCGGGCAGTTCAGCTGTACCAGGCGTTCCTGCGCGGCGCGTTCGGTGAGACGCTGCTGCAGCAGGTCATCCAGTAACTCCGAGCCCAGGCGCAGCATGCGCTCGTGCTCGACCTGGGCGCGCTCCAGCTCGATGCCCAGCACCGCGACGATGTGGTGCAGCAGGCCGTAGTCGAGCAGCTCGCCGCCGGTAGCGAGAATCTCGCAGGTGGCCAACGACGGCAGCGGCATCACCAGTGCTTCCTGCTCGCCATTGCTGCAGCGGGTCACGGTGTCCGGCACCGAACGGCGCTGGGCGAGCATCGCCCGCCAGCTGTCCGGCAGTGGCGGCAAACCCTCCTGCCAGGGCTGCAGGGTGGCCGTATCGAACAGGTAGAGCTGGGTGCGGACGTCGCTGCACAGTCGCCGCAGCAATCCGGCAAGGCCCAGCCCGCGCAAGCCGATGCGTGCGCTTTCATAGATGCGCGTCACGGCGCTACGGCGTTCGTGTTCTTCCTGTTTGCTGGCGTCGACGATGGCGCGGGTGACGGCGGAGAAGGGCACCGCGTAGTCGGTCATCAGCAGCGGGAAACCCAGCCGGCAGGCTTCGTCCTGCAGTGCCTGGATATCCGCCGGCGCCTGCATGTTCTCGCCGATCATCAGCCCCGATATCCGTGCCCCGGCCAGGCGTTGCAGGTAGTCGCGCTGTGCCTGTGCCTGCGCGGGAATGCCGATGCCGGTGGTCATCAGCAGGTCACCTTCGCCGAGCCATTCGGTGGGGTCCGCCAGCTCGCACACGTGCGCCCAGCGCAGGCGCCGGCCGACGCCTTCGCTGCCGCCGAGCAGGCGGGTGCGCAGGGAGGCGTTGTCGAGGATGTCCTGGATATGGAAAGGCATGGCGGGTCCGCAGCGAAGAGAGACGGCCGGCAAGCATGCCACCAAGCGCGAGGCCTTGTCGCGCCTGGCTTGAGTGGATATCGCAGGCTTCGTACCGGGATACGAGCGGGGTCTTCCGAATTGTAGTTCCGTCTGATTGTGGAGCTTGCCCGCGTGCCCCAAGACTAGCTGGCAGTGCGCCATGCAAGCCCTCGAGGCCGCGGATGGCGCCGCCTGCCGCGAGGCGGGCCGTCCACTCACCGGAGACCATAACAATGAACAAGATCCTGAGTTCCTCCATCGCCTGCGCCCTGGGTTGCGCGGCGACTTTCCCTGCTTTGGCCGACCTCACCGTGGTCTCCCACGGCGGCGCCAACAAGGCCGCCCAGGTCAAGGCCTTCTACCAGCCCTACATGCAGCAGAGCGGCAGCCGGCTGATCGCCGACGAGTTCAACGGCGAAATGGCCAAGGTCAAGGTGCAGGTGGACACCGGCAGCGTTTCCTGGGACGTCGTCGAGATGGAGATGCCGGAACTGGCGCGCGCCTGCGACGAGGGCCTGCTGCAGGAGATCGGCGAACAACCGGGCATTGCCAAGCTCGCCCCTGAACTGCTGGACGGCGCGGTGCAGCCCTGCGGCGTGGGCTTCTTCGTCTGGTCCACGGTGCTGGCCTACAACGCCGACAAGCTGAAGAGCGCGCCCACCGGCTGGGCGGATTTCTGGGACACGCAGAAATTCCCCGGCAAGCGCGGTCTGCGCAAGGGCGCCATGTACACCCTGGAGTTCGCCCTGATGGCCGACGGTGTGGCGCCCAAGGATGTGTACAGCGTGCTCGCCACCAAGGAAGGCCAGGACCGCGCATTCAGGAAGCTCGACCAGATCAAGCCGAGCATCCAGTGGTGGGAAGCCGGTGCGCAGCCGCCGCAGTACCTCGCGTCCGGCGACGTGGTGATGAGCTCCGCCTACAACGGCCGGATCGCCGCCGTGCAGGATGAAAGCCAGCTGCGCGTGGTGTGGAACGGTGGCATCTACGACATGGACGCCTTCGCCATTCCCAAGGGCGCGAAGAACACCGAAGAAGGGCTGCGTTTCATCCAGTACGTGCTGCAGACCGAGCCGCAGAAGAACTACGCGCAGCAGATTGCCTATGGCCCGGTGAATCGTGCCGCCGTCCCGCTGGTGGACGCCGCGCGCCGCAGCAACATGCCCACCGACGAGGCCAACCTGGCCGGTCAGGTGGCAATGAACGCCGCCTTCTGGGCTGACCATGGCGAGCAGCTGGAGCAGCGCTTCAACGCCTGGGCCGCCAAGCAGTAACGTTTCCCGGTGTGCGGTCCCGCCCGCACTTTCAGGCCGCCTTCGGGCGGCCTTTTTTGTGGGTGGAGGGGCGGGATTTCGAGGTGAGACGACTGCTTCGGTGCTCGACTTTCGCCTGTCCATCCGGATGCCATGTGCCTCGATGTTGGCGAGCAAGGACTAGGCGTCCCCCTCGGCCCTACAGATGGGCTTGGCATTTTTTGTAGGAGCGAGCTTGCTCGCGAACCAGGACCGGCACGGCCGGGAACGGCTTGCGGACAAGGTCTGCTCTTACCGGAACGCCGGTAGCTCGCCCACAAAAAAGCCCACCGGGGTCACCGATGGGCTTGGGGGGCAGGCTGGATAACGAATCAGGTCGCCAGGCTCAGCGATGCCGACTGCTGCAGCGAGCGGCCCTTGGTTTCCGGCGCCCAGGCCAGGCAGATGAAGAACGCCAGCAGGGTGATCGCCGCGCCGATCAGCAGGGTTGCCTGCAAACCGATGGACTCGATGCCAATCGGCATCAGGTAGGTGCCGGTGGCTGCGCCGATGCGGCTGAAACCGACCGCTACGCCGACAGCGGTGGCGCGCACGGAGGTGGGGAACAGCTCGTTGGGGTAGATCCACTCCAGGATGCTCGGCCCGCCGGAGACGAAGGCATAAAAGGCAAAGGCGCCGACGATGAACCAGGCCGGCGCATCCGCCCACAGGCCCAGGGCCAGCAGCGGCAGTGCCATCAGTGCGAAGGGCACCACCACCATGGGGCGGCGACCCCAGGTTTCCACCAGCTTCAGCGCCGGGATCACGCCGATGGCGAAGAGAATGGCGATCATCAGCTCGCCCAGGGTCGAGGAGTTCTCGCCTTTGATGCCGGCGGTCAGCAGGATCATGCTGCCGAAGGTGTAGAGCACGTACTGCGGGGTGATCTGCGCGAAGTAGAGCATGCCGCACATGATGGTGCGCTTGAGGTAGCCGCCCGAGGAAATCATCTTCAGGTCGCTCTTCCACGAGCGGTGGCGACCGCCGTCGTTCAGCTCGGCGACATCCGCCGGGGTGATCACCACGTCCTTGGCGTAGACCAGCCTGATCACCTGCTGCGCTTCCTCGATACGCCCCTTGCTGGCCAGCCAGCGCGGCGATTCCGGGATACCGCGGCGGATCAGCACGACGATGATGCCGACCACTGCGCCGCTGAACAGCATCCAGCGCCACAGCGAATGGTCGCCGGTCCAGGAAACCATCAGGTAGCCGACGATGAACGCCGTCATCGCGCCGCAGGACCAGGCCAGGCCGGATACACCGATCATGAAGCCACGGCGCTTGGACGGGGTGAACTCGGTCAGCAGCGAGGTGGCGATGGGATAGTCCGCACCCACCGCGAGGCCGATGACGAAGCGCAGCACGATCAGTTGCCAGGCCTCGGTGACGAAGGCGGACAGGCCGCAGGCGAGCACCAGCACGGTGAGATCGAGGGCGTACATGGTTTCCCGGCCGATGCGGTCGGTGATGGCGCCGAACACCGTCGCGCCGAAGAAGATGCCCAGCAGCGAGGCCGCGCCGATCAGCCCGGTTTCCACCGAAGTGGCGGCGATGTCCTGGCCGAAGCCGATCAGTGCAATGCCGATCAGGCTGAGAATGTAGCCGTCGAGGAAGGGCCCGCCGCAGCAGGCCAGCAGCAGTTTCCGGTGAAATTTCGATACCGGGGAATGTTCAATGACATCAAACACGCTCATGGGTACAACCTTTGTTGAATTTATAAGTGGCCGGGCAGGCAGCTTTCTTTTGCCGGCTACAGGCGGCAGGAGCCCGTATCCAGAGGCCGGCAAGGGGGAGGCAGAGGGTGCAGGGATGGGCCCGGAGGGACAATTCACCCAAGGTAAGAAGTGCCGCGCAGGGGCCTGTACGATCGTATGAACGAGGCTTTTCCCGTGCGGCGGTTCGGCAGACGGGCGCGCGCCGAGCCCGTGCTAGGGGTGCTGCTCCTGGCGAGACAGCTGCAGGTCCACGACGGCGCAGCAGCCTTGGCCGGGGGCATGGGAAACCTGCAGCTCGCCGCCGATGCTGCTGATCAGGTGCTGGGCGATGTTCAGGCTGAGGCTGTTGCGCGACGAGGTGTGCGCGGGATAGTCGCGGGTCAGTTCGGCGAGGGAATAGGCGCGCATTTCGCGGCGCCGGGTGCCCGGCAGGCCTTCGATGGTGATGCGCACGTCCATCCGCTCCTGCCTCGGGCTGGCGGCGATGCGCAGGCGGACGCCGCCGTCCTCGGCCAGGTCGATCACATACAGGCCCAGGTGCCGCAGGGCCTCGCGCAGGGACTTGGCGTCGACCAGCAGGGTTGTCCGCGAGCGCCTGTCGATGTCCAGTTCAAGGCGCAGCTGCTTCTGCTCGGCCGCGACGTGCAGGATGTCGAGCACCTCGGTGGCGAGCTCGTCCAGCCGCGTCGGCAGCAGGGGAACCTGTTCCTGGGCGATGAGCGCCCGCTTGAGGGAGGCGCCGTGTACCCGCAGCTCCTCGAGGATCGACAGGGCCTGGCCGAGAGACGACGGCCCGGGCTGCTCGAGGGTGTCGGCGAGGGCCTGGATGCGCTCGTTCAGGTGGCTGGTCGCGCTGCTGAACAGGTCGGTCAGTTGCTGGTGCGCCAGTTCGCTGGCTTCGGCCCGGCTGCGCAGCTCGTTGAGCTGGTCGTAGCGCTCGGTGATATCGGTGCTGCAGCAGATCATCCCGAGCAGCTTGCCGTCGCCATCGCGATACGGCGTACCCCAGTGGTGCAGCACGCGGCGCTCGCCATGGACGCTGAGTTCGATGTCCTTGTTGAAAGGCTGCTCCTGGGCGATGGCGCGTTGCAGGAAGCGCAGCATGTTGCGCGCGTCGCTGGGCGGGTACCAGTCCACCTCGGTGGTGCGGGTGCCGAGCACATCGTCCAGCTGCGCCTGGTACAGCTCCAGGTGCGCCGGATTGGCGTACACCAGGCGTGCTTCGGTATCGCGAACGTAGAAGGCTGCCGGCAGGCTCTCGACCATGGCGCGCCACAGGGGCGCTTCGCCTCCCTCGGCGGCCGCTGGGTGAGTTTCGCTGGCGGGCGCGGCGAGGCGGTTGCGGCGGGCGAAGTCGATCAGCTCGAGCATGCTGGAGAGGTTGAGCTTGCTGCGCATGCGCGCCCGGTAGGTGCTGACGGACTTCTCGCTGATGGTCAGCTCGTGGGCGATCTCCTGGTTGCTGTAACCGCTGGCGAGCAGGCTGAGCACGCTCAGCTCGCGGTTGGACAGCGCGGCGACGCGCTCGGCATCGTTCTCCTGCAGGCTGCCGCGGTGCACGCTGCCGAGCATGTCGGCGGGAAAGTAGCTGTGTCCGCGCAGCAGCACCGCCAGGGCTTCCTTGAGCCGGTCGATGTCCTGGTGCTTGCTGACGAAGCCCGAGGCGCCGGCCTGCAGGAAGCGTCCGACATAGTGCTCGGAGTCCTGGGTGCTGTAGCCCAGTATCGGCAGCGTCATGCCACGGCCGCGCAGGCGCGCGATGACGTCCAGGCCGGTGAGCTGCGACAGGTCGATATCGATGATCAGCAGGTCCGGCGCCAGGCGGCTGGTCAGGCTCAGCGCCTCGAGACCGTTGCAGGCCTCGCCGATGACCGTGTGGCGCTCCGCCTGCAGCAGCATGCGCACCGCGTAACGGGTCATCGGGTGTTCGTCGGCAATCAGTATTCGCGCCATCTCGTCCCCCTGGTGTGGGTTTGACTCTAGGGCATGCTGATCGCCTTCGTGTAATCATTTTCCTACAAATCTTGACTGGATTTCGCATCCTCACGAGGCGATTGCAGGGAAAGAATGCGCTTACAAAACTCTCCCACTTTCACCTCAAGGTGACCCACATGAGTCGCGCTCGCATCGTCAGGACCGGCATCGGTGCCGGCCTGCTGGGTGTCGCTCTGCTAATGGCCGGCACTGGTTACCTGGCCTGGACCCTGGTTGTGCAGCACACCGCGGAGCGTCTGGAGACCCTGGCCAGGCTCGCCTCGCAGCGCGCCGACAGCACCGTCGCCCAGGCTGCCGCTGCATTGCGCGAGCTGAACCGTTCACCGCTACCGCCGTGCTCGGCAGAGGGCATCGAGCAGATGCGCCTGCTGGTGATCGACACGCTGGCGGTGAAGGCGGTGGGGTACGTCGAGGAAGAGGTATTCGCCTGCAGCTCCTGGGGTGTGGAAGGGCACGCGCTGGAGCAGTGGTCGGAAGACCTGCGCACCGCTGACGGCATCGCAGTGTCGATCAACGTGCAGCCCTCCGTGGCGTCGGCCAAGCCGATGCTGGCCTTGCGCGATGCCGCGTTCAACCTGCTGATCGACCCCGAACATTTCCTCGAGACTTCCCTCGCGCCCGGTGTCAGCCTGGCGCTGGGTACGCCGGCTGGGCACTGGCTGGGAACGCCCGCGGGCGGTTTTGCCCACTTCCTCGCGCGAATCCACGGCGAACCGCACACCACGCTGCGCGACGGCTATCTGTATACCCGGGTCAGGCATGGCAACTGGCAAACGGTGGCGGCCGTCACCCGCGAGGAAATTCTTCGCGATCTGTGGCGCGAGCTGCTCATGCTCGCACCGTTGGCGCTGCTGCTGTCCGGCCTCTGGTGCTGGCTGGTGGCGCGCCGAGTGCGTGCCAGTCTGTCGCCGCTGGCGATGCTGACGCGAGCGGTGGCCAACGGCGAGTTCAGCGCCTTCTACCAGCCCATCCTGGACCTGCGCGACGGCCGCTGCATTGGCGCAGAAGCCCTGGTGCGCTGGCCTCGCGCGGATGGCTCGGTGGTCATGCCGGAAGGTTTTCTTGCGCTGGCCGAATCCAGCGGCCTGATCGAGGCAATCACCGCGCAGGTGATATCGACGGCCTGCCGCGAGCTGGGCCCCAGCCTCGCTTCCGGGCAGCTGCAGCATGTGTCGATCAACCTGTCGGCGCAGGACGTGGCGAGCGGGAACTTCCTCCCGCGCCTGCTCGAAGCGCGGCAGCGTGCGGGCATCGCTGCCCAGAGCATCTGGCTGGAAGTAACCGAGGGCAGCCTGCTGAGCATCGACGCCGCGCACCGCACGCTGGCGCAAAGCCGCGAGGCCGGCCACCCGATTGCCCTGGACGACTTCGGCACCGGCTATTCCAGCCTGCAGTACCTGCGGCGCCTGCCGCTGGACCTGCTGAAGATCGACCGTTCCTTCGTCCAGTCGCTGTCGGCCGGTACGCCTTGCCCGGTGACCGACCACACTATCGCCATGGCCCGCCAGCTGGAGTTGCTGCTGGTGGCCGAAGGCATCGAGAGCGACGAACAATTGCAGTACCTGCGTCAGCGCGGCGTGCATTACGGCCAGGGCTGGCTGTTCGGCAAGGCGATGCCACGCGACGAGTTCCTGGCCTATGTCGCCAGCCACCACTGGCGGGCGGCGTCATGAGGCTTGCCATTTCCTGTTAGCCAAACGAGAGCTTGATCACCATGAAAACTTCACTGCTGCTGTTCTGCCTGCTCGGCGTCACGCCTTCATTCGCACTGGCTGCCGACACCGTCACGACGGTCCCGGTGCACTTCGCCAAGGGCGCGAGCAGCACCGCCATCAAGGGCAGCTTCAAGGGTTACGACACGGTCCTCTACACCCTCTCGGCCAAGGCCGGGCAACACATGAAAGTCGGCGTCACCGGTAGCAGCAACGCCAACTTCAACCTCTTCGTTCCGGGCGACAAGCCGGGCGAGTCGACGGCCCTGGGCGCTGGCTCCGTCGGTCAGGACTGGAGCGGCGCGTTGCCGGCCTCGGGAACCTACAGCGTGCAGGTCTACCAGATGCGTGCGAGCGCACGGCGCGGCGAAACGGTGAACTACAGCATCCACTTCAGTATCGAGTGACACGCGACCCGCCTGGCTGGCGACTCAGGGCTTCTCGGCCCAGGTCGCCAGGAAGGTCGGCAGGAAACGATCCACCACGAAGCGTGGGTTGGGCTGTTCGTCCTCGATGAAGCCGCGCAGGACGAAGCCCGCTTGCAGTTGCCCGCCGATCTGCTCGGCCAGGCTATGGCCGAACACCAGTGCCTCACCGCGCTGCTGCTTGTCCTTCAGGGCCTCGGCCGGCAGGTCGCGCAGGTCGGAATAGGGCAGCTTGAAGGCCGGGCGCAGCAGCCCTTGCTCGGCCAGCGCCGGGTCGCGCGCGCCGATGAACACCACCGGATTGTAGAAACTGGCGAGCAACCGGCCACCGCTGCGCAAGGTGCGGAAGCACTCGCGCCAGACCGGGCGGATATCCGGTACATAGAGATTGGAAATCGGCTGGAAGATGCAGTCGAAGTGGCCATCGGCGAAGGCCGACAGATCACGCATGTCGCCCAGCACGGTTTCCAATTGCAGGCCGTCGCGCTCGGCTACGTGGCGATCCCGCGCCAGTTGCTCGGGGCTGGCATCCAGCACCGTCACCTGTGCCCCGGCGGCCGCCAGCACGGGCGCCTGCTGCCCGCCACCGGAGGCCAGGCAGAGGATGCGCTGGCCGCCGACGTCGCCCAGCCATGCCGGCGGCAGCGGGGAAGGCGTGAGATGCACCTGCCAGTCGCCGCGCCGCGCGGCCGCCGTGATCTCCGGGCCGACCGGCTGGCTCCATGGCCCTTGCTCGCGGGCCTGGCGGTCCCAGGCAAGCTGATTGTGCTTGAAGATATCGAAAGGCATGCAGATTCCTCTAGGAACGCGGGTTGCCGCGCAGGGCCAGTGCGGCCACCGCACAGGCCAGCAGGGCGATGAAAGACAGATAGAACGCATCACCGTAGGCCATGAGGAATGCCTCGTGGCGAATGTTCGCGCCCAGGCGGGCGAGGGTTTCGGCCTGCGCCGGCAGCCATTCGTTGAGCGCGAAGGCGCTGCCGGGGTCGTCTTGCAGGCGTTCCTGCAGGGCTGGCGAGAAGAGCGTCAGCTGTTCGCCGATGCGCTCGGAGTGGAAGCGCTCGCGCTGCGAGACGATCTGTGTCAGCGCCGCCGTCCCCACCGCGCCGCCGAGGTTGCGCAGCATGGAGAACAGCGCCGAGGCAGAACCGGCCTGCTGTTTGGACAACCCGGAAACCGCCAGCACCGACAGCGCCACCATGATGAACGGCTGGCCGATGCCGCGGACTACGGTGGAGGGAATGATCACGTTGGCCGCGCTGTCGGCATCCAGGTGTGCACCGAGATAACAGCCCAGCGCCATGATGGCGAAGCCGCTGGCGACCATCAGCTTGGCGTTCAGCCAGCGCATCAGGCGCGGCATCAGCGGTGCCAGGAGCAATTGCACGAGGCCATAGGCGATCAGGCTGACGCCGATCTCGCGGGCATTGTAGCCATGCAACTGGGACAGGTAGTTCGGCACCAGGAACACCAGGCCGAAGGTCGCTGCGCCGAAAATAAACATTGCCGCGCTGGCCACGCCGAAGTTGTAGCCGGCCAGCAGGCGCAGGTTGATGAACGAGCGCCGGCCGAACAGCTGCGTATGGATGAACAGGAGAAGCGCGA
This sequence comes from Pseudomonas sp. GD03903, assembly GCF_029840045.1. Lineage (NCBI taxonomy): Bacteria > Pseudomonadati > Pseudomonadota > Gammaproteobacteria > Pseudomonadales > Pseudomonadaceae > Pseudomonas > Pseudomonas sp. GD03903. Next base: position 344,524 of record NZ_JAOCBT010000005.1, on the reverse strand, counting down.
GTACGCCGACGAGCAACATGCCAGTGATGAAGTCGGAACCGAACCAGTCCTTGCGCCCACCTTCCTCCAGCACGACCTGGATCGCCCCCAGGCCGATGATCATGCTGACGATGCCCAGCCAGTCGCCGTTGCGCAGCTTGTGCACCTGCATGGCTTGCGGCGCTATCGCCCAGGCCACGGCAGCCAGCAGGAGCAGGCCGGGGATCAGTTGCAGGTAGAAGATCCAGCGCCAACTGTAGGCGTCGGTAAGCCAGCCACCGATGGACGGCCCGGCAGCCTGGGCGACGCTGTTGGACAGGCTGAACAACGCCATGCCCATGGCTACCCGCGATGCCGGCAGCTCGGTGATGATCAGCTGGAACGACAGTGGGATCAGCACCGCGCCGGCCGCCCCCTGGATCACGCGGATAGCGATCAGGGTGGCAAGGTTCGGCGAGAACGAGCAGGCCACCGAGGCCGCCAGGAAGATCCCCGAGCCGACCAGCATCACCCGGCGCAGGGAAAACACTTCGACCAGCCAGGCGGTCAGCGGGATCATCACGATCTCGGCGACCAGGTAAGCCGTGGAAATCCACGAGCCTTCCTCGAAGCTGGCACTCAGCGAACCCTGGATTTCCGGCAGGGCGGCGCTGGTCACGTGCACATTCATGCCGGCCATGAAGCAGCCGAGCAGCCCGCCGATCACCGCTACCCAGGCTTTCAGCGAGGTTTTTTCGCTCTCACTGGCCATCGGCTTGCGCCTCGCCGCCATCGCGGGTATCCACCTCGGCGATCACCGACATGCCGGGGAGGATCGGCAACTGCTCGCGAGCGCCGGGGTCCAGGGCAATCTTCACCGGGAAGCGCTGGACGATCTTGGTGAAGTTGCCCGTGGCGTTGTCCGGCGGCAGCAAGGCGAAGATCGACCCCGAGCCGGGCGAGAGACTCTCGATACGGCCATGCAGCCGCACCTGCGGGAAACTGTCCAGGCGCAGCTCCACCGACTGGCCGGGGCGCATGCGGCGCAGTTGGGTTTCCTTGTAGTTGGCCACCACGTAGGACTGCTCCAGCGGCACCAGGGCCAGCAGTGGCAGGCCGGGCGTGACGTACTGGCGCTGGCGTACCCGGCGTTGGCCAACGACGCCGGCGATGGGCGCGCGGATCAAGGTGTCCTCCAGTTCATGTTCCGCCAGGGCCAGGCTGGCATCTGCCTCGGCGGCGCGGGCCTGACGCTGTTGCAATTGCGCGGCGGCTTGTGCGCGGCCGGCCTGGAGTACGTTCAGGCGGGTGCGCTGCCGGCTGGCCGCGGCTTCGGCGCGGCTGAGCGTGGAGCGGGCCCGCGCGAAGTCGGCGGTGACGCTCTCCAGGCGCTGGCTGCTGGCGGCCTGCTGGGCGACGAGGTCGCGGTAGCGCTGGAAGTCCAGTTGCGCGCGCTGGCGTTCGGCACGGGCGCTGTCGATCTCGGCGACGGCCTGGTCGATCAGCGCCTGCTGTTCCTGCAACTGGGCGTCGAATGTCACCAGCGCGGCCTGTTGCGCGGCGATGGCGGCACGCGCTTCGACCTGCCGTGCCCGGGCCTGCGCCAGTCGTGCCTGATAATCGCGATCCTGAATGCGTACCAGCGCCGTGCCGGCGCTGACGCTCTGGTTGTCAGCGACCAGCACCTCGGCGACGTAGCCGGACACCTTCGGGCTGATGGTGATCCAGTCGGCACGCACGTAGGCGTCATCGGTTTCCTCCAGGTAGCGACCGATGCTCGCCCAGTAGGAGCCGTACCCCAGCACGGCGAGCAGCAGCACGCAGCTGCCCAGCCACAGCAGGCAGCGCTGGCGACGCCTGCTTTCGCGCTGAGCTTTGTGTTCGGCGGCTTCGGCTTGTTGTTCGGCGACGGCCATATTCATCTTGCGGGTTCCGTGGCAGTGGTGGTGTGCCCGGCCAGCTGGTTGGCTGGCGTGTCCTGCCAGCCACCGCCGAGGGCGTGGAAGAGATCGATCTGGCGCTCAGCCAGTTGCTGATCGGCTTCGGCCGTGTCCGCTTCAAGGCGGACCATGGCGCGTTCGCTATCGAGTACATCGAGGAAGTCCAGCGCGCCGGCCTGGTAGTTCACCTGTGCCAGGCGATAGGCGTTGCGGCTGCTGTCCAGGGCGCTGCCCAGTGCCGCGCGGTGGCCAGCCTCGCCGCTGTAGCGCGCGAGGCTCTGGCGAACCTCCTTGAGCGCCACCAGCGCCTGCTGCTGGAAACGTGCGAGCTGCTGATTCTCGCGGGCCTGTGCAGCGGCGAGACGGGCTCGAGTGCCAAGCAGGTTGGGAAAGCTCCAGCTGATCAGCGGCCCGACGGCATAGGTGATCGCCTCGTGCGCGCCAAGGTCGGAGAGGCGTGAGGCCGATGAGGTGATCGACGCCCCGAACGACACACTCGGGTAGAAGTCGGCCTGGCGCACGCCGACTTCGTGCCCAGCGGCGGCCAGCTCGCGCTGCGCCGCGCGAATATCCGGACGCCGCTGCAGCAGCGCCCAGCCATCGCCAACCGGGAGCGCCTGGTGCAGCTGTGGCACGCTGCGGCAGTCACTGAGCGCAGCCGGCAGTTGCCCTGCCTGGCTACCGGTGAGCACGTTGAGTTCTTCCAGCGCGGCTTGCTGCTCGGCTTGCAGGCGCGGCAGAGCGGCGCGGGTTTCCGCCAGCAGGCTGCGCATGCGCTCCACTTCCAGGTCGGTGAGCAGCCCGGCGCGGCGCTGGCGAAGGGTGAGATCGAGGCTGCGCTCGACGGTCGCCACCGAGTGCTGCTGGATGACGGCCCGGCCGGCATAGGCGCAGGCATTGGCGTAGGCGCGCGCCGTGGCGGCGGCGACACTCACGCGCAACTGGTCGTGGGCCGCCTGTGCCGCCTCGGCGTTGGCCTGGGCGGCGAGGATCGACTGGCGCACCCGACCCCAGAGATCGATCTGGTAGTCGAGCGCGAACCCCGGTATCTGGTTCCACTGCGAGCCGGCGCGGCTGCCGCTGGCCTTGGCTTCGGTCTGGTCGTCGCTGCTGCGGCCGTAGACGGTCTGCCAGCTCGCCGTGGTCGTCGGCCAGCGCTGCGCCTGTGCCTGCCCGAGCAAGGCGAGCAGTTCGTCGACATGGGCCAGGGACGCCTGCAACTGCTGATTGTGTTGCAGGGCCTGGATTACCAGCTGGTCAAGCAGCGGGTCCTGGTAGAGCCGCCACCAGTGGGCGGGCGGGTCCTGCGCAGCGACGTTGCTGGCCAGTGCTCGCCAGTCGGCACCGGGGGAAGCGCCGGAAGAGGGCGGCTGATGCTCGCTGACCGCCGCACAGCCGCCCAGCAGCAGGCCGGCGCAGGCCAGCGTGAGCAGAGCATGGCGTGGGTTGGATGTAGGTATTGGCATATCGGGGAGTCATTTCGTTTCGGACTCCCGCAGGTTAGGGATTGCGCCGCTACGGCTCTCTCGCCGCCCCGACAACCAGCCTCGCGAAAATGACAACCCGCTGGCGGCCTGCCTCAGGAACGCGCGGCCAGGTAATGGCTGGGCGATTGCCCGAGGATGCGCTTGAAGGTCTGCGAGAAGGCGCTCGGGCTCTGGTAGCCATGTTCCAGGGCGACTTCCAGTACCGAAGCGCCGGCGATCAGCCGTTGCAGGCTGAGCACCATGCGCACGCGGGTGCGCCAATCGCCGAAGTTCATCCCCAGCTCGCGCTGGAACAGGCGGGCGAGGGTGCGGCTGCTCATGTTCAGCCGCTGCGCCCAATCCTCCATGCCGGTTTCATCCGCCGGGGCGCCGATCACCGCATTGCACAGGCGCTGCAGGCGAGGGTCGGTGGGCATGGCGAGGTGAATGCCGACCGTCTGCGCCGCATCCATCTCCACCAGCAGCAGTTCGTGCAGGCAGCGCCGGCGCTGCTCGTTGCCAACGCCGGCCTGCATCGCACTGGCAGCGACCAGCAGCTCGCGCAGCAGCGGCGTCACGTCGATCAGCTGGCACTGCTGGCCGCCCCAGGGCCAGGTTGATGCCGGCATGAACAGCGTGCGCATCCGCACGCTGCCGAACATGCGGATCTGATGCTCGGTACCGGGCGGAACCCAGAGCGCATGGCCGGGCGGCACCACCCAGTTCTTCTGGGCGGCGCCAACCAGCATTACGCCGGAAATCGAGTGAATCAGCTGCGCCTGGTTGTGGCAGTGCGGGAGGATTTCCTCGCCATCCCGGTGGTCGTAGGCCAGCGCTTCGAGGGACATGGCGCAGGTCATGCTGCCTGTCCTTTACGGCGGTCGGGAATGTCGAGCGGCTTCATGCGGGCCTCCTGGTTGAGCCAGCATTCTAAATGAGGCAATCCGGCATGAATTGGCGTTGTATTGCCGGAATAATAAGTCGCGAGCAATAACACATCAAAAATCAGAAGAATATTGGGATTATCGATAAGTATTGTTCTGTTCAGTGAGAGGAGACATAACCCGAGGCCTCCTGCGCTGGCGGAATCGCGAAGTTCTCCCGCATGCGCTGTGCCTCCGCCAGTGGTGTTCGGCCGAACAGGCGCTTGAACTCGCGGTTGAACTGCGAGGCGCTGGCATAGCCGACGGCGAGGCTCGCCGCCTGCGCCGTCATGCCCTGGCGCACGATCAGCAGCCGTGCCTGGTGCAACCGCGTGCACTTGAGGTACTGCATGGGCGAGGTGCGGGTGACGGCCTTGAAGTGGCTGTGGAAGGACGGAACGCTCATACCGGCTTCGCTCGCCAAGTGCGGCAGGTCGATGGGTTGCGCGTAGCTCGTATGGATGCGTTGCAGGGCCCTGGCGATATTGCCGAAGCGGCCGCGCATGGCATTGCCCTGGGCGCCGGTGAGCACGCGGAAATACAGCTCGCGCAGCAGCGCCGGCGCGAGGATTGCCGCTTCCAGCGGCTCGCTCAGCGCTTCGAGCAATCGCAGCACTGACTGCGTCAGCGCCGGGGCCATCGGGCTGGAGAACAGGCTGCGTGGTGCGTCCTCGACAGAAGGTTTGCCCATCTGGTCGATCTGCAACATCAGTTCGGCGGCGAGCTGGAAGTCCAGGTGCAGGTAGATGGCCAGGAGCGGGCGCTCCGGTGTGGCGTCGGTTTCCATGGTGAAGGGCACCGGCACGGCGACCGCAAGGTAGTGCTGTTCGTCGTAGAGATAGATTTCATCGCCGAAATAGCCGCGCTTGCGGCCCTGGCTGACGATCACGATACCGGGGTCGTAGAGCACCGGGGTGCGCGCCAGCGGGCGATTCGAGCGGAGCAGTCGCACGCCCGCCAGCGCGGTGAGGTTGTAGCCCTCCTGGGGAGCCAATGCGCCGAGCAGGGCGGCCATGCGTGCCTGCCCGGTGCAGGATGCTTCAATTTCCGCATTCATAGAATCAGGCAATAAAGTCAGAGATTGAGGTCTGCGAGATGGCGGTGATGCTGAGTATTGTGCACTCAAATCCCTGAAGTGGAGTCACCTGATGTCATCTCGCAAAAACCTGCTGATCACCGGCGCCAGCAGTGGCTTCGGCCTCGCCCTGGCTCGCGAGGCGCTCGCCGCCGGGCATCGCGTGGTAGGCACGGTGCGCAACGAACAGGCCCGCGCCGAACTTGAAGCCTTGGCACCCGGGCAAATCTTCGGGCGCCTGCTCGACGTGACCGATTTCGATGCCATTCCGGGCCTGGTCGCGGAGGTCGAGGCCAGCGTCGGCCCCCTGGACGTGCTGGTGAACAGCGCCGGCTACGGCCATGAAGGCATCCTCGAGGAATCGCCGCTGGAGGCAATGCGCCGGCAGTTCGAGGTCAACGTCTTCGGCGCCGTGGCGATGATCAGGGCAGTCCTGCCGTGCATGCGCCAGCGCCGGCGTGGCCACATCCTCAACATCACGTCCATGGGCGGCTACATCACGATGCCGGGGATCGCCTACTACTGCGGCAGCAAGTTCGCCCTGGAGGGCATCAGCGATGCGCTGGGCAAGGAAGTCGAAGGCTTCGGCATCGCGGTGACCGCCGTGGCGCCAGGGTCCTTTCGCACCGATTGGGCAGGGCGCTCCATGGTCCGCAGCCCGCGCTCCATTGCCGATTACGACGCGCTGTTCGACCCGGTACGCCAGGCGCGGCAGGAAAAAAGCGGCAAGCAGCCGGGCGACCCGAGGAAAGCCGCGCGGGCCATGCTGGCGGCCATCGAGGCAGCCGTGCCGCCGCGGCACCTCCTGCTGGGCAGCGATGCGCTGGGCCTGGTGCGGCAGAAGCTTTCAGCACTGGAAGAGGAAATCACCCGCTGGGAAACGCTGACTCGTTCCACCGACGGCTGAGGTGCAAGTCAGCGTCCGGCGCTGCGCTCCTCGGGGCGCAGCGTGAGCACTTCGAAGCCCTTGGCGGTCACCGCCACGGTGTGTTCGAACTGCGCGGAGAGCTTGCCGTCGAGGGTCACCACGGTCCACTCGTCGTTCAGGGTTTTCACGCCGGAAAGTCCCTCGTTGAGCATGGGCTCGATGGTGAAGACCATGCCTGGGCGGAGCACCTGCCCGGTGCGCGGGCGCCCAACATGCAGCACCTGCGGCGGCTCGTGCATCTCGCGGCCGATGCCATGGCCGCAGTAGTCCTCGACCACGCTGTAGCCGTGCTGGCGGGCATGCCGCTCGATGGCGTGGCCGATATCACCCAGGCGAGCGCCGGGCTTCACCGCACGAATGCCTTTCCACATGGCCTCGTAGGTGATGTCCACCAGGCGCCGGGCGGCGGGTGAAACGTTACCGACGAGGTAGGTCTTGCTCGAATCGGCGATGAAGCCGTTCTTCTCCAGGGTGATGTCGAAGTTGACGATGTCGCCATCCTGCAGCCGGTCCGCCGCGGACGGCACACCATGGCAGACCACCTGGTTGGGTGAGGAATTGAGCACGTAGGCAAAGCCGTACTGGCCCTTGCTGGCAGGCCGCGCCTGCAGTTCGCCGACTATGTAGCGCTCGACACGGTCGTTCACTTCCAGGGTCGTCATGCCCCCCAGCGGCAGCGTGTCGACGAAGCCGAAGACCTTCGCCAGCAGCCGGCCGGACTCGGCCATCAACGCCAGTTCCGCCGCGCTCTTGATCATCTTGCGCCGACCGCGGCCGGGCATTTCACCCCGGCTTCCTGCAGTTCGCGGGTGACAATCTGGTTGAAGCTCAGGGTCGGCTCCAACTCGCAGAGCATACCTATCCTGATCCAGAACGCGGCCTGGGCGTTGATCGAGCGGCAGGTCACCGAACTGGCGCGGCGCAGTTGATCGTGCAGGTCGTCATCCAGGTTGATGATGCCCATGTGTCGCGAATCTCCATATGAAACATAACAAAACATATATCAAGCATATGGCTTCGGCAGATTCAATGCAAAAGCGACCTGCCCTCGGCGCTCAAGCGGAGGGCTGCGCCGGGGGGCTGTCCTGCAGGCCGCGCAGCAGGTCAACCAGCGCACGGGCGCAAGCGGGCAGGGCTTCACGGTCGCGCAGCAGCACGCTGCGTTCGCGGACCACCCAGGGCTCGTCCAGCGGCAGGATTCGCAGGTTCATGGTGCGGCTGTGGCGCACAGCGGCGGTTTCCGGGATGACGCCGATACCGACCCCGGCCTCGACCATCCGGCAGATGGCCTCGAAGCTGGCCACCTGGATGCGCAGGTTGAGCTCGCCACCCATGCGGTCAACCCGTTCGCGCAGAAAGCTCTGCAGGGTGCTGCCCTCATGCAGGGCGATGTGCGGGTAATCCAGCGTGTCGGCCAGGGTCAGGCGGGGCAGGGCGCACAGCGGGTGGTCCGGTGCGACGGCAAGCACCAGCCGGTCGGTACTGAAGTGGACCACCTGCAACCCCTCCGCACGTACCGGGCCGGCGACGATGCCGAGGTCCGCCGAGCCATCGAGGATGGCTCGGACGATATCGCGGTTCAGGCGTTCCTGCAGGTCGACGCTGACGCCGGGGCGATCGGCGAGAAAGTCCGCCAGCAGCTCCGGGAGGAACTCGGTCACCGCCGTGGTGTTGGCGAAGATGCGGATGTGCCCGACCTGGTCGCCGGCCTGGCCGCTGAAGTCGCTTTTCAGGTGGTCCACCTGGCGCAGGATCAGCCGCGCATGCTGCAGCAGGCGCTGGCCGGCGGGAGTCAGTTCGACCCCGCGGTTGTCGCGATACAGCAGGCGGCAGTCGAGCTGTCCTTCCAGCGCCTTGATCCGTGCGCTGGCGGCAGCCGCCGAAAGATGGGCGCGGCGTGCGCCCTGGGTGAGGCTGGGGGCTTCGGCGATATGCGCGAAGAGGCGCAGGTCGGCCAGGTCGAAGTGCATGGAACAGGTCCCCGCTAGTCTTTGAATGGAGGATTGGCGTTCGGGATTTCCGAATGCTGGATTATGAAAATGTGGATTCGACGAACGCAAGCCCTGTTGCATGCTCCGTTCACCACAACGCCAAGAGGTCCGAAATGAGCGATTCGCCCTACGCCGACTGGATCGGCCGCTCCCAGGAGCGCGAGGAAGAACTGAGTGCCGTGCTGGTCCGCCGCCTGGCCGTAACCCTTGGCGAAGAGGTGCCGGCCAAGGGTGAAGCGCTGCCGCCGCTGTGGCACTGGATGTTCTTTCAGGACGAAGTAGGCGAGGCGGGCCTGGGGGCCGACGGCCATCCGGCGCGCGGAGGCTTCCTGCCGCCGGCCGATGGGCGCAACCGCATGTGGGCCGGTGGCCGCCTGGAGTTTCACCAGCCCCTGCGCGTCGGCGGCGTGGCCAAGCGCACCACCACCATCCTCAATGTCGAGGAAAAGCACGGCCGCACCGGCTCGCTGCTGTTCGTCACCCTGCGCCACGATTTTCACCAGGACAACCACCTGGCCTTCAGCGAAGAGCAGGACATCGTCTACCGCGAACCGACTCCACCCAAGCTCTCCAGCGGCGAAGCGCTGCCCGCCGGCGACTGGAGCGAGACCGTCGAGCCGACACCGATCCTGCTGTTCCGCTATTCCGCGCTGACCTTCAACGGCCACCGCATCCATTACGACTGGCCCTACGTCACCGAGGCCGAGGGCTACCCCGGGCTGGTGGTGCACGGCCCGCTGATCGGCACCCTGAATCTGCGCGCGTTCTGCCGCGCCAACCCCGCAGCGCGCCTGCGCCGCTATGCCTACCGTGGCTTGCGCCCGCTGATCAGCCCTGAACCGTTCGCCGTCGGTGGCCGCCTCAGTGGCCCCGGCAAGGCCGAGGTCTGGGCTGGCAACGGTGCCGGCATCGCCCAGCGCGGCGAAGTGGAATTCGACTGACCGCACCGCCTCCGGTGCCTCCAACAAGAAAGACATGAGGTGATTCGATGACGTCCACCCCCGAAGAACTCCAGGCAATCCGTGACGGCGTGCGCGCCCTCTGCGCGGAGTTCCCCGCTGAATACTGGCGCAGGATCGATGAAGAGAAGGGCTTTCCCGAGGACTTCGTCCGCGCCATGACCGAAGCCGGCTGGCTGTCGGCGATGATCCCGGAAGAGTACGGCGGCTCGGGCCTCGGCCTGGCCGAGGCGTCGGTGATCCTCGAAGAGGTGAATCACTGCGGCGGCAACTCCGGGACCATCCACGGGCAGATGTACAACATGTTCACCCTGCTGCGGAACGGCAGCGCCGAGCAGAAGGCCTACTATCTGCCCAGGCTCGCCAGCGGCGAACTGCGCCTGCAGTCCATGGGTGTCACCGAGCCCACCACCGGCACCGATACCACCAAGATCAAGACCACTGCCGTGCGCCGTGGCGACAAATACGTGATCAACGGCCAGAAGGTGTGGATCTCGCGTATCCAGCACTCCGACCTGATGATCCTGCTGGCCCGCACCACGCCGCTGGCCGAGGTGAAGAAGAAGTCCGAGGGCATGTCGATCTTCCTGGTCGACCTGCGCGAAGCCATCGGCAACGGCCTGACCGTCCAGCCGATCGCCAACATGGTCAACCACGAGACCAACGAGCTGTTCTTCGACAACCTGGAAATCCCCGCTGGCAACCTGATCGGCGAAGAGGGCAAGGGCTTCAAGTACATCCTCGACGGCCTCAATGCCGAGCGCACGCTGATCGCCGCCGAGTGCATCGGCGATGGCCGCTGGTTCACCGAAAAATCCGCACAGTACGCCCGCGACCGCGTGGTGTTCGGCCGCCCGATCGGGCAGAACCAGGGCGTGCAGTTCCCCATCGCCGAGGCCCACATCGAGATCGAGGCGGCCGACCTGATGCGCTGGCGCGCCTGCCAGGAGTACGACAGCGGCAAGAACGCCGGCGCCGCCGCCAACATGGCCAAGTACCTGGCAGCCAAGGCCAGCTGGGAAGCGGCCAACGCCTGCCTGCAGACCCACGGCGGTTTCGGCTTCGCCAACGAGTACGACGTCGAGCGCAAGTTCCGCGAGACGCGCCTGTACCAGGTGGCGCCGATCTCCACCAACCTGATCCTGTCCTACGTGGCCGAGCACCTGCTCGAACTGCCGCGCTCCTTCTGACGAACCGGGACGACAAGCGATGAACAATACCCACGCCCTGGCCGAATTCCTTGCCGGCCTGCGTTACGAAGACCTGCCCGCGGCAGTGGTCGAGTACACCGAAGAACTTTTCCTCGACTGGCTCGGCTCGGCCCTGGCCAGCCAGAACCGCCACCCGATCCCGCTGTTCCAGCGCTATGCCCAGCGCATGGGCCCGGCAACCGGGAAGAGCCGCGTGCTGGTGGACGGCAGCTCGACTTCCGCGTACTTCGCCGCGCTGGTCAACGGCGCCAGTTCGCACCTGGTGGAACAGGACGACCTGCACAACAGCTCCGTGCTGCACCCGGCCACCGTGGTCTTCCCGGCGGCCCTGGCGGCCGCGCAGGAACTGGGCAAGTCCGGCCGCGAGCTGATCCTCGCCAGCGTCGCCGGCTACGAGGCGGGCATCCGCATCGGCGAGTTCCTCGGTCGCTCGCACTACCGCATCTTCCACACCACCGCCACGGTCGGCACCCTGGCCGCTGCGGTGGCGGTGGGCAAGCTGCTGGGGCTGGACAGCCGGCAGTTCGTCAACTGCCTGGGCAGTGCCGGTACCCAGGCCGCCGGGCTCTGGGAGTTCCTCCGCGACGCCGCCGACTCCAAGCAACTGCACACCGCGAAAGCTGCGGCTGACGGTCTGCTCGCCGCCTACCTGACGGCCGATGGCCTGACCGGCGCGCAGAATATCCTCGAAGGCGAGCAGGGCATGGCGGCTGGCATGTCCAGCGACGCCGATCCGAGCCGGCTGGTGGATGGCCTGGGCACCCGCTGGGCGCTCTGCGAGACCTCCTACAAGTTCCACGCCTCCTGCCGCCACACCCATCCTGCCGCCGACGCACTGCTCGGCCTGATGCAGCGCGAAGGGCTGGCGCACGGCGATATCGCCAAGGTCACCACCCGCGTGCACCAGGGCGCCATCGATGTGCTTGGCCGCGTGGTGGTGCCGCAGACTGTGCACCAGGCGAAGTTCTCCATGGGCACCGTGCTGGGCCTGATTGCCGTGCACGGCAAGGCCGGGCTGGTGGAGTTCGAAGAGTTCGCCCTGAGCGACGCCGCGGTTTCCGCGTTCCGCGAGAAGGTCAGCATGCAGCTCGATGGGGAAGTGGACGGCGCCTACCCACGCCGCTGGCTCGGCCGGGTCGATGTGCTCACCACCGATGGCCGCCAACTGCACGGCGCCATCGATGAGCCCAAGGGCGACCCGGGCAACGGCCTGAGCCGGGCGGAGCTGGAGGACAAGTTCCGCCGCCTGCTGGCCTTCGCCGGCCAGCGCAGCGAGAGCGAAGCGGATCGACTGGTACAGGCCAGCTGGCGGCTGCACCAGCTGTCGAACCTCGACGACTTCCATTGAAAGAGACTCGCGGGCGACTCCGCCGCCCGATCCCACTGAATCGTAGCGTCGGCCGCTCGGCCGGCGTCTGGAGTTGCCCATGAGTTCGCGTCCCCTCGACGGGATTACCGTCGTCAGCCTGGAACACGCCATTGCCGCGCCGTTCTGCACCCGCCAGCTGGCCGACCTCGGCGCCCGTGTGATCAAGATCGAGCGCCCCGGCGTCGGCGATTTCGCCCGTGGCTATGACGAGCGCGTGCGCGGCCTGGCCTCGCACTTCGTCTGGACCAACCGTTCCAAGGAAAGCCTGTCCCTGGACCTCAAGCAGGAGCCGGCCCAGGCTGTGCTGGAACAGTTGCTCGAGCAGGCCGACGTGCTGGTGCAGAACCTCGCGCCAGGTGCTGCGGCACGCCTGGGGCTGTCGTTCGAGGCACTGCACGAGCGTTTCCCGCGGCTGATCGTCTGCGACATTTCCGGCTATGGCGAAGGTGGCCCCTACGAACAGAAGAAAGCCTATGACCTGCTGATCCAGAGCGAGAGCGGCTTCCTCTCGGTCACCGGCGGGCCTGGAGCCGACGAGATGGCCAAGGCCGGCTGTTCGATCGCCGACATTTCCGCCGGCATGTACGCCTACAGCGGCATTCTCTCCGCGCTGCTGCTGCGCGGCCGCACGGGGGAGGGCAGCCGCGTCGAAGTATCGATGCTCGAAGGCATGGCCGAGTGGATGGGCTTCCCCATGTACTACGCCTTCGAAGGACAGTCGCAGCCACCACGCGCCGGCGCCGCCCACGCCACCATCTATCCCTACGGGCCGTTCCCCACTGGCGATGGCGGCAGCGTCATGCTCGGTGTGCAGAACGAGCGGGAATGGAAGCAGTTCTGCGAGGTGGTGTTGCAGCGGCCGGAGCTGGCGAGCGACCCGCGCTTCACCGCGACCAGCCTGCGTGTGGCCAATCGCGATGCCTTGCGCGCGCTGATCGTGGAATCCTTCGCAGGGCTGGCCGCCGGGCAAGTCATCGAACGCCTGGAGCAGGCGCAGATTGCCAATGCCCACGTCAACGACATGCGCGGTTTGTGGCAGCACCCGCAACTGGCCGCTCGCAATCGCTGGCGCGACATCGACAGCCCGGCCGGGCGCTTGCCCGCGCTGCTGCCGCCAGTGAACAGCAATGCCTACGCCCCGCGCATGGATGCCGTGCCGGCGCTGGGTGAACAGACGGATGACCTGCTGCAGGAACTGGGTTATACCCCCGGTGATATCCAACGCCTGCATGAGCAGGGCGCGGTATGACCCAGGAGAACCCCGTGAGTCAGGAAAGCCCCATGAATCCAGTTGTGCGAACCGCGTTGTTCGTGCCCGGCAGCCGCCCGGAACGTTTCGCCAAGGCCTTGGCCAGCGGTGCCGACGCCGTGATCGTCGACTTCGAGGATGCTGTCGAGGCGTCGCTCAAGAGCCAGGCCCGCGACAACCTTGAAGCCTTCCTCGGCGCCAATCCTGACGCCCGCGTGCGCGTGCGGGTGAACGCCGCTGGCGATCCGCAGCAGGCGGCCGATCTCGAGCTGTGCGGGCGCCTGCCTGGCGTCATCGGCATCCTGCTGCCCAAGGCCGAGCGCGCCATGCAGGTGCGCATCGCCGCGTCCTGCGGCAAGCCGGTGTGGCCGCTGATCGAGAGCGCCCGCGGCCTGCTTGCGCTGGGCGAAATTGCCGCCTGCGAAGGCGTGGAACGCCTGACGTTCGGCGGCCTCGACCTGGCGCTGGATATCGGCATGAGCAGCGGCACTGCGGCGGCCGCCGTGGTCTACGACCAGGTTCGTCTGAGCCTGCTGCTGCATTCGCGGGTGAATGACCTGCAGCCACCGCTGGATACCGTCTTCCCCGCATTCGACGACGCCGAAGGCTTCGCCGCGACCATCCGCCATGGCCGCGACCTCGGGTTGCTCGGTGCGCTGTGCATCCACCCCAGGCAAGTCGGCGTCGCCCATGCAGCACTGGCCCCTAGCACCGACGAACTGGACTGGGCCCGGCGGGTGGTGGCTGCGGCGGAGAGCGGCGCGGCAGCCTTCCAGGTCGACGGCCAGATGGTCGACGCGCCAGTGCTCGGCCGCGCCCGTCGGCTGCTGGCCAGCGCCGGCAACTGAGCGACTATCTGTAGGAGCGAGCTTGCTCGCGAACATTTTTCCGCCGGCAGCGGTGTCAATCGTTCGCCAACATGCTTGCTCTTGCTCCCAGCAGGCGCCGGTCGATCTCAAGGCTGCTGCAATAGATGCGCGTTGGCATTGATCAGCCCCTGCATGACCTCCACCAAGCCGTTGATGGCGAACTGCACGCCCATGCACACCAGCAGGAAGCCCATCAGCCGCGAAATCGCATCGATGCCGGACTTGCCCGTGGCTTTCATGATCAGGTCCGAGGCGCGCAGGCAGCCCCAGAGGATCAGCGCGGTGCAGAGGAAGATCAGCGGTGGCGCGACCAGAATCACCCAGGGTGGAAAGCTGGTGCTGTGCTTGATGCTGGCTGAAGAGCTGATGATCATCGCGATGGTGCCGGGCCCGGCGGTGCTGGGCATGGCCAGCGGGATGAAGGCGAAGCTGGTGCGCTCGGGCGCCTCCTCACGGGCATCAGGGGAGGGCATGGGGGCGGGAAACAGCATGCGCCCGCCGATGATGCAGAGGATGCCGCCCCCGGCGACGCGCAGCCCCGGAATCGAGATGCTGAACACCCCCATGATGAACTCGCCGATGTAGTAGGTCAGCGCCATGATGATGAACACGTAGCAGGCGGTCCGCAGCGCCTGCTGATTCTTCTCTTCGTGGCTGAACCCCTGGGACAGGGCAAGAAACAGCGCCACTGTCGTCGGTGGATTGATCAGGGGCAGCAAGGCGAGCAGCCCAAGTAGGATAGCGTCGAACAAACTGCTCATGGCCGGGCGCCTCCGCTGGTGTCGGGCTGGACTGGAGTTTAGGTGCGAATCGGCAGTCCGGCGCCGAACCCGCGCCACTCTTTGCCCGAACGCTGAACTACGCTGCATCACGGTCAGCTGGCCGCTTCGCTCGAACAGCGCGCCGTCTTCGCCTGGAGTCACATTGCCGATGTCCGACACCCCGTCGCGAGCCCGTTCCGGCTTCGACTGGCAGCGCTGGTTGCCAGGCCTCGCCACCTTGCGCGATTACCAGGCGCGCTGGCTGCCCAAGGACCTGGCCGCCGGCCTGGTGCTGACCACCATGCTGGTGCCGGTGGGCATCGCCTATGCCGAGGCATCCGGCGTGCCGGGCATCTACGGGTTGTACGCGACCATCATCCCGCTGCTCGCCTACGCGCTGTTCGGACCCAGCCGCATCCTGGTGCTCGGCCCTGATTCGGCGCTGGCCGCGCCGATCCTCGCGGTGGTGGTGCAATACGCGGCGAGCGACCCACAGCGAGCCATTGCCATCGCCAGTCTGATGGCGCTGGTGTCAGGTGCCGTGTGCATGATCGCCGGGCTGCTGCGCCTGGGCTTCATCACCGAACTGCTGTCGAAACCGATCCGCTACGGCTACATGAATGGCATCGCGCTCACCGTGCTGATCAGTCAGTTGCCCAGGTTGTTCGGCCTTACGCTCGACAGCGAGGGGCCACTGCGCGATCTCTGGCACCTCGGCCAGGCGTTGCTGGAGGGGAAGGCCAACTGGACCAGCTTCGCCGTGGGCGCCGGCAGCCTGCTGCTGATCCTGCTGCTCAAGCCCTGCAAGCGCATTCCGGGCATCCTCATTGCGGTGATCCTGGCGACACTGGCAGTCAGCCTGTTCGGCCTGGGCAGCCACGGCGTGAAGGTGCTGGGGCAGTTGCCGCAAGGACTGCCGTCGTTCGCCTTGCCGTGGCTGAGCGATATCGACCTGGTCGAAGTACTGCTTGGTGGCGTGGCAGTGGCGCTGGTGTCCTTCGCCGACACCAGCGTACTGTCGCGCACCTATGCGGCGCGATTGAAGGCCCCGGTGAACCCGAACCAGGAAATGTTCGGTCTCGGTGTGGCGAACGTCGCCTCAGGGCTGTTCCAGGGCATTCCGATCAGCAGCAGCTCCTCGCGCACGCCGGTGGCTGAAGCGGCCGGGGCGCAGACGCAGCTCACCGGTGTCGTCGGCGCCCTGGCGGTTACCCTGTTGCTCCTGTTCGCCCCCGATCTCCTGCAATACCTGCCTAACAGCGCGCTGGCAGCCGTGGTGATCGCCGCCGCGATCGGGCTGTTCGAGTTCACTGACCTCAAGCGCATCTTCCGCTTGCAGCAGTGGGAGTTCTGGCTATCCATCAGTTGCTTTGCCGGCGTGGCGGTGTTCGGTGCGATTCCGGGCATCTGCATCGCCGTGGCGATCTCCGTAATCGAATTCCTCTGGGATGGCTGGCGGCCGCACCACGCCGTGCTCGCGCGGGTAGACGGGGTGCGCGGCTATCATGATGTAACGCGTTACCCGAATGCCCGGCGCATCCCCGGCCTGGTGTTGCTGCGCTGGGATGCGCCATTGTTCTTTGCCAACGCCGAACAGTTCCAGGCCCAGGTACTGGCCGCGCTGGCCGAGTCGCCGACGCCTGTGCAGCGGCTGGTGATCGCCGCCGGCCCGGTGACCAGCATCGACATTACCTCCGCCGACATGCTCGCCGAGCTGGACAGGATCCTGGAGCAGCGTGGCGTCGAGTTGCAGTTCGCCGAGATGAAAGACCCGGTGAAGGACAAGATGAAACAGTTCGAGTTGTTCGAGGGGCTCGGCGAATCGGCGTTCCATCCGACCGTGGGGGCCGCCGTGGACGCCTATCTGGCCGATTCCGGCGTGGACTGGAAGCCCTGACCAGCAGGGCGCAGGAAAAACCAGCCGGGCAGCAGGCGGGGCAGGGGCTCCGCGCCGATACCGCCGCCGCTAGAGCTTCCAGATGGGGCCGTAGGTGCCAAAGCACGCGTTAGACAGCGCTTGCTGGCGCACACCGTGGGCTTCATAACCGCCGAATTCATTGATCTCCAGGGTCAATTGCGGGGTGAGCTCCTTGCCACTCTTGAGGCGAACGCTGTCGAACACCTGCAGCTTCTTGCCGGTATTGACCACGCTGGTCTCCATCCAGGCCTCGGGCGTACTGGCTTCATCCAGGCGGGCCAGCAGCGCGTTATAGAGGGGGAGGTAGCGGCCATCCGGAGCCTTGCAGTCGATATTGATCTTCTTCACCAGCGTCTCGGCTTCGGCAGAGCTGAAATACAGGCGGCTGCCGACATCGCGCTGGAGCCTGTCGACGTAGGTGCCTTGGGCGACGTCCTTTGCTGGAACAGCGCTCGGCACAGCGGAAGGCTTTCCGGCGAGCTCGGCCTGGCACGCCTGGCGGTTCCTGTAGAAGGTGTGTGAGACCCGAACGCCAGCGGGCTTGTAGATCGCGGAGGTGATCAGCACCTCGCCATCGGCGCTCAGATAGTCACTGTCGGGCAGGTATTCGCCGCCGTTGCCCCAGACGCCATTCGGAAGGCCGCTTGGCCACTCGACGCAGGAGGGCTGCTTCATATCGCGGCGCAGCTCGTAGACGCGGCCATGCAGGAAGGCCGCCGCGCTGTCGGCAAGGCTCAGGATTGGTGTCAGCAACAGGCAGGATGCGATGAACAGTCGGGTCCGATTCAAGCAGCGTCTCCTTGTCGCCGTTGGGCCGTTCGAACTCAGGATAGCTGCGTCTCGCCTCGACGCCGGACGAAGTTCGCCGCTTGCGCTGGATAGCGCCAGGCGGAGCAGGGCGCCCGGCTTGCGCGATTGCAGCAGATGCAATTCGTCGTCTGGCCAGGGCGCTCGGTAGACGCACGCAAGCGCCTCGACTAACCCTATTGATCAACGCCGATGAGCAGGTGTGGCTCTGCCAGGAAGAGCGGGAGGTTGCTCCTCGTCACACAGCCCGGGTCATGCCCGGCCATGTCCAGCAAGGAGAGCCTCGTCATGCCTGCATCGCCACTGCACCCGTTCCATCCGATCATTTACGTCCGCGGTTTTGCCGCGACCGCCGGGGAAATCGAAGATACCGTTTCCGATCCCTACATGGGGTTCAACATCGGCTCCACCCGATCGCGCCGGAGCTGGACCGGCGAAACCCAGCGTTTCTATTTCGAATCGCCGCTGGTGCGCCTGATGGGCGAATACCAGTACGACGACCTGTACTTCGATGGCATCGACAAGCTTGGCGTCGGCAACGAAGCGGTTCCTTATCGCTGCGTGGTCATCCATCGTTTCTACGATGAGGCTTCCAGCGTCTTCGGCTCTGGTGAGACACCGCCGATCACACACTTCGCCCAAGGTTTGAACGACCTGATTCTCGCCCTCAAGCGCAAGGTCCTGGACAACCCGGAAAACCTTGCCGCCGGCGTAACCGCGCAGAATTTCCGCGTCAATCTGGTGGCCCATTCCATGGGCGGCCTGGTCTGCCGGGCCTTTTTGCAGAACGCCAGCCTGGGCACACAGGAGGCACGCGATGCAGTAGAAAAACTCTTCACCTATGCCACGCCGCACAACGGCATCGACATGCGCATCGTGCGCAACGTACCGGGCTGGCTGACCTTCGGCGACGTCAACAACTTCAACCGCGAGCGCATGGCCGATTACCTGAGCCTGCCCAAGGGCACCGAGGATGTGTCCGAAGTCCGTGGCTTTCCGGCCGACTGGATTTTCAATCTGGTCGGTACCAATCCCAAGGACTACAGGGTCATGGCAGGCGCATCGGCCTGGGCCGCCGGCGACGAGAGCGACGGCCTGGTACGCATCGAGAATGCAACGACTCATGGAACGGACGCCGACGGCAAGGATGTCAGCTCACCCAGGGCTTTCGTCCATCGCAGCCATTCCGGGTACTACGGCATCGTCAATTCCGAGGAGGGTTTCCAGAACCTGACGCGATTCCTGTTCGGAAAACTGCGCTTCGACGGCGTGCTCGACATTGACGACATCACCCTGCCTGCCGAAGTCGACAAGCAGATGAAGGACGGCAAGCAGGTGAGGGCGTCATACCAGTTCGAGGTGGCGGTGAGCATCCGCGGCAGCCAGTGGCAGATCACACGGCGAGAAGTGCGGGAAAATTCAGCGATTTTCCGCTCCTACGAACAACTGTTCCCCGGCAATGCCGGCCGCGTCAGGCCGCCAGACCGCAGCCAGAGCCCGCATCTGTTTTCGGTATTCCTCGACCCGGACAAGAGCGTGAAGACCTCCAAGTCGGTCAGTTTCGCCTTCGAACTACGCATTCTGGTGCCGGACTACGAGGTGGATGGCGTGCTTTTCCTCAAGCGCCATTACGAGGGCAGTTACATCCTGCAGAAGCAGATCCTGGTCGAGGCCGTGCGTGATCCGGCATCACCGGTTGGCTGGAGCCTGAAGTACGGCTTCCAGGAGAACAACCCCGGCAAGCCGGGCATTGCCGCAAACAGCAAAGTGATTGCCGGCGGTATCGGCTTCGATATCCCCATCGAGCAGAAAGTGCGCCCGGGCGTGACAGGCACGCTGCGCATCGAAGCACGACCGTGGAACTCAACCGCACGTGGAAGCAACTGACAGCAGAAGGACGTATCGATCGGGTTTGCGCTGGGAAATGGCAAACCCGACATCCTGTGAAGGGAACTCCCTGGCGAAGCAGTTGAGGGGGCCGTCCAGGCAAAGTGAGGCTGAGCTGTTTTGCCGGAGCCGGCGGATAGGGTAAGAGTGTGGCGAATCAGTTCGGCAGGAACAGAGGCCTGGGTAGAAAGCTATCTGCATCCCTATATGCAATTTAACATAATATACATTATGCGAAGTTACCTGTAGGGAACGCTGAGCCCAGTGTCGCGGATTTTAATCTGCCGAAACCTCTAGTTCGGCTGTTTTTTGTCTTTTGCATCATTGCCTCAGTCTGGCTTCATGGCGGCTAGCGGTCCTGCTCGTTCGTGGGGAAATTTGTCCTGCGATTCTCTTCACGAAGAATCGTCGCGCTGCACTGGACGAATTCATCCATCGTTCGACATCGTGATGAGCGCGCATCAGCAATCGATTCGATCAGCGCCGTCGGTATCGGCTTCGATATCCCCATCGAGCAGAAAGTGCGCCCGGGCGTGACAGGCACGCTGCGCATCGAAGCGCGACATCGTTTCCCGTGGCGCATTGAGTGCCTCGTTCCTCGCGATCAGTCTCTCGCTGCGCCGAAGTGATTCTTGGCGAATGCTCCTGGCAATTGTCGGAAAGGCATCGAGGCCATAAACCGTTTGCCCGGGCGCGATCACTGCGCCGGGTCGCTGCTACCGGCAGGCTTCAACGATGCGCCTGTGCCAGACAAGGCCTAGCCAATAAACGTAACGCGTTACTCTTTATTGCGGTCAATAACAGTAACGCGTTACCTGTTGCGTTCCGTGCAATCTCCTGGTCGCTGCGCGAGCGCCAGTAACGCCTAGTCAGCCAGTTCCGCCAGTACGCCTTTCAAACGCTCCAGAGTCGCCGGCGTGCAGGCCTGCATCGGCTCGCGTACTTCATTGGCGATAGAGCCCAGGAGTGCCAGCGCACCTTTCACGGCTGCCGGATTCGGCTCGGCAAACGCTGCCTGCATCCACGGCAGCAACCGGTAGAAGGTGCGCCTGGCGGAGTTCACGTCGCCCTCCTCCATCTGCCGGAACATCTGCACATAGAGGTCGGCGCGAACATGCGAGGACGCCGATATCGCTCCGGCGCCACCCAGGCAGAGGTTGCTGAAAATCTGCAGGTCCTCGCCGGTGAGAACCGAGACCTGCCCATCGGCGATCAGGGCCATGGTCGTTTCCGGGTCGCCGGCGCAATCCTTGATCGCGGCAATATTGGGGTGGCGCACGATGCGGCGCAGCGTCTCGCGCTCGATGCGCACCCCGCTGCGGTAGGGAATGTCGTAAAGCACGACCGGGACGCGGGCGGCATCGGCCACGGTGCGGAAGAAGGCTTCCAGCCCCGCCTGGGACGGTCGGATGTAGTACGGCGCGGGCACCAGGACGGCGGCTATCGGGCGACGCTGAATATCTTCGAGGAAGGCCAGCAGCTCGCGCTGGTTGTTGCCAGCCAGCCCCATGATTACCTGCTGCGAAGGAACCCACTGCAGAACGGCATCTAGCACGTCGAGCTGTTCTTCCTGGCTCAGCGCGGCGGCCTCACCCGTGGTGCCGCAAACCACCAGGCCGGCGACCCCTTGTTCCAGTAGCTGGGCAACCAGCCCCTGCAGTGCCGGGTAGTCCACTGCGCCATCACGAAAGGGAGTGATCAGTGCCACCCAGATCCCGCGAAAATTCGACATGCAAAAACTCCTGTTGGCTGACCGTCGGGTCGCCGTCAGGGTGGGATGCGGGAATCAAGCGGGGGGGTTCGACCTTGCGCCTTGTGTCCTGTCAGCCCATCTGACGGGACAGCGCCCCGGTCAAATGAGCGACTGTTTCTTCGATTTCTTGGCAACGACGACGCACGCGCATGCCCGGGCAGGAAGGCCCGAAGCGGAGAGCGAGTGGTCGAGAATGGGAAGCATGAAATTGCCGTTGCACGAAATGTCTGACGGATACTGCTGAAGGAGCGGTGGAGCTGTCAACTCCCCCGCTCCGCTTCGCCGGCTTCAGTCCTTTCCGCAGCGACTCTCATCGTGTTGCAGGCTGGCCTGGCTCACCTGGCTGCCAGGCGGCACGCTGCGGGTCAGCCAGACATTGCCGCCAATGGTCGAACCCTTGCCAATGGTGACGCGCCCCAGGATGGTGGCGCCGGCGTAGATCACCACTTCATCCTCGACGATCGGGTGGCGCGGCTCGCCCTTGTGCAACTGGCCGGTCTCGTCGGAGGTGAAGCGCTTCGCCCCCAGGGTCACCGCCTGGTAGATACGCACCTGCTTGCCGATGATCGCGGTTTCGCCGATCACCACACCAGTGCCATGGTCGATGAAGAAGCTGCTGCCGATCTGCGCGCCAGGGTGGATATCGATGCCTGTCGCGGAGTGCGCCAGCTCCGAGATGATCCGCGCCAGTAGCGGCAAGCCGGCGTTGTACAGGTGATGCGCCAGGCGGTGGTGAATGATCGCCACGACGCCGGGATAGCACAGCAGCACCTCGTCAACGCTGCGTGCTGCCGGGTCGCCCTGATAGGCCGCAAGCACATCGGCGTCGAGCAGTTTGCGCATTTCCGGCAGCGCCCGGGCGAAATCGCGCACCAGCACCACGGCGTGCTCGTCGATCCGGCTATCCACCACGTCACCGCGCTGCCGCGCGCTATAGCGCAATTCCAGGCGAGCCTGCAGCAGAAGTGCGTTCAAGGCGGCGTCCAGGGTGTGGCCGACGAAGAAGTCCTCGCTTTCTTCGCGCAGGTCATTCGGCCCCAGGCGCATGGGGAACAGTGCGCTCGCCAGACGTTCCACTACTTCCTCGATGGACTGGCGCGACGGCAGTTCGCGGCCGCCTTGCTCCGGATGGCGGCCAGTACGGCTGCGCCATTCATTGCGCGCGCCGCGCAGGTCGTCGACGATCTGCGCCAGTTGCCAGTTCACCGGGCCATGTTCGTTCAGTCGGTTGGCGTCGTTCATCGCTTGCTGTGTTCCTTGATCTTCAGAGGCTTCAATCACGATTGCCTATCCTGATCGGTCGCGCCGCCCAGGACAAATCGCCGGAAGGCATAACCTAATGCCTTTTTCGTAGTACGGAGTGTTTCCACAGCAACACTGAACCAACAGCGCTGTTGCTGCAGCAACAGCGCCCTGCCTTCGGATACCCGAAAAACCGCGAGTTCCCGCTCTGGCACAGGCCTTGCTGCCGTGCAGAACCCGCAACGCAGTTGCCCTTTCCCTTCTGCCTGACCGAGCGTACCGACAAGGACGGCTGCCGGGCCCGAATTCCAATGAAGACTTGCCACGCGTGCACCGACGGGGCAACGCCCCACTTCGATGATGGCAACGAGGACACCCCATGAGTCTCGATATTTTCTGGTTCCTGCCGACTTCCGGTGACACCCGCTACCTGGGTCATTCCACCAGTGGCCGCCCCGCTACCAACGAATACATGCGGCAGATCGCCGTGGCTGCCGATCAACTCGGCTACGACGGCCTGCTGATTCCCACCGGCAGCAGCTGTCTCGATCCGTGGGTGACCGCCGCCAGCCTGGTGCCGGTCACCCGGCGTATCAAACTGCTGGTGGCCCTGCGCACCTCGCTGGGCAATCCCACTGCCTCGGCGCGCCAGGCCGCCACGCTGGACCAGGCCAGCGGCGGTCGCCTGCTGCTGAATGTCGTCCCCGGCGGCGACAGTACCGAGCTTGAAGCTGACGGCGTGTTCCTCAGTCACGACGAGCGTTACAGCGCTTCCGACGAGTTCCTGACCATCTGGCGCCGCCTGCTGTCGGGCGAAACCGTAGACTTCGACGGCAAGCATCTGAAGGTGAACGGCGCGCAGAACTTTTTCCCGCCGCTGCAGAAGCCTTATCCGCCGCTGTATTTTGGTGGCTCCTCCCCTGCCGCCCACGACCTGGCCGCCAAGCATGTGGATGCCTACCTGACCTGGGGCGAACCGCCTGCCGCGGTGGCCGAGAAGATCGCCGACGTGCGCGAGCGTGCCGCTCGCCAGGGTCGAACGGTGCGATTCGGCGTGCGCCTGCACGTGATCGTACGCGAAACCAACGAGAAAGCCTGGGCCGCCGCCGACGAGCTGATCAGCCACCTGGACGACGCCACCATCGCCGCTGCGCAATCCAACTACGCGAAGATGGATTCGGTGGGTCAGCAGCGCATGGCTGCGCTGCACGGGGGTGATCGCAACAAGCTGGAGGTAGCACCGAACCTCTGGGCGGGCGTCGGCCTGGTGCGCGGCGGCGCCGGCACTGCGCTGGTGGGCGACCCGCAAACGGTTGCCGCGCGCCTGCTGGAGTACGCCGCCCTGGGTGTCGACAGTTTCGTGCTGTCGGGCTATCCGCACCTGGAAGAGGCCTACCGTTTTGCCGAACTGGTGTTTCCGCTGCTGCCAGGCAAAGGGCGCGTGACAGTGGATGGCGTGCTCACCGGCGGCGCTTTCGATGTCCGCGCCGGGCGCGAGCAGGGCAAGGAGGCGGCCGCCTGAGTCGCCGGTGCGCCACGGCGAGCCCTTGACGATATTGCCCCTGAGCGATCAGGGGCTACTCTTGCTGCAGTATTTATCGGAGTTCGGCTCTGCCAGGGAAGCAGCGCGACCATGCAATGGCTGATCGAGTATCGACTCAATGGCGAGGACCGGCACCTGCTCATGCGGTCGCGGACCATCCCCCACCTCAAGGCGATCGCCTTCTCCATCTACGTCCGGGAATTTCCCGAGCAGCCCCGGCCGCAGCATTCCTCCGCCAGGGTCGAGTCATGGCTGGGCGCCTGTGGCATCACCATCAGCGACGTCCGCCTTATCTCCTCGCAGGCCTGAGCTGATTGGCAGGCGCCCTGCTCAGGCGATGCGAAAGGAGACGTCCTGCACATTGTGCGCCTCCACGTTGCGCCGGATGGTGTGGTAACGCTGCTGGTAGCCGCGAAGATCATGGGTCGGGATGTGCAGGTGGCGCGCGACATGGCTCCACGCCCGCGCCTCGCTCATGGACTCGTCCTCGGCTTCGAACTCGAATTCCCGCCCATCTCTCACAAAGCTGACGTGGTAGCGCTTTGTCAGGGATTCGTCCTGCATGGGGGCCTCCGGTTGCTGGCTGTACTTCAAGCACTGACCGGGCGCCGGCATGGACGGTTCAAACAGAATGAAAGGCGGCTATCGGCTTGCCGGTCAGTCCATCACAACCAGCGCGACGGCGCCGCCTTCGCCAGTTGCATGGTGCAGGACGAGATCAATCCGGTGGGCGGCGTGAAGCAGGGTTTCCGCGTCGCGCTCGAGCAATTGCGCGGCCGCGATCAGCGCGGTGGCGGTATCCACAGTGGAAGCCTTGAGTGCGGCCTCGCGCAGCACCTGGACGACGCAGGTCTCATTGAAAGCCGAGGCCATCAGTACCTTTCGCAGTCGCTCCACTTCAGCCTCCATTGCGTGTAGGTGGGGATCACCGGAACGGGCTTGCGCAATTTCCTTGCTCCGCCTCTCGGCGATTGGCGTAGCCGGCGTTCGCGCCTATGATCGGTAACGCGTTACCTGAAATTCATCCCGAAAAACGTAACGCGTTACCATGCAAAAGGAGCACGGATGAAAGACGCCAAGGACAAAGCCACGCGCGACGCTTTCGAAGCACCCCGCAAGGGCCGCCCCCGCAAGGAAGGCGCCATGACCAATGCCGAGAAACAGGCTGCCTATCGCAAGCGCCGGGCGGAAGCAGGTGGCGGCGCCGTGATGCTCAATAACGAGGAAATATGGCTGATCTGCCATGCCCTGGATGGCAAGGTCTGGGAAGCCGACGGCGAACAGCGGCAGAAACTCATTGCCCGCCTGCGCAAACGCGTCGTTTGAGCGCTCTTACATCAGTGCACCTATGAGCTCCATGCCAAGCTTCCTGACCTGCCGATCGGTGCGCAGCTCATTGCCGTGAACCCCGATTACCTGGGTTGGCGGCCTTGATGAGTAGCGGCTCTGCAGGCTGATCAGGTAGCGGCCATCTTCCTGGCGGTTACAGGTGAAGTCGAATAGCGGGTAACTGCGCTGTAGGAGCTCGGCAACGTCGTGACAGCTTGGCGGATTCATCGGTCTCTCCTGCATGGCCCGAGTCATCGTGCGCCGCTGCGCTGAAAATGAAACCGTGGCCACTTGCCATTAGCTGCTGCGCAGCGTTCATTTCCGCTGCGGCGAATATCAATGAATTGAGGGATTTGAGCGGGATGCAGGGGCATTTTCCGGGGACCGCCAATAAAACCACCCGGACCGGCGGCAAGACTTTACATATAACGGCATTTCGCCAACGCCATGCCGGATCGTTCTGAAAAAGAGTCGAACACCCCTGCGCGATATGTTTCGGATGAAGTGAATGCACGGCATTCGCCTATTCACTTCTCACGGACATTTCCCACGGAGTAGTTCCCATGGCCGAACATAGAGGCGGTAAAGGCAACTTTGCAGAAGACCCCCAACGTGCGTCCGAAGCCGGCAGGAAAGGCGGCCAGCACAGCGGCGGCAACTTCAAGAATGATCCGGCACGCGCAGCTGACGCGGGTCGCAAGGGCGGTCAGCGCAGTCACGGTAGTGGCCGCTGAATTCCCGGTGAGCGGGCGTTCCGGCGCTTGAACAGCGCTCCCCGCCGCTACGCAAACGGCGCCGAAGGATCGGCGCCGTTTTATTCGTTCAAAGGCTCGACAGGCCCGTTCACTGGGTGCAGAGCACCTCATTCACCTGGATATCCGAACGTGAGTCACGCCCCACAGGGCCATGCAGCGCACGGACGAATTGCTGCGCCTGCTCGCGGCTCAGGCGCTCCTGCAGCAGCACCGTGCTCATGGGTTGGCCATTGCGGCTGTAGCGGATCAAGTACGCGTGCATGGTGATTCCTCCCGGCGAAGGTGGCCATGCCAGTAGGTGGATGGCCTTTGTGCGCAGCAGTCTAGTTCAGTTGCCGGGGCGGCACGGGTGAACTGGCCAGCGTCTGCCCAATGCTGGCCTCGAAGCCTGGTGACCTAGGCATGACGCCTGAAACTCCAGCGCAGCGCATATGCCCCCAACCGGAGCGGGCTATCGCCACAAGTTGCTTGGCTGACAAGCTCAGGCTGTTAGGGTGAGCGGACTTCCCAGCGTTTCCCCTGGCCCCTTTCCGACGGGGCTTCTTTTTGCCCTGCTCCTCGCATGCCCGCCGCCCGCAGCACACTCATGATCGAGGAAACGCACCGCGCTCCCTCGGCGGCGACGGCACGCTGGCGTATCTCACCGATTCTCGCGCGCGCCGACAGCCGTTCAGGCGCAACACCCGAACCTTCGATCGGGTTACCGCTCACAGCTTAGGACAGACTGCGCGCGCCCGGCTCCTTCCGCTCGGGCTCGGGCAAACGCTTTCCGGCAGGTCGCAGGCGCCGCCAGGTCCGTCTACCCTGCAATCGGGAAACGCATCCGCGAGCGGCCCTTTTACCCTGGACACGCTGCCGAGACTCGCGAAAGGAGGTTCAGATGCCCTCAGTGCAATACACCAACCGTCGCCATGCCGGGGTGGCGCTGGCGATGGTCCTGCGTGACATGCCGCTGGAGAATCCACTGGTTCTCGCCCTGCCCCGTGGTGGCGTACCGGTTGGCAAGGAGATCGCCCGCGCCCTGGGCGCGCCGCTGGACGTGCTGCTGGTGCGCAAGATTGGCGCGCCGGGCAACGAAGAGTTCGCCCTGGGCGCCATCGTCGATGGCCCGGAGCCGAACTGGGTGGTGGACGAGCAGATGCTCGAACGCTATGACCCGCCGCCAGAGTGGTTCGAGCAACAGGTGCTGGAGCAGATCTTGAGCGCCGACGCCTGCTCTATCGCGGTGCAAAGGCTCCGGCGCGCCTGGCGGATCGCGACCTGATCGTCGTCGATGACGGCCTGGCTACCGGCAGCAGTATGCGTGCCGCGCTGCAGTGCCTGCGCAGTCATCATCCGCACAAGGTGGTGCTGGCTGTGCCGGTCGGCCCGGCAGAAACCGTACAGAAGCTGCGCGATGAAGTGGACGCGCTGGTGTGCCTGGATACCCCGTCGCCGTTCCGTGCGGTGGGCGATCATTACCGGGACTTCCACCAACTCAGCGACCAGGAAGTGATCGACCTGCTGGCGAAGTAAGCGCTTGAGATTTCGCAGGAGCGAGCTTGCTCGCGAACTGCTCGACTACGGAGCCGCCGAGATACTCGTTCGCGAGCAAGCTCGCTCCTACAGTAGGCGGACAGACAGCGGGATTCAGGCGCTTTCGCGTTCCAGCAACCGGCAGCCGAGCAGGTTCAGTCGCTCCACTGGGCCGTCGAGGGGCACCACGCCGATGGATTGCAACACGCGTAGCGCAGCGATCTCGCCAATCTCGCGGGCTGGCGGCTTGATGGTGGACAGGCTGGGCAGCAGCATCAGCGCGAACGGGTAATCACCGAACCCCAGCACCGCGCATTCATCAGGAATCTTCAGCCCCGCGCGCTGCCCCGCGAGCAGGCCACCGGCAGCAAGGTTATCGTTGGCGAAGACGATCGCCTCGGGGCGCTCCGCCCCTCGTGCCATCAATGCTTCCATGGCCTGCCGCCCGGCTTCGAAGGGTGCACTTTCGGTGGGCACGAACATCCAGGGCTCGCCGCCCAGTTCGCGCAAGGTATCGGCATAGCCGTCGCGGCGATCCAGGGCGCTGAAGTCGCCCGCTGCGCTGTTCTGCACGAAAGCGATGCGCCGGTAGCCCTTGCCGTGCAGATAGTGCACGGCATCCACGCCGACCTGGTAATGGGAAAAGCCGACCTGGATCGGCGCGCGCCCGGGCTGGTAGTCCCACACCTCCACCACCGGCATGTCCGCCGCCGCAATGAGTTTCTCGGTGGCGGGCGTATGGAAATGGCTGGTCAGTACCAGCGCTGCCGGGTTCCAGCCGAGGAAGGCGCGCACGGCGTTTTCCTCCTTGTCTTCGGAGAAGTAACTGGACGCCAGCAACAGTTGGTAGCCGTGGGCCGCCAGGGTGTCGCTGAAGGCCTGGATGGTGTCGGCGAAGATCGGCCCGGAAATGTTCGGCACCACCATCCCCACTACCCTGCCCCGCGCTGAAGCCAGCCCGCCGGCGACCTGGTTGGGCACATAGCCCAGCTCCTCCACCGCCGCGCCGATGCGCTCGCGCAGGTCATCCGACAGTTGCGCCGGCTGATTGAAGTAGCGCGACACGCTGATGGCGGAGACCTTTGCCAGTTCTGCCACGGCGGTCAGCGTCACGCGCCCTGCCCCACGGCGTTTGCGCGGTGTCTGGTTGGCCAATTCGGCACTCCCGTTACTGTATTTCAGGAATATAAACTTAATTTTTAATTATTTGACGATCTATCTGGCGATTCAGGATACTCGCCGATGTTAGCGCTAACAACACAAACTGTCCGCAACGATCCCAGCCACTCGCACGAGCGAGCGCTCGTGACAGCCCCGTAGAAAACAGTCCCGTAGAAAAAGGCGCCCCGGCAAAGAGAACCGAGGGCGGACCAGGGCACGAAGGAGTGGCTATGCAATCGCAACAACGGGGGACGCTCGGCCGTCCGCAATTCACTGGCCGACGCAGCGCGCTGGCCCTGGGCATCGCCAGCGTGATCGGCGCGCTGGCCTGCAGCGTGCAGGCCGCCGAAACCACCGGCAGCGATACCCAGTCCGCCGACTCGGCACCGACGCTCAAGGCAGTGACCGTCACCGCGACCCGCCGCGAGGAGTCGCTGCAGAAGGTCCCGGTGGCCGTCTCGGTGGTCGATGGCGAACAGCTGGAGCGCGACAACCGCAACAACATTTCCAGCATCGTGCAGCAGGTGCCGACCCTGAATTTCCGCACCGGCGCCTCGAACAAGGACACCTCGCTGTTCGTCCGTGGCGTGGGCACCATTTCCACCTCTCCCGGCGTGGAGCCGAGCGTCTCGACGGTGATCGACGGCGTGGTGCTCGGCCGCCCCGGCCAGGCGACCCTGGACCTGCTCGACGTGGAACGCATCGAAGTGCTGCGCGGCCCGCAGGGCACGCTGTTCGGCAAGAACGCCTCGGCCGGCGTGCTCAACGTGGTGACCCGCGCGGTGCCCGACGAAACCACCGGCTACATCGACTACTCGCATTTTGGCGGCGGCAACGAGAACCGCACCCGCTTTGGCATCGGCGGCACGCTGATCCCCGGCAAGCTCAAGGCCAGCGTCACCACCCTGGTGGGCAGCTACGACGGCAACGTCGACAACGTCTACAACGGCCACGAGGTGAACGGCTACAACCGCGCCGGCGCGCGCACCAGGTTCGAACTCACGCCGAACGACGACCTCAAGGTCACGCTGATTGCCGACTACATGAAGGGCAACGATGACGGCCCCAGCGGCGTGATCACCAGCACCACCAGCCCGGCGTTCGCCAACGCCCTGCGCCCGGTGACTGCGGACAGCGACAACCGCAAGATCAACAGCGATTACCGCACCCACGTCGACGACACCAACAAGGGCCTGTCGGCGCAGCTGGACTGGAACCTGGGCGACTACACGCTGACGTCCATCAGCGCCTGGCGCGGTTGGGACAACACCCAGTGGCAGGATGGCGACCGCCTGTCGCAGGTCACCGCGAGCATTCCCAGCTCCCACGACAAGGGCGAGCTGAACTACGACCAGTACTCCCAGGAGCTTCGCCTCGCCTCGCCCAGGGGCGAGTTCCTCGAGTACGTCGGCGGCCTGTACTACATGCACGCCGTGGACGACGAAACCTACCGCCGCGTGGTGACCTCCACCACGGCGCAGAACAGCGGCGTGGCCGACTACGGAACGCGCAGCGACACCTACGCGGTGTTTGGCGAGAGCACGCTGAACTTCACCGATGATTTCCGCGGCATCGCCGGCCTGCGCTACACCCACGATGACCTCGAGTACGACCACCGCCGGCGCTCCACCTCGGCCACGGCGGTCACCGGCATCCAGCCGTCCACGTCCAGCTCCGGCTCCACCGACGAGGACGGCTGGTCCGGCCGCCTCGGTCTGCAGTACGACCTCAGCGAGCAGCTCACCAGCTACGTCACCTACTCGCGCGGCTACAAGGGCCCGGCGTACAACGTGTTCTTCAACATGCAACCGCGCGATACCGAGGCGCTCAAGCCGGAAACTTCCAACTCCTGGGAAGCCGGCCTGAAGGCCACCGCGCTGGACAATCGCCTGACTGCCAACCTGGCGGTGTTCCACACCGTCTACGACAACTACCAGGCGAACTTCTACGACACCGTCGCCGGGCAGGTGGTGACCCGCCTGATCAACGCCGGCAAGGTCAAGACCGAAGGCGCCGAGCTGGACTTCAGCTACCAGGCCACCCGCCAGTTGAAACTCTCCGGCGCCCTCGCCTACACCAAGGCCCGGGTCGACAGCTTCGCCTGCCCGCCGGGTGCGGCGTCCAGCTGCAATGTCGACGGCAAGCCGCTGCCCTTCACCCCGGACTGGAAGAGCTACGTGCGCGCCGACTACAGCATCCCGCTGGACAACGGCCTGGATGTGGAGCTGGGCACCGACTACAGCTGGCAGGACAAGGTGCAGTACGACCTCAGCCAGAACCCCGACACCATCCAGGGCGCCTACGGCCTGTGGAACGCCAGCGTCGCCCTGGCCGACTACAACGACGGCTGGCGCGTCGCCCTGCTCGGCAAGAACCTCACCGACAAGTCCTACTCGCCGCTGCTGGCCAGCGGCGGCAGCTACATCTACCGCATGGTGCCGCGTGACGACGGGCGCTACTTCGGCGTGGAGCTGCGCAAGGACTTCTGAGCCGATGCGGCACAGGCTCGCCCCGGCGCCGCCCATGAGATCGACCCCACAGCCTTGCGTCCTCCCAACGGACACACAGGAAACCCGACATGACACGCACTCTCTCCCTTGGCGCCTTTCTCATGGCCACCGGTCACCACGTCGCCGCCTGGAGGCACCCCGACGTCCCGGCCGATGGCGGCCTGGATTTCCGCCTGTACAAGCGCCTGGCGCAGGTCGCCGAGGCGGCGAAGTTCGACGCCGTCTTCGTTGCCGACAGCGTCGCCGCACCCACGGCGGAGATCGCCAGCCGCATGGCCCGCTCCGATCACTTCGAACCGCTGACGCTGCTCTCGGCGCTGGCCGCGGTGACCGAGCGCATCGGCCTGGTCGCCACCGTAACCACCAGCTACAACGAGCCCTACCACGTGGCGCGCAAGTTCGCCTCGCTGGACCACCTCTCCAACGGTCGCTCAGGCTGGAACCTGGTGACTTCCGATGCCGCCGCCGAGGCGCTGAACTTCAACCGCCAGGAACACTTCGGCCTCGCCGAGCGCTATGCCCGCGCACGGGAATTCCATGACGTGGTGACGGGACTGTGGGACAGCTGGGAAGACGATGCCTTCACCCGCGACAAGGCCAGCGGGCAGTACTACGACCCGGCCAAGCTGCACGTGCTGAACCACGAAGGCGAACACTTCCACGTGCAAGGCCCGCTGAACGTCGCGCGCTCGCCCCAGGGCCGCCCGGTGATCGTCCAGGCCGGTAGTTCCGAGACCGGCCGCGAGCTGGCCGCACAGACCGCCGAAGTGGTGTTCACCGCGCAGACTTCACTGGCTGCCGCGCGCGACTTCTACAGCGACCTGAAGGGCCGCCTGGGCCAGTTCGGCCGTACGCCGGATGAGCTGAAGATCATGCCGGGCGTGTTCGTGGTGGTTGGCCAGAGCCAGAGCGAGGCGCAGGAGAAATTCGAGGAATTCCAGGAACTGGTGGAGCCGCAGGTTGGCGTCGCCCTGCTCTCGCGCATGCTCGGCAACTTCGATCTCTCCGCCTACCCGCTGGACGGCCCCCTGCCCGAGCTGCCGCTGACCGACAGCGGCCAGCGTAGCCGCCAGCTGCTGCTCACCGAACTGGCCGGGCGCGAGAACCTGACCCTGGCCCAGCTTGGCCGGCGCATCGCCGGTGGTCGCGGGCACTACAGCCTGATCGGCACGCCGACGCAGATCGCCGACGAACTCCAGGCCTGGTTCGAAGGCGGCGCCGCCGACGGCTTCAACGTACTGGTGCCGCACCTGCCGGGCGGACTGGAAGATGTCGCCAACTTCGTGGTGCCGGAACTGCAGCGTCGCGGAGTGTTCCGTCGCGACTACAGCGGCAGCACCCTGCGCGACCACCTCGGGCTCAAGCGCCCGGCCAATCGCTACACGATCTGACGATTCACGGGCCGGCCTCCATGGCGGCCCGTACCCAATGGAGTTTTCATGACCTACCTCGCCCACCCCGACCGCTACCAGCGCATCCCGTACCGCCGTGTCGGCCGCAGCGGACTGGTGCTGCCCGCCCTCTCCCTCGGCCTGTGGCACAACTTCGGCGACAGCGTACCGCTGGACCGCCAGCGCGCCCTGCTGCGCACCGCCTTCGACCTGGGCATCAACCACTTCGATCTCGCCAACAACTACGGCCCGCCCTACGGCAGCGCCGAAATCAACTTCGGCCGCCTGCTGCGCGAGGACTTCGCCGGCTACCGCGACGAGCTGATCATCTCCACCAAGGCCGGCTGGGACATGTGGCCCGGCCCCTACGGCCAGGGCGGCAGCTCGCGCAAGTACCTGCTGTCCAGCCTCGACCAGAGCCTGCAACGCCTGGGCGCGGACTACGTGGACATCTTCTATTCCCATCGCTTCGACCCGGACACGCCATTGGAGGAAACCGCCGGCGCACTGGCCAGCGCCGTGCAGCAGGGCAAGGCGCTGTACGTCGGTATTTCGTCCTACTCCGCCGGCAAGACCGCCGAACTGGCCAGCTTACTGAAGGAGTGGAAAGTGCCGCTGCTGATCCATCAGCCGGCCTACAACCTGTTCAACCGCTGGGTGGAGAAGGACCTGCTGGCCACCACCGACGAACTGGGCACGGGCGTCATCGCCTTCACTCCGCTGGCCCAGGGACTGCTGACCGACCGCTACCTGAATGGCGTGCCGGCTGATGCGCGGGTCAATCAACCGGGCGGCGCGTCGCTGCGGCCGGAGCATCTCTCCGGGGACAACCTCCGCCGCGCCCGCGCGCTGAATGAAATCGCCCAGCGCCGCGGCCAGAGCCTGGCGCAACTGGCGCTGGCCTGGGTGCTGCGTGATGCCCGCGTGACCTCCGCGCTGATCGGCGCAAGCCGCCCCGAGCAGATCGTCGAGAACGTCGCCGCCCTGGACAACCTCACCTTCAGCGCAGAAGAACTGGCGGAGATCGATCGCCACGCCGTGGAAGGCGGGATCAACCTCTGGGAAAAACCGTCCCGCGACTGGAAGGAATGAGCCTGTGAAACCGCTTCAACGACTGCTCGCCGGGTTGCTGCTGGTCGTGGCCTGCGCCGCCCAGGCGCAGGACCCGGCGCAATTGCGCATCGGCTATCAGAAGGCTTCCGTCAGCCTGGTACTGGCCAAGGAGCATGGCCTGCTGGAGCAGCGCTTCCCGCAGACACAGATCCAGTGGATCGAATTCCCCGCCGGCCCGCAGATGCTCGAAGCGCTGAACGTCGGCAGCCTGGACCTGGGCTCCACCGGCGACATCCCGCCGATCTTCGCCCAGGCCGCCGGCGCCGACCTGCTCTATGTCGGCGTCGAGCCGCCCAAGCCGCAGGCGGAAACCGTCGTGGTGCCCAGGGACAGCCCGATCCACAGCGTAGCCGAGCTCAAGGGCAAGCGCGTGGCCTTCCAGAAAGGCTCCAGCTCGCACAACCTGCTGCTGCGCCTGTTGCAGCAGGCCGGCCTGAGCCTGCGCGATATCCAGCCGCTGTACTTGACCCCGGCCGACGCCCGCGCCGCCTTCGAGAGCGGCAAGCTGGACGCCTGGGCCATCTGGGACCCGTGGTACTCGGCGCTGCTGCTGGGCGGCAACGCGCGGCTATTGGCGGATGGTTCCGAGGTGGGGCTGAGCGGGCCGTTCTACCTGTCCAGCCGTGAGTACGCAGGAAAGAATCCCGAGTTCATCCGCCAGGTGCTGGACAGCCTCAACCAGGCCGAAGCACTGACTCGCAGCGACGAGGCCGGCAGCGTGGCAATCATGGCGCGCGTTACCGGCCTCGCCCCGCAAGTGATCGCGGAAACTTTCAAGCATCGCCCTCATTCGCCGATCCGCCCGCTGGACGCTGCCGACATCGCCACGCAGCAACGCACCGCCGACCTGTTCCTCGCCGAACGCATCCTGCCGCGCGCCGTCGACATCAGTGCCGCCCGCTGGAAACCCTGACAGCTTCTGCTCTTCGTAGGAGCGAGCTTGCTCGCGAACCGCCCAGCACTTGAGTCGCCGGGAACCTCGTTCGCGAGCAAGCTCGCTCCTACAGGTGCACTTCCACGAGACCGGCGTGCGATAGGAGCGGACTTCGTCCGCGATGTCCTCAAGCCGTGCCCATGCGCCTAGGGCGTAGCAATCGCGGACGGAGTCCGCTCCTGCGCGCATGCGAAAAACATGGAAATGGTTATCTGACTTATTTCTGATATTTCGTCTGGTTATTAGATAGACCAATTCATTCCTTCTCCGCCGCCCTGTCGCGCTGCCACACTCGGCCCCGCCGGCGGGCGACCCCCGCCGCTCTACAGCGGGCTTCTCCCACCCTCGAGCGCCCGCTCTCGATCATTCCGGGACCCCGTCAAACGAGCGCGGCCCGACAAGGAGCTGGATGTTCATGAAGA
This sequence comes from Pseudomonas sp. GD03903, assembly GCF_029840045.1. Classification (NCBI taxonomy): domain Bacteria; kingdom Pseudomonadati; phylum Pseudomonadota; class Gammaproteobacteria; order Pseudomonadales; family Pseudomonadaceae; genus Pseudomonas; species Pseudomonas sp. GD03903. Next base: position 309,545 of record NZ_JAOCBT010000005.1, on the reverse strand, counting down.
AACTCACTGCCGTTACCGCCCTCGCCCTGGCCGTCATCTCCGGCCTGGCCCACGCCGACCGCCTGGACGACATCAAGAAGGCCGGCGTGCTGCGCGTCGCCGCCTTCGACAGCAACCCGCCGTTCGGCTTTGTCGATGCCAAGAGCAAGCAGATCGAAGGCCTCGACGTGGATTACGCCAAGGCGCTGGCCGACAAGCTCGGCGTCAAGCTGCAGGTACTGCCGACCAACCCGGCAAATCGCATTCCGCTGCTGACCGCGAACAAGGTCGACCTGGTGCTGGCCAACTTCACCATCACCCCCGAACGAGCCGAGCAGGTCGATTTCAGCATCCCCTACTTCTCCTCCGGCCAGCAGTTCATCGTGCGCAAGGGCAGCCTGAAGTCGCCGGACGAGCTGAACAAATGGCGCGTCGGTGTCGACAAGGGCACCGTCAACGAAGGCGTGCTGCGCGAGAAATTCCCCGGCGCCAAGGTCATCGCCTACGACGACACTCCATTCGCCTTCACCGCCCTGCGCAACGGCCAGGTCCAGGCCATCACCCAGGACGGCCCGAAACTGATCGGCCTGCTGGCCAACGTGCCGGACAAGGACAAGTACGAAGTGCCGCCCTTCACCATTTCCAATGATCTGATCGGCGTTGGCATTCCCAAGGGCGAGAAGGCCCTGGCCGAGTTCGTCAACCAGAGCCTCACCGAACTGGAAGCCCAGGGCCAGGCGCAGAAGATCTACGACACCTGGTTCGGCCCGGACACCAAGACCCCGCTGGCCCGCCTGTACAAGATCGGCGACAAGAGCTGACCCACATTCCACTGCGCGCCACCCCACGCCCCGGCTCGCCGGGGCGTGGCCGTTTCTTCCACTGATGGATTCGTGACATGTTCGGCGAACTGCTCGCCCCGACCTACCTGCGCTGGTTGCTCGACGGCTTCCTGCTGACCCTGGGTATCTCCCTGTTCTGCTGCCTTATCGCCACCCTGCTCGGCGCGCCGCTGGCCATCGCCCGGCAGGCGAAATCGCGCTGGCTGTCCTGGCCGGCGCGGGCCTATCTCGCGCTGTTGCGCAATACACCGCTGCTGGTGCAGTTGTTCTTCTGGTACTTCGGCGTACCGGCGCTGCTGCCGGAGGACTTCGTCTTCTGGCTGAACACGCCCCATGAGCTTGGCTGGCTGGCCTGGCCGTCCTTCGAATTCCTCGCCGCCGCCTGGGGACTGACGCTCTACACCACGGCGTTCATTGCCGAGGAATTCCGCGCCGGCATCACCTCGGTCAGCGCGCAGCAGCGCGAGGCCGGCATGGCCCTGGGCCTGCGTCCGCTGCAGGTGTGGCGCTGGGTGATCCTGCCGCAGGCACTGCGCACCGCGCTGCCGCCATTGATGGGGCAATACATGAATGCGCTGAAGAATTCCTCGCTGGCCATGGCCATCGGCCTGGCGGAGCTTTCCTATGCCTCGCGCCAGGTGGAGACGCAGACTTTCAAGACCTTCCAGGCGTTCGGCATCGCCACCCTGCTGTACGTCGGCGCCATCGCGCTGATCGAGGCGCTGGGCCAGGCAATCCAGCAAACGCGCCGCTACCGCCAGGGGGCCTGACATGGACTTTTCGGTGATCTCGGACAACCTGTCCTACTTCCTGCTCGGCGCCTACCCGGACGGCCCGCTCGGCGGCGCCGCACTCACGGTGATTCTCGCGCTGGCCTCCGGCCTCGTCTCGGCAGTGATCGGCCTGGCACTGGGCATCGCCCTCTCGGTGCTGCGCGGCAAACCACGCCTGCTGCTGGTGGCGTTCCTCGGTTTCTTCCGCGCCATTCCGGTGCTGATGCTGATCTTCTGGGTCTACTTCCTGCTGCCCATCGTCCTGCACATCGACGTGCCGGCGCTGGGCACGGTGGTCTGCGCGCTGTCGCTGATCGGCGGGGCCTATCTGGCGCACTCGGTGCACGCGGGCATCGAAAGCCTGCCCAAGGGCCAGTGGGACGCCGCCCGCGCACTGGGTCTGCGCCCTTGGCAGGTGCTCACCCTGGTGATCCTGCCGCAGGCGCTGCCGATCATGCTGCCGTCGTTCCTCAACCAGTGGGTCTCGCTGATCAAGGACACCTCCCTGGCCTACGTGATCGGCGTTGGCGAACTGTCTTTCGTCGCCACCCAGGTGAGCAACCGGGTGATGGTGCATCCCACGGAAGTGTTCCTGTTCGTCGCCCTGCTCTACTTCGTACTGTGCTCGGCGCTGGACCTGGCGGCCGCGTTGCTGACGAGGCTGCGGCCGGCTTATCGCAAGCCCGTGTGAGCCTCAGTATTCATCGTGTCGGCGCCACCACATGCCCTGCTCGTTGCGCCCCAGCGGAGCACGGTCGAGCCACTGGAACAGCCCCCAGAGTGCATCCAGGCCACGGGCGTAGGTGGAGTAGCAGTGATAGATGCGCTCGCCTTCGCGAACGAAGCTGCTCATGCCGGGCAGATCGCGGGTAAAAGTCGCCACATCGGTGCCGCAGCAGGCGGCGGTTTCCACCACGGGCGCCGGTGCCGGCCCCTTTGCCGGGCCTTCGCGGCGGAAGTTGTAGTCGACTTCCCCGCCGCGCTGCTGGGCCTCGGTGAAGGACACGTTGAAGTCGTAGTTGAAACCGCTGCCGTGGGATGACGCCCAGGGGAAGCTCCAGCCCATGCGTCGCCGATATCCCAGCAGCCTTTCCAGCGGTGCGCGGGACACCGCCACCAGGCTCACATCGTGGTTCGCCAGGTGGCTGGCGTAGCCGTCGAAACCATCGGCGATGTTCGAGCAGGACGGGCAGCCGGCGCGGTAGTCCGGGCCGAACATGAAGTGGTAGACCAACAGTTGCGAGCGTCCGTCGAACAGCTCCGCAAGGGCCGCCGGGCCTCGCTCGGTGTCGAATCGGTAGTCCTTGTCGACCAGCACCCAGGGCAGCGCCTGGCGTTTGCGCGCCAGTTCGTCGCTACGCCGGGTCAGCGCCTTTTCCTCGGCCAGCAGCGCCAGGCGTGCGGCCAGCCATTCTTCGCGGGTGCCGATGGAATGGGCAGTCATGGCAGTTCTCCTCCGCCAGCGGCGGCTCGGTGGGCATGGCATAGACTAGGCAGCGGGCCGACGTCTACGGGAGTGACAAAGGTGGCGGGATTTCCATGGATTCGCTGATCACCGCGGCTGCCCGCGCGCTGGCAGCAGGCGATCCGCTGGGCGCATTGAACCGCGTGGCACTGCGCGCGGACCCGCCAGCGCTGGCCTTGCGTGGCATTGCCATGGCGCAATTGGGCGACTTTCCCCGCGCCCGCACCCTGTTGCGCCAGGCCGCCCGGGCCTTCGGCGCCCACGAGCCAATGGAGCGCGCCCGTTGCCAGGTGGCCGAGGCGGAAGTGGCGCTGGCCAGCCGCGAGCTGAACTGGCCGAGCGAACCGCTGGAGCAGGCCGCGCAGGCGCTACTGGATCACGGCGACCGGCTGAATGCCGCGCATGCCCGCTACCTGCTGATCCGTCGTGGGTTGCTGATCGGCAAGCTCGATGACGCCGATGCAGCGTTGAGCACGCTGGAGCCGGATGCGCTGCCGCCTTCCTTGCGCACGGTGCATTGGCTGATCGCCTCCGGCATCGCCGTCCGCCGGCTGCAGGCGGGCAAGGCCCGCGCTGCGCTGCAAAGGGCCAGTGAGGCGGCGGCAGCGTCGGGTATCGCCGCCCTGCGCGCGGAAGTCGAGCAGGCGACGCGCACGCTCGATGCACCCGCCGCCCGGCAGATTGCCCGGCCAGCCGCGCGCCTGCTGTCGCTGGATGAAGTGGAAAGCCTGCTGCGCTCCGATGCCCTGGTGGTGGACGCCTGCCGCAACCGCGTCGGCAGCCTGTCGCTGGGCAGCCGTCCGGTGATCTTTGCCCTTGCCCGAGCGCTGGCGGAAGCCTGGCCGGGCGATGCCTCGCGCACCGAGCTGATCGCCCGCGTGTTCCGCATCCGCCAGCCGGACGAAACCCACCGTGCGCGCCTGCGGGTGGAAATGGGCCGCTTGCGGCGCTTGTTGCAGCCTTTGGCGGGTATCGAGTCGACGCCACGCGGTTATCGGCTGGTCGCCGCCAATCCGGTGGTCCTTGCACCGCCGCTAGAGGACGCCAACGCTGAAGTGCTGGCACTGCTCAGCGATGGCCAGGCCTGGTCCAGCTCGGCCCTGGCGCTGGCGCTGGACACCAGCCAGCGCAGCGTGCAACGCGCCCTCGAAGCACTGAGCGAGGCCGGCCGGGTACAGGTGCTGGGGCAAGGGCGCGCACGGCGCTGGACGCTGCCGCCAGTAGCGGGATTCGCGACGACCTTGTTACTCCCCGCGCCCTTCGGCGCCTGAATAGGCTGAAGGCTCTCAACCACAACGTGCAGGGCAACATCATGACCACCCATTACAAGCAATCCCCGGCGCAGGTGCTGCAGGAGTACGGCCCGTTCCCCGGCGTCAGCAGCGTGCATGGCCTGACCTTCGATGGCCAGCGGGTCTGGTTCGCCGTCGGCGAGCGCCTGCAGAGCCTCGACCCGCAGGACGGTCGCCTGGAGCGCAGCATCGACGTACCGGCCCACGCCGGCACCGCGTTCGACGGCACCTACCTCTACCAGATCGCCGAAAGCCGAATCCAGAAGATCGACCCCGGCAGCGGCAAGGTGCTCTCGAGCATTCCCGCACCCGGCAATGGCGGCGATTCCGGCATGGCCTGGGCGGAAGGGTCACTCTGGGTCGGCGAGTACCGCGCGCGGAAGATTCACCAGATCGACCCGGAGAGCGGCGAAATCCTGCGCACGATTGATTCAAATCGTTTCGTCACCGGCGTGACCTGGGTCGACGGCCAACTCTGGCATGGCACCTGGGAGCCGGAAGCGACCTACAGCGAGCTACGCCGCATCGACCCGCAGTCCGGGGCGGTTCTGGAGCAACTGGACATGCCCGAGGGCGTGCATGTTTCCGGGCTGGAAGCCGATGGCGCCGAGCGCTTCTACTGCGGTGGCGGCAACAGCGGCAAGGTCCGCGCGGTGCGCCGACCGCGCTGAGGCACGCTAACGAAAGCAATCTGGGCTAGTGTTGGCACCTCACTGGAGATGGCCGCACTGGCCCGGAGAACGCTCATGGATTGGCTGGAACACCGTATTCCCCCGCCCCTGGTGGCGATCATCAGCGCTGCGCTGATGTGGCTCGCCGTACGCCCGATCGACCCGCTGGGCAACCGCCTGTGGCTGGCCCTGCTGGTGGTGCTGGCCGGAGTCGCGATCTGCCTGGCGGGCGTGGCGTCCTTCCGTCGCGCGCGCACTACGGTCAATCCGCTGAAGCCGGAGAGCGCCTCGTCCCTGGTGGTCGCCGGCATCTACCGGCATACCCGCAACCCCATGTACCTGGGCTTCGCCATCATCCTGCTGGGCTGGTGCGTACTCCTCGGTTCGGTGCCGGCACTGCTCGGCGTCGCAGCCTTCGTGCTGTATATCGGGCGTTTCCAGATCCGCCCGGAGGAACATGCACTGCGCGAGCTGTTCGGTAGCGAGTTCGACGCGTTCTGCGAGCGGGTGCGACGCTGGGTCTGAGGGCTTCGCGGCAGATTGCCATTGCCTTCTGGCCGGGAGAGATGAGATATTTGCAAATGCTAAACATTCTCATCAAAGCAATGCTCATCAAGGTCTGCTGTGTCCCCTTCCCTCTTGCTGGTGGAAGACGATTCCCGTCTCCGCCTGGACCTCGAACGCCATTTCTGTCAGCGCGGCTTTTCTGTCACCACCTGCGCCAACGGTGACCAGGGCCTCGTAGCCGTTCACCAGAACGACTTCGACCTGGTCCTGCTGGACATCATGCTGCCCGGCGTCGATGGCCTGTCCCTGCTCGATACCCTGCGCAGCCAGCGTGCTACGCCGGTGATGCTGATGTCTGCACTGGGCGCCGAACAGGACCGCATCACCGGCTTCACCCGTGGCGCCGACGACTACCTGCCCAAGCCCTTCAGCCTGGCGGAGCTGGATGCGCGCATCGATGCGCTGCTGCGCCGGGTCAATCTGGATCGCGCACGCGCCGCGCCACCGGTGCAGGGCTCGTTGCAGTTCGACGATGAGTTGCAGGACGTTTCCCGCCATGGTGAACACGCCGGGCTGACGCATTCCGAATATCGCCTGTTGGCCACGCTGAACGCCCATGCCGGCGAAGCGCTGAGCAAGAGCTTCCTCTACCAGAGCGTGCTGCACCGCGCCTACACGCGCCTCGACCGCGGGCTCGACGTGCACGTCTGCAACCTGCGCCGCAAGCTCGCCGCGATCGGTGCGCAGCAGGTGCAGATCCAGGCCGTGCGCGGCCAGGGCTACATCCTGGTGGACGCGGAGCGCCACTGATGCGTCGCCATCCGCTGCTGTGGAAGCTTGCCGCGTTGCAGGTCGGCTTCTGCCTGCTGCTGACCTGGCTGATCTGGACCTGGGGCCTGTCGCTGGAGCGCAGCACCTACTTCCTCGGCGAAGCCGATCGCGACTACCTCGCGCGCTATGCCGAGCAGGCCGAAATGGTCTTCGAGCAGCACGGCGCCGAAGGTGTCGAGCGCTTCCGCCAGGAGCTGTCCGCCGCCGAGGACACCTGGGTGGCGGTGATCGGCGAGCACCTGCAGAGCCTGGGCACCACGCCGCTGACGGCCGAGGAATCCAGCCACCTGACCTTCATGCGCAAGCTCGACTGGCCGATGAGCCGGCGCCTGCAGGACGAACTGCCCTACGTCAGCATCGAGTTTCCCGCACATCCCGAACGCGGCCGGCTGGTCATGCAATTGCCCGAGCGCCTGCTGCCCGGTGGCCTGACACCCTGGACGCACCTGTTCAGCCACGGCGTGGTGCCGACCCTGCTCGCCGCCCTCCTCGGCCTGCTGATCTACCGCCACCTGGTGCTGCCGCTCAATCGCCTGCGCGCCCGTGCCGACGCCCTGCGCGCCGACGACCTGGACAGCGAAGGACCCGGCACGCCACTGGCCCATCGCCGCGATGAACTGGGTGAACTGGCACTGGCCTTCGATCACATGGCCGAGCGGCTACGCCACAGCCTTGCCCAGCAACGACTGCTGCTGCGCACCCTGTCCCACGAACTGCGCACGCCGCTGGCGCGCCTGCGCATCGCCCACGACAGCGACTTGGCGGCGGAGCAACTGCGCGAACGGCTGGACCGTGAGATCAACGACATGCAGCGCCTGCTCGAAGACACCCTGGACCTGGCCTGGATGGATACCGAACGGCCACAGCTGGAACGCGAGCCGGTGCTGGTGCTGTCGGTATGGGAAGCACTGCGCGAAGACGCCTGCTTCGAGAGCGGCTGGGATGCCGAACGCCTGCCTTGCTCGCTGGGCACCGACTGCACGGTGCAGGTGCACCTGGACAGCTTCGCCCAGGCCATCGAGAACCTGCTGCGCAATGGCATCCGTCATTCACCGCGCAACGGGAAAGTACGCCTGGATGGTTGGCGCGAGGGCGCGTTCTGGCACCTCTGCGTCAGTGACGATGGCCCCGGCGTCGCCGAGGCAGACCTGGAGCGTATTTTCCAGCCGTACCAGCGCCTCCAGCCATCCGAGTCCAGCGGATTCGGCCTCGGCCTGGCCATTGCGCGGCGCGGCATCGAGCTCGCGGAGGGCCGTCTGTGGGCTGAAAACGGCGCAAAAAATGGCCAGGCCGGGCTCTGCCTGCACCTGCTGCTGCCCGCCGCGCCGGCCCCACAGGCTGATGCAAGTGTTTAGAAAGTTAATGCGCTTTACTGGCAAATAGCATTCATTATCATTTGTGATCTCTCAGTAATAGCCCTCCGCCGGAGATCACCGATGTCCTCCCGTCCGATGCAGTTCCTTCCGCCCTTCCTGCTGCTTTCCAGCTGCCTGCTGTCCTTCGCCGTGCAGGCCGCCAGCGCCGATTCCGACGTGGTCGAGTTCGACAGCGAGACCATCGTCGCCACCGCCGCCGAGGAAGCCAAGCAGATGCCCGGGGTGTCGATCATCACCGCCGAGGACATCAAGAAACGCCCGCCGGCCAGCGACCTGTCGCAGATCATCCGCACCATGCCCGGCGTCAACCTGACCGGCAACTCCACCAGCGGCCAGCGCGGCAACAACCGGCAGATCGACATCCGCGGCATGGGCCCGGAGAACACCATGATCCTGGTCGACGGCAAGCCGGTCAGCAGCCGCAACGCCGTGCGCTACGGCTGGCGCGGCGAGCGCGACTCGCGTGGCGACACCAACTGGGTGCCGGCCGACCAGGTGGAGCGCATCGAAGTGCTGCGCGGCCCGGCGGCGGCGCGCTACGGCAACGGCGCGGCCGGCGGCGTGGTGAACATCATCACCAAGCAGGCCGGCAAGGAAACCCACGGCGACGTCACTGTCTACAGCAACTTCCCGCAGCACAAGGACGAAGGCGCCACCCAGCGCATGACCTTCGGCCTCAACGGACCGCTGACCGACACCCTGAGCTACCGCGTCTACGGCAACGTCGCCAAGACCGATTCGGACGACTGGGACATCAACGCCGGCCACGAATCCAACCGCACTGGCAACCAGGTCGGCACCCTCCCCGCCGGCCGCGAAGGCGTGCGCAACAAGGACGTCAACGGCCTGCTCAACTGGCACCTGACACCCGAGCAGACCCTCGATTTCGAGGCCGGTTTCAGCCGCCAGGGCAACATCTATACCGGCGATACGCAGAACACCAACAGCAACGCCAACGTGAAGTCCATGCTCGGTCACGAGACCAACCGCATGTACCGCGAGAACTACTCGATCACCCATCGCGGCGAGTGGGACTTCGGCAGTTCCATGGCCTACCTGCAGTACGAGAAGACCCGCAACAGCCGCATCAACGAAGGGTTGGCTGGCGGCACCGAGGGCATCTTCAGCAACACCGACTTCTACACCGCCACCCTGCGCGACCTCACCGCCCACGGCGAAGTGAACCTGCCACTGCACGCCTGGCGCGACCAGACCCTGACCCTGGGCAGCGAATGGGTGCAGCAGAAGCTCGACGACCCCAGCGCCAACACCCAGACCACCAGCGAAGGCGGCTCGGTACCGGGCCTGGCCGGCAGCAACCGCGACACTACCTCGCAGGCGCAGATCTTCTCGCTGTTCGCCGAGGACAACATCGAGCTGCTGCCCGGCACCATGCTCACCCCGGGCCTGCGCTGGGACCACCACAGCATCGTCGGCGACAACTTCAGCCCGTCGCTGAACATCTCCCACGCACTGACCCAGAGCGTCACCCTGAAGGCCGGCATCGCCCGCGCCTACAAGGCGCCGAACCTGTACCAGCTCAACCCCGACTACCTGCTCTACAGCCGTGGCCAGGGCTGCTACGGGCAGAGCACCAGCTGCTACCTGCAGGGCAACGACGACCTCAAGGCGGAAACCAGCGTCAACAAGGAACTGGGCATCGAGTTCAACCAGGACGGCCTGATCGCCGGCCTGACCTACTTCCGCAACGACTACAAGAACAAGATCGAATCCGGCCTGTCGCCGGTCGATCAGGCCAGCGGCGGCAGCGGCAGCTACGCCAACGCGGCGATCTACCAATGGGAGAACGTACCCAAGGCGCTGGTCGAAGGGCTGGAGGGCACTCTGACCATCCCGTTGATGGAACAGCTGAAGTGGAGCAACAACTTCACCTACATGCTGCAATCGAAGAACAAGGAAACCGGTGACGTGCTCTCGGTAACGCCGAAGTACACCCTCAACTCCATGCTCGACTGGCAAGCCACCGACGCCCTGTCGCTGCAGGCCAGCGTCGCCTGGTACGGCAAGCAGAAGCCGAAGAAGTACGACTACCACGGCGACCGCGTCACCGGCAGCGCCAACAACCAGCTCTCGCCGTATGCGATCGCCGGGCTGAGCGGCACCTACGTGTTCACCAAGTACCTGAGCTTCACCGCCGGGGTCGACAACGTCTTCGACAAGCGCCTGTTCCGCGAGGGCAACGCCCAGGGGGTGAACGGCATCGAGGGCGCCGGCGCCGCCACCTACAACGAACCGGGCCGCACCCTGTACACCAGCCTCACCGCGTCCTTCTGATTCGTAGCACGAGAACAGCCTGATGAGATTTCGCCTCCTGGCCCTGGCACTGGCTTTCGCCGTGCCGGGGCTGGCAGCGCACGCCGCGCCTGCCCCCGACCAGAAAATGGACACCACCCTGCTGCAGCGCAGCGACCTTGCCTACCGTTTCAGCGCGCTGAAGCTGGATTCCGCCGATGGCCAGCGCCACTACCAGCTGTGGATTGCCCGCCCGAACCATCCCGCACCCGCCGCCGGCTATCCGCTGGTGTGGATGCTCGACGGCAACGCCGCCATCGGTGCGCTGGACGAGAAACTCCTCGCTGAGCTGAACAACGGCAAGGCACCGTTATTGGTCGCCGTGGGATATCAGACGCCACTGCGCATCGACCGCAGCGGCCGCACCCGCGACTACACCCCGCCGCGCCCGCAGCTGGCCGAACAGAAAGACCCACTCACCGGCGACCCCAGCGGCGGCGCCGATGCCTTCCTCGACCTGATGCGCGACAGCATGCTTCCCGCCGTTGCCGCCCGGGCGCCCATCGATCGCTCGAACCAGACGCTCTGGGGGCATTCCTATGGCGGCCTGCTGACCCTGCACGCGTTGCTGACCCGCCCGCAGCAGTTCAGTTTCTACGCACCGGCCAGTCCTTCGCTGTGGTGGGGTGACGGCGCCATCCTCAATGAGCAGGACGGCTTCGCCTCCCGGCTGGCCGGGCACTCCGCGCAACTGCTGTTGATGCGCGGCGGCAAGGAACCGTTCAAACCGCGCGAAGACATCACCCCCAGCGCGCCGCGTGCTGCCCAGCAATTGGTGGAAAGCGTGGGCAAAGTGCCCGGCATGCAGGCGCGGTTCCACGCCTTCGACGGCATGAGTCATGGGCAGACGCTGGAGGCTTCGCTGAAGCACCTGTTGCGGATGCGATTTACGCAGTAACGGTGAACGCCTCTGCCACCTGTATTCCCCGCACCCTAGCCCTGGCTGCGCACCCCGCTGCAAAGTGGGAGGGAACTGATCGGCACAGGATGAAACCACATCGTCAGCCGGCACGGATGGCCCCCTCTCCCCTTGGGAGAGGGTTGGGGTGAGGGAAGGCCCAACGCAGGACTTGGCCCTGTAGGAGCGAGCTTGCTCGCGAACAAGGACTTACCGGCGACTTCGACGCTGGGCGGTTCGCGAGCAAGCTCGCTCCTACATAAACGCCATTGACGCTCAGACTGACGCGGCGATCTGCTCCCGCAACCAGCGGTGCGCCGGGTCGCGGTGCGAGCGTTCGTCCCAGAGCATCGACATCTCGTAACCCGGAACCTCTACCGGCGCCTCCACCACCCGCAACGCCGGGTTATCCCGCACCAGCCGCGCCGGCACCATGGCCACCAGGTCGCTGCTGGCGACGGCCGATATCACGAAAAGAAAATGCGGCACCGACAGCGCCACCTTCCGGCTCAGGCCAACCGCCGCCAGCGTCTCGTCGGTCACACCGCTGAAGCCGCCGCCATCGGGCGACACCATCACATGCTCCAGCTGGCAGAACTGCGCCAGGGTCGGTCTGCGCTTGAGCTTCGGATGCCCGGCGCGGCCGGCCAGCACATAGCGCTCGGTGAACAACGTGCGCCGGCGCATGCCCGGTGGGCTGCCTTCGCTGGTATGGAACGCCAGATCGATTTCGCCCTGCTCCGCCTGCCGAGCGATGCGCGGCGGCGACAGTTCCAGCAGAGCCAGGCGAGTGCCCGGTGCGCTACGGCGAATGGCGCTCAAGGCCGGCAGCAGAATGGTTGATTCGCCATAGTCGGTCGCGGCGATGCGCCAGGTGTTGTTCGCCTGCGCCGGATCAAAGGGCGCTGATGGCGCCACCGCCTGTTCCAGCGCTTCCAGGGCCAGGCGCAATGGCTCGCGCAGGGATTCCGCCCGCGCTGTCGGGCGCATGCCGCGTGGGCCGGGCAGCAGCAACGGGTCGTCGAAGATGTCGCGCAGCTTGGCCAGATGCACGCTCACCGAAGGCTGCGAGAAGTTCAAGCGTTCGGCCGCGCGGGTCACGTTGTGCTCGGATAGCAGCACGTCGAGGGTCACCAGCAGGTTGAGGTCGAGCCTGCGCAGATTATTCATTGATATACCTGGGATACGGGATATTCATTTCAACTATACCCCGGCAATCCGCATCCTGCGTTCATCCCCTCTCACCGGATGACTCACAGGAAGGCACTCATGAACGTACTGATCGTCTACGCCCACCCCGAACCGCGTTCGCTCAATGGCTCGCTGAAGGACTTCGCCGTGCGCCACCTGCAGGCGGCTGGCCATGCCGTGCAGGTCTCGGACCTGTACGCGATGAACTGGAAGGCCCAGATCGACGCTTCCGACAGCCTCGATCGCGATCCCGAAGCGCGTTTCGACCCCTCGCTGGACTCCCAGCGCGCCTACGCCGCCGGCCGGCAGAGCACGGACATCGCCGCCGAGCAGGAAAAGCTGCGCTGGGCCGACACTGTGATCCTGCAATTCCCACTCTGGTGGTTCAGCATGCCGGCGATCCTCAAGGGCTGGTTCGAGCGGGTCTATGCCTACGGTTTCGCCTATGGCGTCGGCGAGCACTCCGACGCGCGCTGGGGCGACCGCTATGGCGAAGGCAACCTCGCCGGCAAACGCGCCATGCTGGTGGTCACCACCGGCGGCTGGGAGTCGCACTACAGCCCCCGCGGCATCAACGGCCCGATCGACGACCTGCTGTTCCCGATCCACCACGGCATGCTGTATTACCCCGGCTTCGAGGTGCTGCCGGCGTACCTGGTCTACCGCACCAGCCGGGTGGATGGCGAGCGCTACAGACAGATCGAACGGGAGCTCGGCGAGCGTTTGGACACGCTCCAGACCACCGCTCCCATCCCCTTCCGCCGGCAGAACGGCGGCGATTACCAGATTCCCGAGCTGATCCTGCGCGAGGAGATCAATCCTCAGGCAACCGGTTTTACTGCGCATCTGGATTGAGCCCCTGTTCGCGAGCAAGCTCGCTCCTACAAAGAGCTGCGCGCATGCACCTGCAGGATTTTCGTAGGGCGCATAACGCGTCAGCGTTATCCGCCGAACCATCGCCGGCGGATAACCTGTTCCAGGTTATTCGCCCTACAGTCTGCCAGCCTGATTATTGGGCGAGCTTGCTCGCGAACAGCCCAATCCTCAGGGCTGTACACGCGGCTCCGCCTCGAAGGCGCGCTGCAGCAGTTCAACGAACTCCGGCGCCGCCGGGATTTCCACGTCGCCGATACGACTCACCGGCACCGCCGGCGTCCACGAGTTCATCACCACCGCGCCGGCCAGGCGCGGCAGGTCCTGCTGGTCGATGGCGCGCGTGACCTGGCGCACGCCCTGCCGTTCCAGTTGCCGCTGGAGGATGCCCATGGTGGTGCCGGTAAGCATTTTCGCCCGCGGCCAGACCACGCTTTCACCGTCCCAGAACGCCAGGTTCCAGATGGTTGCCTCGCTGAAGCGGCCACGGTGGTCGGTGAACACCGCATCGTCGAAGCCGGCGGCCACCGCTTCACGCAAGTACCAGGTCTTGGCGATCTCGCCGACGTGCTTGATCTCCGGCAGCACCCGCTCGTGCCCGGCAATAGCGAGGGCCAGCGGTCCCTGTGGGCCATCGGACGGCGGTGCGGTGCGCACCAGCAGCTCGGGGCGATGCTCGGGGCCGGCGACGGTGAATTCCCCAGCGGGCGAGTAGACCGTCGCCATCAGGGATACGTCTTCCGGTGCCTGCTCCAGCGCGGTACGCAAGGCGGCACGAATCTCCTCATCGGAGTGGCCCTGGCCGAACAAGCGCTGCGAGGCATTGCGCAGGCGCTCCAGGTGCAGGTCCAGGCCACGGATGCCGCCGTCGCGCACCTGCATGGCGGTGAAGTGCGCGTAGCCGGCGAAAGCCAGGGGCGCCAGATCATCGGCGCTGGCGGGGCGGGCATTGCGTTGGGTGATGTAGGGATGGATGGCGGCTGACATGGCTTGGCTTCCTCTGCTCGGTGATCTTCAAATTCAACATCAGGTGAGATCACTATCAGCCTTTGACGAATCCAGGAGAAACGAGTATTTCTCGTCAGATCATCAAATAGGATTTGAAGATCAATGGGCCGACCCTTCCCCGGCATTCGCTCGCTGCGCACTTTCGAGGCCGCCGGCCGCCACCTGAATTTTACCCGTGCTGCCGAAGAGGTCGGCCTGACGCCCGCGGCGGTCAGCCACCAGATCAAGGAGCTGGAAGACCAGCTCGGCCTTGGCCTGTTCGTGCGCACCAGCCGCAGTATCCAACTGACCCCGGCGGGCGCCCTGCTGCTGGAAGCGGCCGTCGAATCCCTCGGCCTGCTGCACCGTGCCACCGTGCGGGCGCGGCGGCTGGCGCGGTCGTCCGAGCAATTGCGGGTCTCGCTCACCGCGCGCTTCGCCACGCACTGGCTGTTGCCGCGCCTGCCGCAGTTCCGCGCGTTGCACCCCGGGCTGAAGCTCAGCTTCGACGTCAGCGACGAACTGCGCGACTTCGCCGTCGACGACATCGACCTGGCCATTCGCTTCGGCAGCGGGCGCTATCCCGGCCTCGTGGCCGAGCGCCTGTTCGATACCCAGATCGTGCCGGTGTGCTGCCCGAGCCTGCTCGAGGACGGGCCGCCATTGCGCGAGCCGCGCGACCTGCAGGCCCACACCTTGTGCCACGTGGTGTGTGAAACCGAAGGCGCAGCCTGGCCGGACTGGTCACGCTGGATGGCCGCGGCCGGCGTGGACGATTTCGATGCCAGCGCCTGCGTTACCTTTGAAGACACCAGCCACGTGGTCCAAGCGGTGCTGGAGGGTGGCGCGGTCGGGCTGGCCGACCACGCCATGGTCGCCCGCGAGCTGGAACAGGGCCTGCTGGTGCAGCCGTTCGAGCTGGGCGTGCGGGTCGCCGAAGACTACGCCTACAACCTGGTGTACCCGCAGGCCAGCGCCGATGATCCGCGAGTCAGGGCCTTCCGCGACTGGATTCTGCGCGAGCTGGCGGTCTGACTCAGTCGCTCTGCGGCACCACCCGCGCACCGGCGCCCTGGCCCTCGATGTAGACCTTCGTCCCCGGTTTGAGATCGGCATTCACCGGCTGGGTCACCGACACCAGCACGCCACTCTTCACCCGCACGATGACCTGCTGCGCCTCCTGCGGCTTGTCGTACTGGCGCTGCTCGGCATAGTTGCCGCCCACGCCGCCGGCCAGCGCGCCGGCAATCATCGCCACGTCGCGGCCGCTGCCGCGACCGATCAGGCTGCCCAGCGCCACGCCACCCAGGCCGCCGAGAATGGCCCCTACACCGGTATCGTGGTTGCTCTGCACCTGGGTCTCGGTGACCTGTTCGACCACGCCGGTGCGAATCTCCATTTCCCCCGGCGCGCCGGCACTTCCACTACCACCGCCCGGCATTGCGGCGCAGGCGCTGAGGCCCAGGACGATGAAGCCGATGAGAAATCCGTGGTTGATACGGTGCATGGCGATCTCCTTGGTTGGGTTGATTGCCGACTCCGGCGGTGCGTGCCACCCAGCCTGCTGAGCATTGGCCGGATTCGCCGAATTGCCCGGCCCCGCCAGGGATTGCGACGGACGGTCGGAGCACGCCACGCGGGTGCGCCAGCCTTGCCGCCAGGGCTTGTCTTTGCCGCGCTTTCCTGCGAAAACGCACGCCCTCGCGGCGCTTGAGCCGCATCTGCTACAGCGGAGAACGCCATGAGCAACGAACTGCAGATCGAAGATATCGTCGTCGGCGACGGCAAGGCCGTGGTCAAGGGCGCCCTGATCACCACCCAGTACAAGGGCACCCTGGAAGACGGCAGCGTCTTCGATTCGTCCTACGACAAGGGCCGCCCCTTCCAGTGCGTGATCGGCACCGGCCGGGTAATCAAGGGTTGGGACCAGGGCCTGATGGGCATGAAGGTCGGCGGCAAGCGCAAGCTTTTCGTGCCGGCGCACCTGGCCTACGGCGAGCGCCAGGTCGGTGCGCACATCCAGCCCAACTCCAACCTGCTGTTCGAAATCGAACTGCTGGAAGTCCTCACCCGCGACGATTGATGCTTACATCCAGGCTCAGGCCGGAGCCGTTTCCACGTTGCGCCGCATCGCCAGGATCGCCGTCGGCCCCTGCGCCTTGCGGGTGAACCAGAACACCCGGCTCACGCCGCGGGTGATCGCCACGTAGGCAAGGCGCAACTGCTCATCCTGCTGGGCCTGGTCATAGCTGCTGGCAAAGAAGCCCGAGGCCGCGTACAGCGCGCTGCGCAGCGGGTGTTTCTCCGCCGACGCGCAGTCGTCGACGATGATCGCCACTTCTGCCTGCAGGCCCTTGGCGCGGTGGATGGTCATGCCCTTCACCGGCAGCTTGCGGTCCAGCTCGCCGAGGATCGTCTGCAGGGTCTCGTTGCGGCGGCTGAGCAGCAGCACGGCAGTCTTCTCCCGTGATCCGCGCGTGGCGACGTGCTCGCACTGCTTGCGGATCTCTTCGAGCAGAATCGGCAGGTTGTTGCGTGCATCGAAACGCTGCACCAGCCTGACCCCATGATCGCCCGCCTCCGCTGTCTTAAATGCGCGGCAGGTCTTGGCCTGTTTGCTGGCCACGCCTGCGAGCACGCGATCGCCGTCACGGATCACCGGGTCGATGCTGCGGTAGTTGGTTTCCAGCAGCAGCACGCGACTCTTGCGCCGGCCCTTGCTGGGGAAGTGTCGGTCGAAGTCCATGAACAGCTCCGGCGAGCTGCCGCGCCAGGCGTAGATCGACTGCCAGTCGTCACCAATGGCCATCAGGCTGACGGCTTCGCCGCGCTTGGCCAGGTCGCGATGCAGCGCCTGCAACCACTGCACGATCTGCGGCGAAACATCCTGGAACTCGTCGATCAGCAGATGCTGGAACGGCGCCAGGGCCGCAGCCGGCAGCTTGCCGTCGCCGAGCTGGTCAGTCAGACGCTGGAAGGCCAGGTTGAAGGTCAGCAGGCCCTGCTCCTGCAAGACCACCTCGAAGGCTGCCCAGTACAGTTGCAGCGCTTCGATGAACTGCCGTTCGCGCGGCGGGCAAGCGAGCTTCTTCGGCTGCAATTGGGCGATGCGCAGGCCGATGCTCTCGATGAACCCGGACTGGGAATGGAAGGCCTCGAACAGCGGCAGGGCGACGAATTCGCCAGACAGTTTGAAAGCATCCAGTGGTGCCTTGCCGATGCGCGGCGGCTTGCCGTCCTCGCCGGCCTCCGGCGGTGGCGACAGTTCCAGCAGCTGGTGTACCAGAACGCGGAATTCATGCTGGTCGGCATAGCACTGCTGGTAGACCTGCTTGAGCAGGCGTTGCTGCGCCGGGCGCAGGCGCCCAGCGAGCAGCGGGTTGTCCAGCTCGTCTGCCGGCGTGCGTTCGTCCAGTTGCTCGAACCAGCGTGGGTTCTTCAGCGCCACCTTTGCCAGTGTGCCCATGGCCGAGTGGAAGGTACGCACGCACTGGCGCGCCTGGGCCGCGTCGAGCGGATGCCCCCAGTAGCCGAGCACTTTCACCAGTTGCTCGCGCAGTTGCGCGCAGGACGCATTGGTGAAGGAAATAACCGTTACCCGCTCGGCCTCGATGCCCAGGTGGCAGAGCATGTAGACCACGCGCAGGACTAGTGTGGTGGACTTGCCAGAGCCGGCGCCGGCGAAGATGCGGGTCAGCGGTTCGGGCGCGAGGATCATCGCCCA
Organism: Pseudomonas sp. GD03903; assembly: GCF_029840045.1. Lineage (NCBI taxonomy): Bacteria > Pseudomonadati > Pseudomonadota > Gammaproteobacteria > Pseudomonadales > Pseudomonadaceae > Pseudomonas > Pseudomonas sp. GD03903. Next base: position 291,823 of record NZ_JAOCBT010000005.1, on the reverse strand, counting down.
CTGTTCGTCCGAAGGCTGGCTGATCACGCCGTGGGCGGCGGCCTGGGCCACGCGCTGGCGCATGTCCAGGGCAAGCTGTTCATCGGGCGCCTTGGCGGTGCCGTAGATGCCGGCTACGGCAGGAGCGCGCGGGCGCCTTGGCGCAGGCCCCTCGCCATCCTTCCTGGTTTTCGCCGTGCGCTTGGCCGGTGCCTTGGCATTGCCCTTGGTCTTGCCGCGTCCACGAGGCTGCGGCTGCGCCGCTTCGCGCTCGGCGCGCAGGTATTCGGTGGTACGGGGGAAATAACGCGCCATGGCCTCGGCGAGCAGGCGTTTGTAGCGTTCGACAGCAGACTCCATGGGCCCATCCGATCAATTACAGCGTTGAATCATAAGCGCTTTCGCTCAGGGACAGGCAATCGATCCGGCGGTTCCGCGAGGTCCGGGAAAATTGATAACCATTAGCGATTGGATTAGAGTCGGGCTCCCGCTTTTTCCGGCCCTGCCGCCCTGATGGATGACCCCATGTTCGAACTGGAAAATGTCAGTTTCAGCGTCCCCGGTCGCACCCTTCTGCAACCGCTGAGCCTGCAGTTGGCCGACGGCAACATGATCGGCCTGATCGGCCACAACGGCTCGGGCAAATCCACCCTGCTCAAGCTGCTGGCCCGCCAGCAACAGGCCAGCAGCGGCAGCATCCGCCTGGATGGCAAGCCGCTGCAGGACTGGGGCAACCGCGACTTCGCGCGCCAGGTCGCCTACCTGCCGCAACAGCTGCCGCAGACCGACGGCCTGACCGTGCGCGAGCTGGTCGCCTTTGGCCGTTACCCCTGGCATGGCGCGCTGGGCCGCGTGACTGGCGAAGACCGCAAGCAGATCGACCGCGCGCTGGACCTGACCGACACCCTCGCCTTCGCCGAGCGCCCGGTAGACCTGCTCTCCGGCGGCGAGCGCCAGCGCGTCTGGCTGGCCATGCTGCTGGCGCAGAACAGCCGCTACCTGCTGCTGGACGAACCGACCTCGGCGCTGGACATCGCCCACCAGGTGGAAGTGCTTTCCCGCGTCCATGAACTGAGCCGCGAGCTGGGCCTGGGCGTGCTGGTGGTGCTGCACGACATCAACATGGCGGCACGTTACTGCGACCACCTGATCGCCCTGCACGGCGGCCGCCTGCTGGCCCAGGGCTCGCCGGCCGAGCTGATGCGTGGCGACACGCTGGAAGACATCTATGGCATTCCCATGGGCGTGCTGAGCAACCCGGTGGATGGCTCGCCGATCAGTTATCTGCGCTGAGTTGCTGAGCGCGGATTCAGCCTACGAATCCACAGCGGCGCCTGACCGATCGCGGACGGAGCCCGCTCCTACGAGAGCAGAACCGGCGCATGTCCATAGCTTCGGATTTTGCTCTTCAGGATTTCCACAGAAATATCCGCACACTCCGGTCAGCCCCTTTCAGGAGGCCTCGTTGAAGCGCAGTTTCAGGGGTTGAGCGGCATGGATGCCGCGAGAGCCGTGATGGGCCAGGGAAGGCCCTTCGCGGCGTGCCCCTGAAACTGCGCTTCAACGAGGGAATTTTTCGCCTAAGCGAAAAACCGGATGGAGGGGCAAGACCTTTGCTTACTTTGGGTCTTTCCAAAGTGAGTCGCCCGAGGGGGCGAAACCAGATATTTCAACTCGCGCCGATGCGGCGCTGAAATCCAGCGTTGCGCGTACTTCCAGCTCTTAAGCTAGAGATCGCTGGGTTCTACCGGCGGCTCATCGATCAGCGGGCAATTATCGCAATTGCCCATCTCATCCAGGCGATAGCGAATGCAGCAGGTTCGCCGCTGCCGCCAGAGCCCGTCCGGGCGCTGCGCGCAGGACACCTCGACATACTGGATCGGCTTGTACAGCGGATTGCGCGTGCCATCCGGGCGGCGCTCGGTCTCCAGCAGCTCGCGACCGTGCCCGAGCATCGGTGCCAGCGGCGGCAACTTGCCCATCTCGCCGATGAACCACTCGAAGTAATTCCCGGCATTGCTCCAGAGCACCCTGGGCGACAGGCGCACCTCAGCGGCGAGGGTCTGGATGAAGGGCCGCAGGTGGCCTTCCAGCAGATGGGCAAAGCGCTGGAACGGATCTCCCGGCGGTGCAGCGAACTGCCCGCCCTCCCCCGGCAATTTGAAAGCCTCGGGAATGCCCGCGGCATCCAGCACCACTTCCACCTCGTCGAAGTCCAGCGGCAGCGAGCGGCCCAGCACCAACGCTGCGGCGACGACTGGCGGGATGATCCGCACCAGATACCACTTCGACCACTGCGAGGCCAGTGCGCGACGGTCGCCGTCGGCATGCGCGGGATCGAAGCGGCGCAGCACGCTGTCGAGCATCTCGCGCTCGAGCAGCGTGCGGGCCGGTACGGACGGGCGTGGGTCGTCGCGGGTCACCAGCACTTCGCGATAGCTGGCGAACTCGCCGAAGTACAGCGGCGCGAGGGCTGCGATCACCGGCAGCCCTCGGTCACACGGCCCTCGATCCAGCAGAGCAGCGCTATCAGCACAGCGTGCAACGCTCGAAGAAGGTTTCCCGGCTCTGCACCATCAGCGCGGCGCGCTTGTGCGGGAAGTTGAATTCCTTCTCGCGCCAGAAGCCCAGGCGCTGCATGTGGCCGATCATCTTCGCGTTATCGGCGCGCGGCTCGGCGACGATGCGCTGGGTGCGCGGGTCGTCCAGCAGCAGGTAGTGCACCAGGGCGGTCATCCAGCTTTCCACCTTGTGCGGGCCGCGATGGGATTCCTCGCCGACCAGCATGTGGATGCCGCGGTCGTAATCGCCCACTTCGTAGAACGGCGCGATGCGGTCTTCCTTGGCCCAGTAGGCTTCGTAGTAGGCGAAGGGCTGATCGTCGAAACAGCCGATCAGGGTAGTGGTGTGCGGGTCGGCAGCGGCTTTTTCCAGGTAGGCGCGGTGCTGTTCCAGGGTGCCGCCTTCCTGCCAGAACTCGAGCACGCGGGGGCTGTTCTGCCAGCGGTTGAAGCGCTCAAGGTCCAGTTCGATGTCCAGGCTGCGCAGGGAAATCCATTGCCCCAGCTTCACATCGAAGCGGCGATAGACTTCGCCCTGCGGCTTGGGTGCGCGCAGCGGATGACGACGGCCGCTGCTCATGCGATAGACCTGCGGGTAATCGGCACTGGCGATGCCCTTGTGCCAGGCAGCAGGCAATTGCCAGAACGTCGCACGCTCGATCTGCAGGCGCCCGCCAACTTCATCGCGGCTCACCAGGCCTTGCTCGAAGGCCTCGGCGGGCACGTTGGCGGCAGCGAACTGCACACGCTCGCTCTGCGGGTCACTGGCGAAGCTCCAATAGGCCAGGGCCCACAGGGCATCGCGACTGACTGCAGCGTCGAGCTGCCAGCACTCGCCTTCGCGTTGCGCCGTCAGCAATGGCTGGCCGTCCAGCAGCAGCGTCAGGCTCTGCGCGCCAAGGTCGGCGGAGAGCTGGCGGCCATCGGGCAACGGCAGGGAAAAGCTGGGTGTCATAGTGGGTACCCTTTGGTGAATGCAACGACCCCGCCCGTAAGACGAGCAGGGTCGGCAGGAATTTAGTCGGCCCGGAAATCAGTTCCGGGCCATTTGGCTCAGGCGCTTTCCGCGGTCAGCGGGCGCGTCGGCTTGTGCGCGGCTTCGTGCGGTGGCAGGTGCTCGAACAGCGACGCGGCGATTTCTTCCGCGCGCATCGGCAACACCGACAGCAGCGTGTCGCTCAGGCCGTGGCTGTCCTGGGTGAAGCCCTGCAGGTAGATGCCGGCATGCAGGCGCTCATCCGCCAGCACGCGGTAATCGCGGCCCACCTCGAAATCACCCAGGTAATCCTGCAGCGGTGCGAGCAGTTCGCGGTGCGATTTGCGCTCGTAACCGGTGGCGAGGATCACGGCGTCGTAGCGATGAGTTTCCACGGCGCCGGTAGCGCTGTCGCGCAGGGTCAGCTCGATGCCATCGGCGTCAGCCTTGGCGGCCTCGACATTGCGCCGGCAAAGGAAGGCATGGCGATCCACGCCCGCTACCTTCTGGCGGTAGAAGATGCCGTAGATGCGCTCGATCAGGTCAAGGTCGACCACCGAGTAGTTGGTGTTGTGGAACTCCTGGATGAGCTTCTCGCGCTCGGCCTTGGGCTCGTTGAACACCAGGTCGGTGTAGCGCGGGGCGAAGATTTCGTTGACGAAGGGGCTGTCGTCGGCCGGCTTGAGCACGGCGGCGCGCAGGACCATGTCGACCTGCACCGAGGGGAAGCTGTCGTTCAGGTCGATGAAGGCTTCCGCCGCACTCTGGCCGCCGCCGATCACCGCGATGCGCATCGGCTCGTTCTGGTTGCAGCGCTGCTTGGCCATGCACTCCAGGTAACGGGCGTGGTGGAACACGCGCGGGTCGTCACGCAGGTGGCTGAAGGCGGACGGGAAGCGCGGCGTACCGCCGGTGCTCACCACCACGCTGCGGGCCAGGCGGAAGCGCTCGTGGCCGCGGGCATCGGTGGACAGCACCTTGACCAGCTCGATGCCGTCCGGGCCCTGCACCGGCTCCACGCGGCTGACCGTCTCGCCACAGACGCGCTGCTCGGCGAACTGCTCGCTGACCCAGCGCAGGTAGTCGTTGTACTCCATGCGGCACGGGTAGAAGGTGCCCAGGTTGGTGAAGTCGATCAGCCGCCCCATCGCATGCAGGTAGTTGACGAAGCTGTAGGGGCTGGTGGGGTTGCGCAGGGTGACCAGGTCCTTGAGGAAGGAAATCTGCAGCTCGCTCTGTGCCACCAGGGTATTGCCGTGCCAGCGATAGTCGGCCTGCTTGTCGAGGAACAGCGCGTGGTAGTGGCGGCCCTCGCGTCGCGCCTGCTCCTGCAGGGCGATCGCCAGCGCCAGGTTGGAGGGGCCGAAACCGATGCCGAGCACGTCGTAGGTCGGGGTAATCATCTGGGTCATGGTGCCAATGTCCTGTATCGCGATGGCCGTGGGGCGGGATCACGCAGGAGGCGGCGGCTTACTGCTCTGCCCGGAGCGCCCCGCCATCCGGCGGTCGGCGCTCGCTCCTGCGTGTCGCCCGTGATTTGCGCTGTCGATAGCGCGTTATCTGGAGAGACGAGACAGGCTTTCGGAAATTTAGAATGATTCTCACTAAGTCATGAAAATTTCAGAATGACGGCGTGCCAGGCGGGGCTCGAAAAATGCGCAGGAGCCGCGCGGGACTAAATCCCGGCGGAGCTGGCGCGTCTTTCCATGTGAATGCATCAGCGTAGCGTAGGAGCGGACTCCGTCCGCGATGTGATGACCCCGCTCCCTGACCGATTGGAGTGGCAATGATTCGATCGCGGACGAAGTCCGCTCCTACGCGAGGGCGGCTGACGAACCGCGCCTAGCCCTGCCCGCCCCAGGCCCTGAGCCGCAGCCGGCAGTGCTTCATCGCGTTGACGATGTGCTTCTCCACCATGTCGCGGGAGATACCCATGGCTTCGGCGATCTCGACATGGCTGCAGCCATCGACCTTGCGCAGCAGGAAAGCGCGACGGCAGGCCTCGGGCAACTCCCTGAGGGCGCGCTGGAGCAATTGCAGTTGCTGCTGCCGGCTGGCCTCTTCCTGCGGGCAGCGCTCATCGAGGCAGCCTTCGCGGTCGAGGCTTTCCAGTTCTTCGGTGCGGCGCACGCGGCCACGCCGGTGCAGGTCGATGCTCAGGTTGACGGCAGTGCGATAGAGAAATGCGCGGGGTTGTTCGATATGCTCGTCACCCTTGCGGTCGAGCAGGCGCAGGAAAGCCTCCTGCGTCAGATCGGCAGCCACCTGCCGGTCGCCAAGGCGGCGATTGAGGTACAGGACCAATTCCTTGTAATAACGGATGAACGCGCTTTCCACCCCGTCGGGCATCCTATGAAAAACAGTCGAGGCTGTAGGCGCCTGCTGACAGTCCGAGTCAGGCTTATTTATAATCACTCGCATCAACGCGAAAAGAAAGTGTGATATCGGCCGCAAACGGCCTCACCGAGATTCCTGATGACCAGCTCCCCCGCCCCGTTCGACGATGACCGCGTCAGCGCCGAAGCCGCGCACTGGTGCGCGCGTCTGCACGATGAAGAGTGCAGCGATGCCGAGCGCGCCGAATTCGCGCAGTGGCTCGAAGTCGACCCGCGCCACGAGGAGGAGTACCAGGCGATGCTGGAGATCTGGCAGCTTTCGGAACTGCTGCCAGCGACTCCGCGAGTAGCGCCCGCCCCGATCGCAGCGACGCCTTCGAACGATCGCCGCCACAGCAGTGCCCGTCGCCCACGCCGTGGCAAGCGCATCGTCGCCGTGGCCGCTGGCATGCTGGTGGCCATTGGCGCCCTGTGGTCGGCCGGCTGGTCCGCTGGCTGGCTGCCGTCGAAGGTCGGCTACTACGCCGCGCAACCCGGCGCACGCGAGGTCGAGTTGGCCGACGGCTCGATAGTCGAGCTCAACAGCCATTCGCAACTGATCTTCGCCGACTTCCGCGATCGCCGCAGTGCCTGGCTGAAAAGCGGCGGCGAAGCATACTTCCGGGTCACCCACGACACCTTGCAGCCCTTCTCGGTCTACACCGACAACGGCAGCGTACGGGTCACCGGCACGCGCTTCAACGTCTGGACCGACCCGCACCAGATGCTGGTCACCCTGCTCGAAGGCTCGGTGGTGGTCAGCCCGCCCGACAGCGTCGACGGCAACAGCGCCCAGCTCACGCCGGGCATGCAGGCGCGCTACAGCCAGGGCAGCCAGCGCATCGAGCTGGCCCAGGTGGCGCCTGCGGGCGCCATCGCCTGGATCGAGGGCAAGCTGGTGATCGACGACCTGACGCTGCAAGCAGCCATCCCGCTGATCAATCGCTACCTCAAGCAGCCGGTGTTCCTCGACGATGCGACCGTTGCCGCCATGCGCATTGGCGGCATCTACCGCACCGACGACCTGCAGGCGCTGGTGGACTCGCTACCCAAGGTCCTGCCGCTGGAACTGCGCAAGGACCACCAGGGCCGCATGGTGCTCGCCAGCCGCTACGTTCAGCTCTAACCCCACTGTAGGAGCGGACTCTGTCCGCGATTGGCCTCGCTTCGCGCCGGACACCGATCGCGGACAGAGTCCGCTCCTACAGAGACCTCAGCATCTGTGCCGACTCATTTGCGATAAATTCGCAAATTCTCTTCAGTTTTCTCCCGGCTCATTCGTCTTGATAGCAACGATTCGGATTTGCCGATGATTTGCTGATTCGCGCGCCGTCTCGTCCCGTTGTGCGGCCTGCTTTCCGGCAGGCCGGGTCCAGGAAAAGACGATGCAGACACCCGCTCCAAGCGCCTTGCGCGAGATGCTCAAACTGCTGCGGCCGCACTGGCTGCCGCTGACCGCCGCCACCCTGCTGGGGATTCTCGGCGGCTCGGCCATCACCGCGCTGCTCGCCACCATCAACTACAGCCTGCATTCGCAGGGTGGCATGCCCGCCGGCCTGCTGCTGGGTTTCGCCGGGCTGTGCGTACTGGCGCTGCTGGGCTCGATCATTTCCGACATGGGCACCAATTACGTCGGCCAGCACGTGATAGCACGGCTGCGCAAGGACCTGGGCAGCAAGATCATTTCCGCGCCCATCGAGCAGATCGAGCGCTACCGCAGCCATCGCCTGATCCCCGTGCTGACCCACGACATCGACACCATCAGCGACTTCGCCTTCGCCTTCGCGCCGCTGGCCGTCGCGCTGACCACGACGCTGGGTTGCCTGGGCTACCTGGCCTGGCTGTCGCCGCCGATGTTCCTCGCCACCGCTATCGCCATCGTCGTCGGCAGCGCCGTGCAGTACGTCGCACGGGCCAAGGGCATCAAGGGCTTCTTCGAAGCACGGGACAAGGAAGACGAGCTGCAGAAGCACTACCGCGCCATCGCCGAGGGCGCCAAGGAGCTGCGCATCAGCCGCCCGCGCCGCTTCCAGCATTACAGCGAGCGCCTGCAAGGCACCGCCGACGAGATTTGCGACATCCAGCTGCGCTCGATCAACCTGTTCAACGTGGCCAAGGGTTTCGGTTCGACGCTGTTCTTCATCGTCATCGGCGTGGCCCTGGCCTACCAGTCGCTGTGGCCGAGCACCGACCAGGCGACGCTGTCCGGCTTCATCCTGGTGCTGCTGTACATGAAGGGCCCGCTGGAAGGACTGATCGGCCAGCTGCCGGTGGTCACCCGTGCACAGGTCGCGTTCCGCCGCATCGCCGAGTTGTCGGTGCGTTTCTCCTCCCCGGAACCGAACCTGCTGCTGGCCGACGATGGTCGCCCGGCACAGGAGTTCCACTCCATCGAGCTGCGCGACCTGGCCTACCACTACCCCACCGACGACGGTTCCAGTGGCTTCGCCGTCGGCCCGCTGAACCTGACGGTGAATCGCGGGGAAATCCTCTTCATCGCCGGCGACAACGGCTGCGGCAAGACCACCATGATCAAGCTGCTGCTCGGCCTCTACGCCCCGCGCGCTGGCGAGCTGCTGCTCAATGGCGAAGCGGTCGGCGATGGCAATCGCGACGACTACCGCCAACTGTTCACCACCATCTTCGCCGACTACTTCCTGTTCGAGGACCTGCTCAAGGGCAGCCAGGACATCCCGGTCGAAGCCGGTCGCTACCTGGAGCGCCTGGAGATCGCCCATAAGGTCAGCCTGCACGGCCAGGAGTTCTCGACGATCGACCTGTCCACCGGCCAGCGCAAGCGCCTGGCGCTGGTGCAGGCGTGGCTGGAGAAGCGCCCGGTGCTGGTGTTCGACGAATGGGCCGCGGACCAGGACCCCGAGTTCCGGCGGATTTTCTACACCGAGCTGTTGCCCGAGCTGCGCGCCCAGGGCAAGACGCTGATCGTGATTTCCCACGATGACCGTTATTTCAACGTCGCCGACCGCCTGCTGCGCATGCGCGCCGGGCAGATCGTGGCGGTCGAGGAGCAGCGCAGCGCAGCCACGCCTGGTGCTTCTGGCGTGGCGCTGCACTGACGGCCCGGCGGCCTGGATGGCCGCCTTTCCCGCGGTCGTCGCTCAGCAATAAAAAAAGATCGAACGGATTCTTCCGGTTTTTTTCAGCCGGCGCGTCACATAAAGCTGAATCATTCTTATTAGAAACTGCATTAAGATCATAGGAGCTAACAAAGTGAGTCGCACCCGCACTGCGCTGCAATCCCGGCACCCGGTGAAGCCCCTGGCCCGCCTGGTCCGCGCCACCGCCCTGGGGATGGTACTGGCGGCCTCCGCCGCCGAGGCCGCCCCGGTCCGTATCGACATCCCGGCCCAGTCGCTGGCCTCCGCCCTCACCAGCCTGGGTGCGCAGTCGAACCTGCAGATCGTCTTCAACCAGACCCAGGTGCAGAACCTGCGGGCGCCCGGTGTACGCGGCGAGATGGAGCCTACCCAGGCGCTGGAGCGTCTGCTGCAGGGCACCGGCATCAAGTACCAGGTGGAAGGCAGCCGCGTGACCCTGCTGGGCGCCGACTCCGCCAGTGGCGACACCCTGAACATGTCCGCCCAGGTCATCACCGGCACCGTCGAGGGTGAAGACAGCTATGTGCCGCGCACCTCCAACAGCGGCAGCAAGACCGACACCCCGCTGCTGGAAATCCCCCAGTCGATCTCGGTGATCACCCGCAAGCAGATGGACGCCCAGGGCGCCCAGACAGTAACCGAAGCGCTGCGCTACGTGCCGGGCGTCAAGGTGGAAGCCTATGGCCTGGACCCCAAGGGCTTCGACTGGATGTACATCCGCGGCTTCAACGCGCAGGCCACCAGTGACTACCTCAACGGCCTGCGTCAGCAGAACAACAGCTATGCGTTCTTTCGCAGCGAGCCCTATGCCTTCGAGCGTATCGACGTGGTGCGTGGCCCGTCCTCCAGCCTGTTCGGCCTGGGCGACGCCGGCGGCATCGTCAACCGCGTGAGCAAGAAACCCACTGCCAATCACATCAACGAAGTCCAGCTGACCGGCGGCAACCATGACCGCAAGCAGGGCCAGTTCGACCTCGGCGGCGCCCTGGACGAGCAGAACCAGTTCCTCTACCGCGTGGTGGGCCTGGCCCGCGATGCCAACACCCAGGCCGAATACGACGACGGCCACGAGGTCGAGGACGACCGCTACTACATCGCCCCGTCCTTCACCTGGGCGCCGGACGAAGACACCAGCCTGACCGTGCTCACCGACTTCCTGCGTGACCGCAACTCCGGCTCGATCTTCGACTACAGCGTCAACGGCCACACCACCGGCACGTTGCTGGGCGACCATAGCTACAACCACTTCAGCCAGGACCAGTACACCCTCGGCTACGAGTTCCGCCATCGCTTCGACGATGTCTGGGAGTTCCGCCAGAACGCGCGTTATGGCCAGGTCGACCTGGTGTTCGCCAACCTGTTGCCGCAAGCCCAGGTCGGTCGCAACATCATCCGTACCGCCGACCGTTTCGACCAGCACATGGACACCTTCAACCTGGACAACCAGCTCCAGGCCAACTTCGACACCGGTTCCATCAAGCACACCCTGCTGATGGGCGTCGATTACAGCTGGCAGGACGCCGACATCGCCCGCTGGCGCACCCTCGGCCCGTCGCTGAACCTGGACAACCCGCAGTACGGCCAGAGCGTGCAGCGCCCGACCAAGGACACCACCCTCCCCGGCCAGGCGATCGACTACAACCAGAACATCGAGCAGGTCGGCGCCTACCTGCAGGATCAGGTCAAGTTCGACGACCACTGGATCCTCACCGCCGGTGGCCGCTACGACTACGTGCGCAATGACCTGGACAGCCATACCGGCGCGCACAGCATGCAGAAGGACAACGCCTTCACCGGCCGCGTCGGCGTGACCTACCTGACCGACTTCGGCCTGGCGCCCTACGTCAGCTACTCCGAGTCCTTCGTGCCGAACTCCGGCCTCGGCCCGGATGGCGGCGCGTTCAAGTCCAGCGAAGCCCACCAGTACGAGGCCGGCGTGAAGTTCCAGCCGGACGAGACGCTGCTGATCACCCTGGCCGCCTACGAGCTGACCAAGGAAAACATCCTCACCCCGCAGCTCAGTGCCAACGGCGTGCCGACTGGCTTCAACGAGCCCACCGGCGAGCAGCGCTCGCGCGGCATCGAGGCCGAGCTGAAGGCCAAGCTGGATGAGAACTGGGACCTGCTGGCTTCCTACACCTACACCAAGGCCAAGATCACCAAGAGCAACGACGCCAACGAGGGCAACCGCCCGGCCAACGTACCCGAGCACATGGCCAATGGCTGGCTGAACTACACCTTCCACGAAGGCGCGGTCGACGGCCTCTCCATCGGCGGCGGCGTGCGCTACACCGGCTCGCTCTACGGCAACAACGCCAACACCTACCACGTCGACAACTACACCCTGTTCGACGCCGGCGTGAGCTACCCGCTGAACAAGAACGTGACCCTCTCGGTGAACGCGCAGAACCTGCTGGACGAGGACTATGCCGCCACCTGCGACAGCCCGATCTCCTGCTACCCGGGCCTGCGCCGCACCGTCATGACCAGCGTGAAGTACAGCTGGTAAGGCACCGACGGCAGCGGCCCCGTGTCGCTTCCGTCCGCTGCTCCCGGGCTCCCTGTTCGCAGGGGGCCCTTTGTTGTTTCAAGAGCCGGTAGTTCCAAGAATCGGTAGTTTCAAGAATCGGCTGTTTCAAGAGCCTGTTGTTTCACGCGAGGAGTAGTGCATGTCCCTCACCCGTCGCCACCTGCTGCAGCGCCTTGCCCTGGGCGGACTGGCCTGCGCCTGCGGCCTACCGGTTTTCGCCGGTGAGCGCCTGACGCGGATCGTCGCGCTCAACTGGGTGGCCGCTGAAACGCTGCTAACCCTGGGGGTGCCGCCCCTGGCGATTTCCGACGACCGCTACTACCGGGTGCGCATGCCGACGATGGCGTTGCCCGACAGCGTGCGTGACGTGGGCCCGTACTGGGAACCGAACCTCGAACTGATTCAGCAGCTGCAGCCACAGCTGATCCTCAGCGACCCGATGACGCCAACCTTGCAGCGCCGACTCAACGGTATTGCGCCGACCGAAAAGGTCGCCATCTACCCGGCTGCCGAGGGCGCCTGGAAGGCCACGACCGACTTCATGAATGACCTGGCGCGGCGATTGGGCGTCGAGCAGGTCGCTGCCGACTACATCGCTGCCGGCGAACAGCGCCTGGCCGAACTACGCGCCAAACTGGCCAACCGCAGCCTGCCGCCGGTCTGCGTTGCCGTGCTCAACCAGGACGGCCGCCACGCCGCTGTCTACGGCAGGAACAGCATGGTGCAGGACGTGCTCGACCGCCTCGGCGTCGAGAATGCCTGGCAAGGGCCAGTCGGCCCGGTGGGGCTGGCCATGGTCAGCATCGAGCGGCTGGCCGAGCGCCCGGACGCGCACCTGGTCTACGTCGACATCCCCACCACCTCGGCGCGCCTGCAGAGCCTGCGGCAGCCCAACGACCTCTGGGCCAACCTGCCCGCCGTGCGCCAGGGCCATACCCTGACGCTGCAGCGCTTCTACCCCTACGCCGGCGCGGCTTCGGTGCTGGACCTCGCCGAGCGCATCGCGGCCTACCTGGACAGCGCCACGGAGGTCGCCCATGTCTGAATCGACCCTGGGCCTCGCAGCCCCGCGCAACGGCCTGCCGCTGGGTCCGGCGATCTGCACGCTGGTGCTGGCGATCCTCGCGGGCCTGCTGGTCTTCCACGGCCTGCAAGGCGCCCTGCCCCGCGAACTCTGGTGGCAGGCGCTGTGGTCGCCGGACCTGGACGACGTGCGCCAGGTGCTGCTGCATTTCAGCTTCTTCCCGCGCCTGGCGGTGAGCCTGATGGCCGGGGCCGCGCTGGCCCTGGCCGGCACGCTGTTCCAGCAGATACTGCGCAACCCGCTGGCCGAACCGGTGACGCTGGGTGTTTCCGCCGGCGCCAACCTGGCGCTGTCGGCCGCCACCATCTTCGCCCCGACGCTGCTGGTGCATGGCCTGGAAGCCGTCACCCTGACCGGCGCCGCGCTCGCCACGGCCCTGCTGTTCGCCTTTGCCTGGGGTCGCACGCTGTCGCCGCTGCGTTTCATCCTCGCCGGCATGGTCATCAGCCTCTACTGCGTGTCGCTCAACGCGCTGCTGGTGCTGTTTAACCACGACTACCTGATCGACCTGCTGCTCTGGCAGGCCGGCTCGCTGAACCAGAGCGGCTGGGACGGCGTGCTGTACCTCGCCCCGCGCCTGGCGGTAGCTATGGTCATCGCCCTGCTGATGGTGCGCCCGCTGGCAGCCCTGGGCCTGGAGGATGAAGGCGCGGCGGCGGTGGGCGTCAACCTGCGCCGCACCCGCGTGCTGGGCCTCGCCGTGGCCGTGGCGCTGAGTGCCTTCGTGACCAGTGCGGTGGGCATGCTCGCCTTCGTCGGTCTTGCCGCTCCCGCCATTGCCCGGCTGTGCGGTGCCCGCACGCTGAAGCAACGGCTGATCTGGGCGCCGCTGCTGGGCGCCGCGCTCCTTTGCGTGGTGGACCAGATCGCCCGCGAACTATCGCGCTTCGCCGGGGAGATTCCCGCCGGCATCCTTACCGGCATTTTCAGCGTGCCGCTGCTGCTGTGGCTGCTCAGTCGCCAGCGCAGCGGCGGGATCATCCCGCGACCGGCGCCGGCCCAGCCGCAACGGCAACATCCTAGGCGGCTGATCATCGGCATGGCCGTCCTGCTCGCCTTGCTGACCCTGCCGGCGATCTACTTCGCGGTGGACGCCAACGGCTGGCACTGGGGCGACGCTGGGCTCAGCGACGCCATCGCACAATGGCGCGTACCCCGCGTGCTCGGCTCGCTCGCCGCCGGCGCCATGCTGGCCGTCGCCGGCCTGCTGGTGCAGCGCCTGACCGGCAACCCCATGGCCAGCCCGGAAGTGCTGGGCGCCACGTCCGGCGCGGCCATCGCCGTGCTGGTGCTGTTCCTGGTGATGCCGCAGCCGCAGACCTACATGGTGCCGGCGGCCAGTATTGGCGCACTGCTGACGCTCGGCCTGCTGCTGTGGTTTGCCTGGCGCAGGACCTTCAATGCCGAGCGCCTGCTGCTCACCGGCGTGTGCCTGACCACCCTGCTGCATTCGTTGAGCACGCTGCTACTGGCCAGCGGTGACCCGCGCATGACCGCGATGATGAGCTGGATGACCGGCTCGACCTACCAGGTGGATGTGACGTCCGCGAGCACCGGGCTGGCCGTCGGTGCCGTGATGATCGGGGTGAGCCTGTTGCTGGCCCGCCCGCTGGACCTGCTGACCCTCGGCAACGGCACCGCCACCGCGCTGGGCTTGCGGTTGCGCGGCAGTCACCTGGCAATCCTGCTGACCGCCGCCGTGCTGACCGCCACCGCGACCATCATCGTCGGCCCACTGAGCTTCGTCGGCCTGATCGGCCCGCACATCGCCCGCCACCTCGGCGTGCGCCGCGCCGCGCCGCAACTGCTGCTGAGCGCGCTGGCCGGTGCCTTGATCATGGTGATAGCGGATTGGCTGGGTCGCAACATTGCCTATCCCTGGCCGGTCTCGGCGGGCTTGCTGGCGGCGTTCATCGGTTGCCCGTACTTCCTTTGGCTGATGCATCGGGAGCGTCGGGGCTAAAGCGGGCAAGAGCGAGCCTGCTCGCGAATCGCACGCGCCGATGCATCGGCATGGATGGAAAACCATCGCGGACGAAGTCCGCTCCTACGCACCTTGCGAGAAAGGCTCCGAGGGCGTAGGAGCGGACTGCGTCCGCGATTGCTCCCCGGCCTGACCGAGGCGAGCAGCGAGCTGGGTAGGATGGGTGGAGCGCAGCGATACCCATGCTGCCAGTGCATGGATTGATGGGTATCGCTTCGCTCCACGCCATCCTACGGCGGGGTCATCGGCAGGGTCAGAGCAGTTAGAGAATCAGGCTTCCTGCAAGGCGCGAGGACGATTGCTGCGGTCTTCCGCGTCGGCACTGACCGCCTGCTGCAGCTGGAAATCGAACTCGATCTCGGCGAAGCGCCCTTCCACTCCGCGCGCCTTGGCGGCGGCTGCGTCCTCGACGAAACGCACCTCGCCGATCAATCCATCACGGGTGGCGTAGGCGAAGTCGTCCCACAGGTACTGGTCGCCGGCCAGGTTGATCTGCGTGGTCAGGTGGCGATGCCCTGGCGCGGAGATGAAGAAGTGGATGTGCGCCGGGCGCTGGCCGTGGCGGCCTAGCTGGTTCAGCAGCTCCTGGGTCGGGCCGTCCGGCGGGCAGCCGTAGCCGCTGGGCACGATGCTGCGCGCCTGGTAGCGGCCTTCGGCGTCGGTGACGATGCGCCGGCGCAGGTTGTACTCGGACTGGGTGCTGTCGAAGTAGGAGTACGTGCCCTTGGTGTTGGCGTGCCAGAGGTCGACCACGGCGCCGGCCAGCGGCTTGCCGTCGAGGTCGAACACGCGGCCGGAGAGGAACATCACGGTGCCGGCGTCTTTTCCATCGTCCATGCGCGCCTCGCCTTCGGACAGCGGCGCACCGGCCACGTACAGCGGGCCTTCGATGGTGCGCGGGGTGCCGCCTTCGATGCCGACGGCGGCGTCCTGGGCGTCCAGCAGCAGGTCGAGGTAATGCTCGATGCCCAGGCCGGCAACCACCAGGCCGGCTTCCTGGCGAGCGCCCAGGTGGTTGAGGTAGTCCACGGCTTTCCAGAACTCGTCCGGGGTGACGTGCATGTCCTCGATGAGCTTCGCGGTGTCCTGCAGGATGCGCAGGACGAGGCTCTTCACCCGCGGGTTACCGGCATCGTTCAGGGCGCCGCTGGCCTCTTCGAAGAAGCTCTGGATATCGGCAGTCTGGGAAATCTTCACGGTCATGCTGAATCACCTCGTTCTTGTTATTGATCTCGAAAACCGCAGGGGGTCAGCTCGCGCAGCGCACGGCCTCGCGGTCGACGCGATGGAACACGCGGTTGAAGTACACCAGGCTGTCCTGGCGCTCGCGCACCGCGACCTTTTCCAGCTCGACGAACATCACGGTGTGCGAGCCGACTTCCTTGCAGTCGCTGATCCGCCCTTCCAGGCTGACCAGTGCCTGGCGCAGCACTGGCAGGCCGGCGTAGCCGTCGTCCCAGAGATCCCAGGCGAAGCGTTCTTCCATGGACACCTTGGTCATCCCGGCGAAGTGCTTGGCCAGCTCTTCCTGCTCGCCACAGAGCACGTTGACGCACAGGTGGCCGTTGCTGCGGAACACGTCGTGGGTGGCGCTGCCGCGGTTGACGCAGACCAGCACGGTGGGTGGCGAGTCGGTGACCGAGCAGACCGCGCTGGCGGTGATGCCGCAGCGGCCTTCCGGGCCATTGGTGGTAATGATGTTCACCGCCGCCGGCAGTTGCGCCATGGCGTTGCGGAAATCGATCTGGGTCTGGCTGAGGGTGTTGGCCATGTCATCGCCCCTTGTGCTGGAGTGGCCGGCACGCCCGGCCTTTCTTGTATGGGGCCAGCGTAGGGCAGCGCCAGGGCGCGAAACATTCAGACGATTACCACGCCAGAGGGTGGTGGCCGCTAGTCATGTAGGTGGTTTCTTTATCGTCAGCATCGCCGACTATGGGTATGCTCCGGGGCATGCCATTGCGGCGACCGGGCCAAAGCCCGGCGTACGCGGCCTACGTGCAGCTCTACAACGATAAAAAAGAAAGTGGCAACGCCTGATGGATGCTAGAAAACCCGTGGTCTACATCGTCGACGACGACAAGGACCTGCGTACCTCCCTCGCCTGGCTGCTCGAATCGGTCAGCATCGAATCGCTGTGCTACGGCGGCGCCGAGGAGTTCCTGCGCGAATACGACCCCAAGCTTCCCGCCTGTCTGGTGCTCGACGTGCGCATGCCCGAGACCAGCGGCTTCCAGCTGCAGGAGATGCTCAACGACAAGGGCATCGCCCTGCCGACCATCTTCGTCACCGCCCACGGCGATATCCCGATGTCGGTGAAGGCGATGAAGAACGGCGCGCTGGATTTCGTCGAGAAGCCCTACAACCCGCAGCAGATGCTCGATCGCATCCAGGCGGCGCTGAAAAGCGCAGTGCAGGTGCATGCCGGGCAGGAGCAGAAGCAGGTCCTGCAGCACAAGCTGGACCTTTTGACCGGGCGGGAGCGGGAAATCCTGATGATGGTGGTGGACGGCAAGGCCAGCAAGGTCATCGCCCGCGAGCTGAATATCAGCGTCAAGACGGTCGATGTGCACCGCACCAAGATCAAGGAAAAGATGGGCGTGAGCAGCATCGCCATGCTGGTGCGCGAAGTGCTCAACGTGCCGCTGGAAGAATCGCGCCCCTGAACGGGGCGCCTTCCTTTACTCGGTGTCGACGCGCTCGCCGCACAGGTCGAGGGCGAACAGGCGTTCCACCTCGTCTTGCGCCAGACCACTGCCGATCAGGCTGAACAGCTTACCCAGCGCGGCTTCGCGGGTCATTCCCCCTCCCGACACCAATCCGGCATCGCGCAGGCGGCTGCCCGCGGCATAGACGTCGAACGCCACGTGCCCTTGCGGACACTGGCTGATGGCGGGCAACACCACGCCACGGGCGTGCGCCTCACGCAATACCGCCAGCAATTCCTCGTTATCCGACGGACCGGTGCCACTGCCGTAGCACTCCAGCAACAGCGCCTGTACGCCACTGCCCAGCAACGCGCGCAGGTGTTCGGCACGCAGGCCGGGGAACAGCGGCAGCACCGAGAGGTTCACCGGTTGGCGCGGCTGGCGGTAATCCAGTTCGCCAGGAAGCAGCGCCGCACGCTCACCCTTGCGCTCGCGCGGCAGTACCGCGAAGGCATCGAAGGCCTCGCTGCGCAGCTTGGTGACGCGCGCGCCATGCATCAGTTCGCCATTGAAGTACAACCAGACGCCCGGCTCGACGCCGGACTCCAGTGCCTTCAGCGCGCCCAGCAGGTTCGCCGGCGCATCGCTGCCCGGCGCGCCCATCGGCTGCATGGAGCCGCTGAACACCACGGGGACGCCCAGACCCAGCAGCAGGAACGACAGCGCGGCGGCGCTGTAGGCCAGGGTGTCGGTGCCGTGCAGCACCAGCACACCGTCATGACCGCCCTGCTCCACCGCATTGACGATGGCGTCGCGCATGGCCAGCCAGTTGGCCTGGGTCATGTTGGCGCTATCGAGCAGCGGGCGCAGCTCGGCGAAGGACCAATCCAGGCATATCTCCTGGTGGCCTTGCAGTTGCTCGCGCATGCGCGCTTCGAAACCGCCAGCCGGCGCCAGGCCTTCGGCGGTCTGCAGCATGCCGATGGTGCCGCCGGTATAGAGGACGAAGAGGTTCTTCACGCGACGCATGCCAGTGCTCTTGTAGGAAAGTTCACAGGATAAACCGCGAGGCCGGGAGAAGTCCCGGCCTCGCTTGTCAGACCTTGGTCCGAGGCAGGATCAGCCCTGGGCCGGCAGGCTGCCGTGGGCCGGAGCGGTGGCGTTGATCTTGTGCGCGTCGCGCCAGGCGTCGTGGTCGATGTCCAGGTCGGCGAACTTGCTGGCGTCGAACACCGGGCGCTCGATGCCGGCACGGCGCTGCTCGTCGTAATCGCGCATTACGCGCAGGCCGGTCTTGATCAGCATCGCCAGGGCCACCAGGTTGACGAAGGCCAGGCAGGTCATGGTGATGTCGGCGAAGGCGAACACGGTACCCAGGTTCTGCATCGAGCCCCAGAGGATCAGGCCCAGCACCAGGATGCGGAAGGCGATCAGCGCAGAGCGGCTGCGGCCGACGATGAACTGCAGGGCGTTCTCGCCGAGGTAGTAGTTGTAGGTGATGCAGGTGAACACGAACAGCGACAGCGCGACGCTGACGAAGATTCGCCCCCAGTCACCGACCACGGCGGCCAGCGAGTTCTGCGTCAGGGTGATGCCGTCGCCTTCGAAGCCCGGGGTGTAGAAGCCCGAGAGCAGGATCAGCAGCGCGGTGCAGGTGCAGATGACGAAGGTGTCGAGGAACACGCTGAACGCCTGGACCACACCCTGCGACGCCGGGTGACGCACGGCGGCGACGGCGGCGACGTTCGGCGCACTGCCCAGGCCCGCTTCGTTGGCGAACACGCCACGCTTCACGCCCATCACGATGGCGCTGCCGAGCAGGCCGGCGAAGGCCGGTTCCAGGCCGAAGGCGCTCTTCACGATGGTGCTCAGCATTCCCGGCACCAGTTCGATCTGGGTGACGATCACGTACAGGGTCACGGCGATGTAGGCCAGGGTCTTCACCGGCACCAGCAGGTCGGAGACCGCGGCGATGCGCTGGATGCCGCCGAAGAACACGATGGCCAGCAGCACGGCCAGGGCGATGCCCGAGTACAGCACCGGGATGTCGAAGGCATTCTGCAGCGAGTGGGTCACGGTGAAGGCTTGCAGGCCGTTGAAGGCGAAGCCGTAGGTGACCAGCAGCAGGACCGCAAAGGTCATGGCCATCCAGCGCAGCTTCAGGCCGTGCTGGATGTAGTAGGCCGGGCCGCCACGGTACAGGCCGTTGCCGTCGCTGCGCTTGTAGACCTGGGCCAGGGTGCACTCGAAGAAGCTGCTGGACATGCCCACCAGCGCGGTGACCCACATCCAGAACACGGCGCCCGGACCACCGAGGGTCACGGCGATGCCGACACCGGCGATGTTACCGGCGCCCACGCGACCGGCGAGGGACAGCATCAGGGCCTGGAACGAGCTCAGCTGGCCCGACTGGCCGCGAATCGACTCCTTGAACACGCCGAACATGTGGCCGAAGTGGCGGAACTGGACGAACCGGGAGCGGATGGTGAAATACGCGCCGAGTCCTACGATGAGGACGATGAGGACTTTCCCGGAGAGGAAATCGTTGATCGCGTCGAGCATGTGCTGGGGCCTCGATTGTTATTGTGGGAGCACGGACCTGGGGCTGGTCCGCTCACTAGGGGCGCATGGTTGCGCCCGAAGCCTCCTGAAACAATTTCGCGGCTTGCTACGAATTGACGCCACTTGGCGCTATTATGGCGTCAGTCGCATCACCTGGACCTGGCACTGATGTCCGAAAACCTTGGCCCCAACCTCAAGCTGCTGTGCGCCCATTACCGCTCTATTTCGGAGGTTTGCCGCAAGCTTTCGATCAACCGTGCGCAGTTCAACAAGTACCTCGGCGGACAGAGCCAGCCCACCGCATACAACCTCAAGCGGATTGGCGATTTCTTCGGCGTCGAGGACTACGAGTTGCAACTGCCGCCCGAGCAGTTCGCCCGGCTGATCGGCGCGCGCGGCACTTCGCCGGCCAATGTGCAGCGCAATGACCCGCTGCTGGAAATGCTCCAGCCGTTGCGCGACCACGCGGGCAATCTGTCGCGCTATTGCGGCTACTACTTCGAGTATTCCAACTGCATGTCGGTGCCGGGATCGATCCTGCTGTCGCTGGTGCACCTGTATGAACAGGACGGCAATTTCCTCTTCGAGCGCCAGGAACGCCAGGAGCGTTCCAGCAGCACCGATGTGCAGGCCGAGGACTGGGTGCGCTGCCGCTACCTGGGCGCGGCCTTCCAGCTGCAGGACCGGCTATTCCTGATGGACTACGAGTCGCTCACCGTCAACGAGATGAGCCAGACCATCCTCATTCCCAGCTTCAAGAGCCGTATCACCCGCCTGAACGGGCTGAAGACCGGTGTCTCCAGCGGCGACCGGCGCACCCCGGCCTGCACCCGTGTGGTCTGGGAATACCTGGGCCAGGAGATCAACCGGATCAGCGCCTACCGCCAGGTGAAGCTTTACCAGCCAGACGACCCGCGCATCGACGACGACGTGCGCCAGCGCCTGCAGGTCGGGCCGATCCGCCACGGCTTGTTCGAGATCGAGTAGCCCCGCCCGGCGCTATTGCTTTTCTGTAGGAGCGAGCTTGCTCGCGAACAGCCCAGTGTCGGAGCAACCGGTGAAGCCGTTCGCGAGCAAGCTCGCTCCTACGGCAACGGTATCGCCCTACCCCTTGCGGCTCTGCAGCCAGGCCGCGGCCAGCCCGCTGCCGCAGATCACCGCGATCCCCAGCAGCGCCGACGGCTCCGGCGTATGGCCGAAGATCACGAATCCCAGCAGCCCGGCGAAGACGATCTGGCAATAGCTGAACGGCGCCAGCAGTGCCGGCGCGGCATGCTTGAACGCCTGGGTGAGGAACAGGTGCGCGGTCATCCCGCAGGTGCCCAGGGCCAGCATCATCAGCCCATGGACCAGCCCCGGCCACTGCCAGAAGAACGGCACCAGCGCGCTGACGATCAGGGTGTTGCACAACCCGGCGAAGAAGTTGCTGGTGGTCGGGCTGTCCACCTGGCTGAGCTTGCGGGTCAGCAGCTGGTAGACGCTGAAGCACAGCGCCGAACCGAATGGCAGCAGCACCGCCGGGGTGAACAGCTCACCGCCGGGGTGGACGATTATCAGCACGCCGATGAAGCCGACGATGACCGCCGCCCATTGGCCGAAACTGACCCGCTCACCGAGCAGCGGCACCGACAGCGCCGTTACCAGCAGCGGCGCGAGGAAGTTCACCGAGGTCGCCTCGGCCAGCGGGATGTACTGCAGGCCGGTGGTGAACAGGAAGCTGGTACCCAGCAGGCACAGCGCCCGGGCCGTCTGCAGGAACGGGTGGCGGGTGCGCAGCACTGCAAGCCCCGCGCGCGGCAGGAAGATGCCCGCCATCAGCAGCGTGTGCACCACATAGCGCGCCCACACCACCATGACGATGGGATAGATGCTCGCCAGGTACTTGGACAGCGCGTCGTGGCTGGAGAACAGGAAGGTCGCCAGGACAATGAGCAGGATGCCCTTGAAGGGCTGGTGGACGCCGGACAACGGCGATTGGCTGGTACTCATCGACTCACGGATTCACTAGGCAGATGCGGCCGGCACGGGGCCAACACGGAGAGCAGGACAGCCTAGCAGGAGGCTCTGCAGAAAGAATCCGCCACGCCGCTGCCCGAGCACCTCGCGGGTCCGCTGAAAGGCCGGGCGATACGCGTCCCGCTCGGCGTTGTGCCAGGCATCCTACGCGCAATACCCGCGGAGGAATGTTCCATTTGGTTAATTCATGTTCGAACAGCGAACGCTTACGCCTCGGGCGAATTGCGGCGGGCCGCCGCGGAACACCACTATGGACCCAGCCGCCGCCTCGATGCGGCGCCAACAACTATAAGAAAGGTCCGTTCACATGCTCACCCTCACCCCCACCCTGGCACGCCTGCGCGCGTGCATCGCCCTCCTCCGCGCCCTTCCGCAGATTCCTGTCGCGCCTGGCTGACCGCCCAACCCGCGAGCTCTGACCGATTTCGCCCGCCATTCGCCGCGCTCGAACGAGCCCGGCGCAGGCCTCCGTTCGCCCCGAACAACGACAAGAATGCCGAGGGAACACCCATGATCCGCCACCTGCCCCGCCTCGCCATCGGTGCCTGCCTGTTGCCCGCCCTGCCCGTGCTGGCCAGCGCCAACGAAGGCAGCTTTCTCGAAGATGCCAAGGCCAGCCTGTTGCTGCGCAACTTCTACATGAACCGCAATTACGTCGGCGAAGCCCGCCAGGACAAGGCTGAGGAATGGACCCAGAGCTTCATCCTCGACGCCCGCTCCGGTTTCACCCAGGGCACCGTCGGGCTCGGCCTGGACGTGCTCGGGCTTTACAGCCTGAAGCTCGATGGCGGCAAGGGCACGGCCGGCACCCAATTGTTGCCGACCCACGACGACGGCCGCCCCGCCGACGATTTCGGCCGTCTGGCGGTGGCCGGCAAGGCCAAGGTATCGAACAGCGAATTCAAGCTCGGCGAATGGATGGTGGTGTTGCCGATCCTGCGCTCGGACGACGGCCGTTCACTGCCGCAGACCTTCCAGGGCGCCCAGGTCACCGCGAAGGAAATCGACGGCCTGACCCTCTACGGCGGCCAGTTCCGCCAGAACAGCCCGCGCAACGACGCCAGCATGCAAGACATGTCGCTGTTCAACCGCCCCGCCTTTACCTCGGACCGCTTCAACTTCGCCGGTGGCGAATACCGCTTCAACGGCGACCGCACCCTGGTCGGCCTGTGGGGTGCGCAGCTGAAGGACATCTACCAGCAGCAATACCTGCAACTGCAGCACAGCCAGCCACTGGGCAATTGGGTGCTCGGTGCGAATATCGGCTATTTCTGGGGCAAGGAGGATGGCAGCGCCAAAGCCGGCGACCTCGACAACCGCACCTTCTCCGGGATGTTCTCGGCCAGGTACGGTGCGAGCACCTTCTATCTCGGCCTGCAGAAGGTCATGGGCAAGGACGAGTGGTTCCGCGTCAACGGCACCAGCGGCGGCACCCTGGCCAACGACAGCTACAACGCCAGCTACGAAAGCGCGAAGGAGCGCTCCTGGCAGCTGCGCCATGACTACGACTTTGCCGGCTTCGGCATTCCTGGCCTGACCCTGATGAACCGTTACATCCACGGCGACAACGTGCACAACGCCAGCACCGCCGACGGCAGCGAATGGGGCCGCGAGAGTGAACTGGCGTACACGGTGCAAAGCGGCACCTTCAGGACGCTGAACGTCAAGTGGCGCAACTCCACCCTGCGCCGCGACTGGGGCAGCACCAACAGTTTCGACGAGAACCGGCTGATCATCAGTTATCCGCTGTCATTGCTCTGATGCTCGCCTTGCGCCGAACTCACCGACGCCCGTAGGAGCAACTGTCTTCTCTGGATAGCCCGTCGCTGTGTTGTCCCCCCTCACCCCAACCCTGACTGCGCGCCCCGCTCCTCAGGGAGAGGGAGCATTCCGAGCCGACTGACGCGAAGGTTTCATCCTGCACCGAACGGTCCCCTCTCCCCTTGGGAGAGGGCCAGGGTGAGGGATGGCCCAAGCGCAGAGGTATCTCGCAGGAGCGGAATGCGTCCGCGATGTCTTCCTGGCGGCGCCAGCGTTGGGAGGTTCGCGAGCAAGCTCGCTCCTACAGTGAGCGCTGGCGAGGTGTTCGGCACCTGAAGCAGACATTTACGTTGGAGCGGACTCTGTCCGCGATCGGGCTGGCCAAACTCCCTGCCCATTGGAGTGGTCGGGAATCGATCGCGGACGGAGTCCGCTCCTACGTACAGCTCGAACCCTGGAGTGGAGAATTGGCGTTGCGCCGGCAAGCCCACTCCTACAGGTGAGCCCTTCTTAATGAAAAAGCCCCGGCATGCCGGGGCTTTTCTTCGTCCAGCAGGTGGCTTACTGCCCGGCCGGTTTCTCGGCGTCTTCCGCCTCGATCTCTTCCAGCGCAAGTTCCAGCCCCCAGCTGGAAGCATCCACCGGCTGGGGCGCTGCCGCAGGTGCAGCGGGCGCAGGTGCCGGCGCGGCAGGCTTGGCGGCCGCCGGGGTGGCAGTGCTGCCGACGCTGCCCGGGTTGTCCTTGTACAGCTTGAGCTTCAGCCGCAGGTTGTTCGCCGAGTCGGCGTTCTTCACCGCCTCTTCCTCACTGATCGCCCCTTCCACCGCCAGGTCGAACAACGCCTGGTCGAAGGTCTGCATGCCGAGGGCGCGGGACTTGTCCATGATCTCCTTGATCGAACTGAAGTCGCCGCGCTTGATGATATCGCTGATGGTCGCCGTGCCCAGCAGCACCTCCACCGCCGCGCGGCGCTTGCCGTCCTGGGTGCGCACCAGGCGCTGGGAGACGAAGGCCTTGAGGTTGTTGCCCAGGTCGTTGAGCAACTGCGGCCGGCGCTCCTCGGGGAAGAAGTTGATGATCCGGTCCAGCGCCTGGTTGGCGTTGTTCGCGTGCAGCGTGGAGATCGCCAGGTGGCCGGTGTCGGCGAAGGCCAGGGCATGCTCCATGGTCTCGCGGTCGCGGATCTCGCCGATCAGGATCACGTCCGGCGCCTGGCGCAGGGTGTTCTTCAGCGCGGCATGGAAGCTGCGGGTGTCCACGCCGACCTCACGCTGGTTGATGATCGACTTGCGGTGCCGGTGCACGTACTCAATGGGGTCTTCGATGGTGATGATGTGCCCGCCGCTGTTGCGGTTGCGGTGGTCGATCAGCGCCGCCAGGGAGGTGGACTTGCCCGAGCCGGTGCCGCCGACGAAGAGCACCAGGCCACGCTTCTCCATGACCACCTTGAGCAGCACTTCGGGGAGCTTCAGGTCCTCGAACAGCGGGATATCCAGCTTGATGTTGCGCGCCACGATGGACACTTCGTTGCGCTGCTTGAACAGGTTGATCCGGAAGCGCCCGACGCCGGGCACGGAAATCGCCAGGTTCATCTCCAGCTCGCGGTCGAACTCGGCGCGCTGCTCCTCATCCATCAGCCCATAGCCGATGCGCGCCACATCACCAGCCTTCATCGGTTCATTAGTCAGGGGCTTGAGCACCCCATTGAACTTGGCGCAGGGCGGCGCGCCGGTGGAGAGGTAAAGATCCGAACCATCCTGGGTGGCCAGGATCTTGAGCATCGCTTGGATATCCATTGAACTGCATCCGTACGCAAGGTGGCGGCAGGCGCCGTCTGTCAGCAGCGCCCTATAGATAAGAATTTGCTCATTGACTCTATGGAGCACTCCTGTACCAGACAATGCAACCCATCGTGAAATGCGACCTGCATCACTGCTGCCGTACAATGCCGCCCAGACGCTTTCATCACAGGACACGAAACAATGCCCGTCGCCATGGCCCGCCACATCCTCGTCAAGACCGCCGCCGAAGCCGAGCAGATCAAGCAGCGCCTGGCCAAGGGCGAGGATTTCGCCGCCCTGGCGCGCAAGCACTCCACCTGCGCCTCCGGCAAGCGCGGCGGCGACCTGGGCGAGGTGCGCCCCGGGCAGATGGTGAAGTCCATCGACCAGGTGATCTTCAGGAAGCCAGTCGGCGTGATTCACGGGCCGGTGAAAAGCCAGTTCGGCTACCATCTGGTCGAGGTCTATTTCCGTGATTAGTCAGAGGCGTGACTGATCGAAGGCACGCCCGGGAACGAAGGAACGCACGCCATGACGCCGCAACAGATAGCCCACTTCTGCCTGGAACTGCCTGGCGCCCGCGAAGACATCAAGTGGGGCAGCAATCGGGTGTTCTCGGTGGCTGGCAACAAGATGTTCGCCATCCTTGATTTCCTCGACAGTGGCCATGGTGGCCTGGCCTTCAAGGTCGGTCCGGAGCTGTTCCTGGGCTACGTCGACCGCCCTGGCATCCATCCGGCGCCCTACCTGGCCCGGGCTTTCTGGATTTCCATGCAGCGCCCCTACCCCATGGGCGACGCTGAATTGCGCGAAGCCCTGACCCGCTCGCACCAGATGGTGGTCGCCCGCCTGCCCAAACGGCAGCGCCTGGGCCTCGTGCTGGAGGCGCCTTGATGCGCACCCTGAACTGGGAAGGTCTGTGGCACGCACCGGCGGCCAGCTGGGAGTCCCTGCAACTGGTGGAAGGCCGCGCGGAAAGCCAACTGCGTGCCATCGACGAAGCGGGCGGGCCTTCCTATCAGCTGGACTACCAACTCGACTGGGACAGCCAATGGCGCTTGCGCGAGGCGCGTTTCTCCGTCGAGAGCGAGCGCGGTGCGCATCAGCTTCACCTGCTGACCGATGGCGAAGGCCATTGGCGTAACGCCAATGGTGACGCGCTGATGGATCTGGACGGCTGTCTGGACATCGACATCTGGCCGTCGCCCTTCACCAACACCTTCCCCATTCGCCGCCTGCAACTGGCCGACGGGGAGCGCCGAGAGTTGACGGTGGTGTATCTGGAAGCACCGAAGCTGAAGCCGGTGCGCATGCGCCAGGGCTACACGCGGATCGATGCCCACCACTATCTGTACGAAAACCTCGAAGGCACGGACTTTCAGGCATTGATGACGGTGGATGATGACGGCCTGGTCATCGATTATCCCACCCTCTTCCGCCGCGCCTGATGCAGGCCCTTGTAGGAGCGAGCTTGCTCGCGAACCACCTCCCTCGATGCTCACCGAAGAAATCCGTTCGCGAGCAAGCTCGCTCCTACAGGCAGTGCGCGGGCCGGCGCGTAGGAGCGGACTCCGTCCGTGATCGGCTCGCTTCACGCCGGACCTGAAAGGTAGTTCGTTAGCTAGCTTTCCTACATGCCAGGCGCGGTCCATCATGTAAGCCCACTCGCCGTACCGAACCGCTGCACATGTCCGCCGACTCCCGCTCGAACTCGTCCACCACCCTGCAAGTGGTGTCCGTCGTCCTGTTCACCTTCATCGCCTACCTGACCATCGGTATCCCGCTGGCCGTGCTGCCCGGCTATGTGCACAGCGACCTGGGTTTCGGCTCGGTGATGGCCGGCCTGGTCATCAGCATCCAGTACCTGGCCACCCTGCTGACCCGTCCGTACGCCGGCAAGGTCATCGACACCCTCGGGCCCAAGCGCGCGGTGCTCTACGGCATGCTCGGCTGTGCTGGCAGCGGTGCACTGATGCTCGGCTCCTGGGCCACGCAGGGCCTGCCGTGGGTCAGCCTCGGCCTGCTGATGGTGGCGCGGCTGGTGCTCGGCACCTCGGAAAGCCTGGTGGGTAGTGCATCGATCGCCTGGGGGATCGACCGCGTCGGTGCGGCGAACACCGCGAAAGTCATTTCCTGGAACGGCATCGCCAGCTATGGCGCCCTGGCCATCGGCGCGCCGCTGGGAGTGCTGATGGTCGGTCAGCTCGGGCTGGCCAGCCTGGGCGCCAGCGTGGTTCTGCTGGCGGCGCTCGGTTTCGCCCTGGCGTGGCCCAAGCGTGCGGCAGCCCTGGTGCATGGCGAGCGGATGCCCTTCCACCACGTACTCGGCCGGGTATTTCCCCATGGCATGGGCCTGGCGCTGGGCGGCATCGGTTTCGGCACCATCGCCACCTTCATCACGCTCTATTACGCCAGCCTTGGCTGGAAAGATGCGGTCTATTGCCTGAGCGCCTTCGGCGGCTGCTTCATCGGTGCGCGCCTGCTGTTCGCCAACGCCATCAATCGCCACGGCGGCTTCCGCGTCGCCATCGCCTGCCTGTCGGTGGAAAGCCTCGGCCTGCTCCTGCTGTGGAGCGCACCGACATCCTGGATCGCCCTGGCCGGCGCGGCGCTGACCGGCTTTGGCTTCTCGCTGGTGTTCCCCGCGCTGGGCGTGGAAGCCGTGGGCCTGGTGCCCGCCTCCAACCGTGGCGCCGCCCTGGGGGCCTACTCACTGTTCATCGATGTTTCCCTCGGCGTCACCGGGCCGCTGATGGGCGCCGTCGCCAGTGGCTTCGGCTTCGGCTCGATATTCCTCTGCGCCGCACTCGCAGCATTCAGCGGGTTGATACTGAGCCTCTGGCTCTATCAGCGCTCGTACCGCCAGGCCTGACCGGCACTACACAGCAACACGCTGCGACTGCGCCTATTGCCTTCGAGCCACCATGATCCGGCAACCATCGCCGTTGATCAGGTCAACATGACACGAGCGTGACAGAGGCTGGACGAAAAAGTTCGATCCTCTGCTATTATCCCGCGGCGCCGGGGCGACCACGCCCCGAATACAACCAAAAGAACATGCCAGCACAGGACTCCACCTACCCCGTTCACGCACTACGGGGCGGAGAGCTTTTTCTTTCTGCTCGCTGGCGCTGCACCATTAAGGAAATCAAGATGCTGAACCACCGGATCAGTCTGCTCGCACTGGGGATCCTCGCGTCGACCGCCGCCATGGCCGAAGACCAGTCCACCGCCAAGGGCTTCGTCGAAGACAGCCACCTCGACCTGTTCTTCCGCAACGCCTACATGAATCGCGACAAGAAGCACGGCAAGGAAGACCAGGCCGAATGGGGCCAGGCCGCCACCGCCACCTTCAACTCCGGCTTCACCCAGGGCACCGTCGGTTTTGGCGTTGACGCCTTCGGCATGTACGCCGTGCGCCTGGACGGCGGCAAGGGCCGCAGCGGCGCTCCCGGCATCGATTTCTTCAAGCAGGGCGACAGCGGCGAAGCCGCCAGCGACCTGGCCCGTGCCGGTGGCGCGGTGAAGGCACGCTTCTCCAACACCGTGATCAAGTACGGTGACCAGATGCCGGCCCTGCCGGTGCTGAGCTACGACAACTCCCGCCTGCTGCCGGAAAGCTTCACCGGCACCCTGATCACCTCCAAGGAGATCGAAGGCCTGGAGCTGAACGTCGGCCGCTTCACCTCGGAAACCCGCAAGAGCGCCGAAGGGCGTGACAGCGGCGGCCTGAAGCGCATCGACGTGTTCGGCGGCAGCTACAAGTTCACCGACAGCTTCAGCGGCTCGCTGTACGGCTACGAGAACGAAGACGTCGCTCGCAAGCAGTACATGAACCTGAACTACGTCATCCCGATGGCCGACAAGCAGTCCCTGACCCTGGACTTCAACGGCTACCGTACCCGCGTCAACGAAGACTTCGCTGCCGACCACGGCATCGACGGCACCAAGAACACCATCTGGAGCCTGTCGGCCGCCTACAACATCGGCGCCCACACCTTCATGGTCGCGCACCAGCGCAACAACGGCGACTCCGGCTACAACTACGGCTGGTACCAGAACGAAGGCGGCCTGGGCGACGGCGGCACCACCATCTGGCTGGCCAACTCCTACTGGTCGGACTTCAACGGCGAAGACGAGCGCTCCTGGCAGGGCAGCTACAGCCTGGACTTCTCCGAGTACGGCGTTCCCGGCCTGAGCTACACCGTGGCCTACGTCTACGGCGACAACATCAAGACCGCCGAGACCAGCAACGGTAAAGAGCGCGAAATCTTCAACCAGCTGAAGTACGTCGTACCGAGCGGCCCGGCCAAGGACCTGTCGGTCAAGCTGCGCGGCTCCTGGCTGCGCGTGTCGAACGACGCCCGCTCCTACAACGACGACGGCAACGAAGTACGCGTCTTCGTCGAGTACCCGGTCAACATCTTCTGATGATCTGATCAAGCTCGAAAGAAAACGCCCCGTGGCAGCGCTGCCACGGGGCGTTTTTCATTCTGGCGCCGATTACTCCAGCGAGCGCCGCCTGGGTAACCAGGGCATCGGCAGCAACGCCATGCGCAGGATATGCAGGCAGAGCAGCAGAATCAGCGCGCCGGCCGCGAAGGAACCGAGGCGCTGGGCGGGCTCCAGCGTGTCGTTGAGCACATTGAGGAACAGCATCGCGCTGCCGCCCAGCATGCAGGCCAGCAGAAATATCGAAAGAATGTAGATCTTCAGCGTGAGCAGCCGCCAATGCCAGCGCATGCGGCGGCGAACGGGGACTTCATCGAGGGGAAGTTGCGGCATGATCCTTTGCCTCCTGACAGGTTCCTGACGGGTTCACGCCACTGCGGCATGCAACGTCGAGATACTGGCAGGATGCTAGCCATGCATGCGGGAATTGCCAAGGTGCACAGTGCGCGACCGCAGGGTCACGCACTGCGCGCCGATGAGTGGCTGCCGCTTAACGCACCACGCTGTTGATGTCATGACGATTGAGCGAGGTACGCATCTCCTCGTACCACTCGGGGATAACGTCCTTCAGGCGTTCCTTGGCATCCTCCAGCTTGAACGGCTGGGTGTAGCGCTTCTTGCGGTAGGAGTAGATGAAGTAGGTGCCGTTGCGGTAGAGGATGCGGTCGAAGGTATAGAAGCCGATGTGCGTGCCATTGCAGCGCGCGGTCAGCACCATGTCACCCTCTTCGTAGGGCAGCACGCCCTCCGCGCATTCGTAGGTGAAGAACTCGCGTACATCGTCCCAGTCCACGCCATCGCTGCTGGCGTGCAGGAAGGCCTCGGCCTGCTCCTCGGACTCGTCGGAGTGATCGCTGTACCAGATGAACAGCGGGATGCTCTGGTTGGTCTCGTCGCCCAGCCAGCTCTCGCCGTCCAGGTACTGGGCGCTGCGCGCCAGGCTGGCCTGCACGCGGCGATGGCTCTGGCGGTACTCATCCAGTCGCGCGTCGAAGGCCGGCGAATCCTCGCCCGGCACCACGTCGTCCATGCCCTTGATCTCGGCCACGCGCGCCAGGTAATCGGCGTACAGCGCGGCGTCCTGGATCACGGTGCAGGTGTCGCGGGTCAGGCTCAGACCGATCTCGGTGAAGTTGGCGCTGCCCAGGATCACCACATCCGGCTCGATCAGGATCAGCTTCCAGTGCACGCTGTTCTGCGCGCGGAAGTCGACGTGCAAGCTGACCTTGGCGCCCGCGTCGCGGACACAGAAATCGATGAAGTCCGGCGAGCTGAACGAATTGATGGTGCCCACCAGCAGGTCCAGGCGATTGCCCTTCTCCACCAGGGTTTCGATCAGTGACTCGGTTTCACTGGCGGAGGCCGAGACCACGGTGATCAGCTTGCCGCTGACCTGCTCCAGGTACTGCTTGAGCGAATGTTGAGCGTTTAGGATTTTCATACAGCCCCCACCAGAATTCTGAACACCGAATTCTGATGCAGGACAATGGGGGGTTTCAACTGCCAGCTCGCACCTTCTGCCCGCAGTCAGGGCGCTGTGGCGGCAGGACATGCAAGATCCGCCCCGCCTGTGGCATAATAGGCGGCTTTGTCAGGCCGCCTTCGCGCGCCGTCGTCACTGCCCGCCCGCGCCGCTCGCGCCCGGCGCGCATCATGTTCCAGCCAAGGGTTACCCAGTTGATTTCCACCGCGAACATCACCATGCAGTTTGGCGCCAAGCCGCTGTTCGAAAACGTTTCCGTCAAATTCGGCAACGGCAACCGCTACGGCCTGATCGGCGCCAACGGTTGCGGCAAGTCCACCTTCATGAAGATCCTCGGCGGTGAGCTGGAGCCTTCCAGCGGCCAGGTCATGCTGGAGAACGGTGTGCGCCTGGGCAAGCTGCGCCAGGACCAGTTCGCCTATGAAGACTTCAGCGTGATCGATACCGTGATCATGGGTCACGAGGAGCTGTGGAAGGTCAAGGCCGAGCGCGACCGCATCTACTCCCTGCCGGAAATGAGCGAAGAAGACGGCATGGCCGTGGCCGAGCTGGAAGTCCAGTTCGCCGAGTTCGACGGTTACACCGCCGAATCCCGTGCCGGCGAGCTGCTGCTGGGCCTGGGCATTCCGCTGGACCAGCATTTCGGCCCGATGAGTGCCGTCGCCCCGGGCTGGAAGCTGCGCGTGCTGCTGGCCCAGGCGCTGTTCTCCGATCCGGACCTGCTGCTGCTCGACGAGCCGACCAACCACCTGGACATCAACACCATCCGCTGGCTGGAAAACATCATCACGGCGCGTAACAGCACCATGATCATCATTTCCCACGATCGTCACTTCCTCAACAGCGTCTGCACCCACATGGCTGACCTGGACTACGGCGAGCTGCGCCTGTTCCCGGGCAACTACGACGAGTACATGACCGCGGCCGAACAGGCCCGCGAGCGCCTGCTGTCGGACAACGCCAAGAAGAAAGCGCAGATCGCCGAGCTGCAGACCTTCGTCAGCCGCTTCTCGGCCAACGCCTCCAAGGCCAAGCAGGCCACCAGCCGTGCGCGTCAGATCGACAAGATCCAGCTGGAAGAGGTCAAGCCGTCCAGCCGCGTCAGCCCGTTCATCCGCTTCGAACAGCACAAGAAGCTGCACCGCCAGGCGGTGACCCTGGAGAAAGTCAGCCAGGGCTTCGACGGCAACGCGCTGTTCAAGAACCTCAGCCTGCAGGTGGAAGCCGGCGAACGCATCGCCATCATCGGCCCCAACGGCATCGGCAAGACCACCCTGCTGCGCACCCTGGTCGGCGACATGGCGCCCACCGCGGGCGAAGTGAAGTGGACCGACAGCGCGGATGTGGGCTACTTCGCCCAGGACCACGCCGAGGACTTCGAGGACGACTACAACCTGTTCGACTGGATGGCCCAGTGGACCCAGGGCGGCGAGCAGCTGGTACGTGGCACCCTCGGCCGCATGCTGTTCTCCAACGACGACATCAAGAAGTCGGTCAAGGTGATTTCCGGTGGTGAGCAGGGTCGCATGCTGTTCGGCAAGCTGATCCTCAAGCGCCCGAACGTGCTGGTGATGGACGAGCCGACCAACCACCTGGACATGGAGTCCATCGAGTCGCTGAACCTGGCGCTGGAGAACTACCCGGGCACCCTGATCTTCGTCAGCCATGACCGCGAGTTCGTGTCCTCCCTGGCGACCCGCATCATCGAGCTGTCGGAAAACGGCGTGACCGACTTCAGCGGCACCTACGATGACTACCTGCGCAGCCAGGGCGTGATTGTCTGATCACTTCCGTGCAGCGATAAAAAAGCCCCGCTCTGTGCGGGGCTTTTTTCTGGTTGCTTGTGGGAGTGAACCCCGCCGCCGGGGTTCAGTGCGGACGGATAGCGATCGCGGACGGAGTCCGCTCCTACGCACACCTGCGCCTACTTGCTCACCGCAGGAGCAACTGTCTTTCTCGGGAAGCCCGTGCCGATGCTTTCCCCTCACCCCTGCCCTCTCCCAGGGGGAGAGGGTTAGCGTGAGGGCCGACCCGAGCGCAGAAGCTTCTCGCAGGAGCGGACTCTGTCCGCGATGTCGTCAGGTCTGCAGCGGCCCGATCGGTTCGTGAGCAAGCTCACTCCCAGAGAAACATCAGCGCCCCGATGTCTGCATGGTCGCGCTGCCCAGGCTGACATCGAAGAACTCTGCCGCCGAAGCGGCCAGGTCGCGATGGATAGCCTGCCGGTCCAGGCCCTGGTTGTCGGTACACAGGTCCGGCGTGGCGTCCTTTTCCTCCTCCGAGCAAGGCGCCATGAAGACGAAGTGCCCTGCCCCGTCCAGCACCCGCAGATCCGCCTGTTGCGGCAACTTGCGCGCCAGCGCTGCGGCATTCATCTTCCAGTCGAGGATGTGGTCTGCATTGCCGGTGTAGAGCAACACCGGCACCTGTACATCCTCCAGTTCATGAACGCCGTACATCAGGCTCAGCGGCGCCAGCAGGAGCAAGGCGCCGACGCGCGGGTCGGCCATGGGCACCAGGTCGTTGCGGTCGGCGCGCACTTCACCCTTCTCGCTGCAGGCATCGCGATCGTCAGGGCGCTGCTGGCAGTACTTGATCAGCCGGTCCAGGCGCGGCTGGGCCCCGGCCAGGATCAGCGCAGTCTCTCCGCCGGCGGAGTAGCCGATCACACCGACCTTTCGCGGGTCGACGATGGCGGCGACCTCGGGGTCGAGCAGAGCGGCACTGATGGTTTCAGAGACCTGCAGCGGCCGACCATAGAGATTGCTCACCGCGCCCAGGCGGCTGTGGTCATGCAGGTTGTCGCCGGGGTGCAGCAGCGTCACCACCACGAAGCCCTTGCGCACCAGTGCCTCGATCAGGTCACGGTGGGCCAGCGGGGTGCCGTAGTTGCCGTGGGACATGACCAGCAGCGGAAATCGCCCGTTGGCGGTCTTGCCTTCGTAGGCAACGTCCAGGATGAAGTTGCCCAGGTGCAGGGGTTGTTCGGCTGCGCGCGTGGGGTAGAAGGCAATGGCCTTCATCGGTTGCTGGTCCAGCGGGTCACTCACCTGCAGGCGGTGAAAACCCACATTCCAGCCCTGTGCCGCCCAACTCGCGGTACTGAAGGTAACGAGCAGCAGGAACCAGAACAGGCGCCTCGCCATGGTGCAGTTCGCTCCGATGTGTCTCCAGATCAGGCGCCACGAGGCTTGTTGGTGAATGCAGAAGCCGCCGGGCGCCGCCTGGTGGGAACCTCTGCATAGTACGCGCCAGCGAGAGTAGCTCCGTGCTCGCAGACAGGCGGTACTCGCGGACACAAAAAAGCCCCGCATGCGCGGGGCTTTTCACTGGGCAGCGATCAGGCAGCGGCGAACTGGCTGGCGATGCTCGCCTGGGCGCCGGCGATGGCGTTGCGGCGCGGCTCGTCACCGTAGGCCAGGCCTTCGGCACGGACAACCTCGATGTCGGTGATGCCGAGGAAGTTCAGCACCAGCACCAGGTAGTTCTCATGGGCGATACCGCTGGGTTGGCCCGCGTGGATGCCGCCGGCGGTGGAGACGATGATGACTTTCTTGCCACCCGCCAGTCCTTCCGGGCCGCTCTCGGTATAGCGGAAAGTCTTGCCGGCGACGGCGATGCGGTCGATCCAGGCCTTCAGTTGGCTGGGGATGGAGAAGTTGTACATCGGCGCGCCGATGACGATGGCGTCGGCGCCGAGGAATTCCTCGATGCTCTTCTCGCCCAGTGCGGCTTCGTGTTTCTGCGCGGCGTCGCGCAGTTCGGCCGGGGTGCCGGCAGCAACCAGGCTGGCCGAGGACAGGTGGCTGATGGCGTCGGCGGCCAGGTCACGGTAGGTCACTTCGACGCCCGGCTCGGCGGCAGCCCAGGCGGCGACCAGTTCGCCGCTCAGTTGGCGGGAGGCAGAGTTGTCGCCGAGGATGCTCGAGTCGATGTGCAGCAGTTTCATGTGTGTTCTCCAGGAAAGGGGCCAAGTGGGTTGGCGGAGGAATTCGTCGTTGGAGGCAAGACTACGCATGTAGCCAATCCTCGATAAGTCAGCAAAAATGCAATGATTCGTCTCACCAGCAGGACAATCCGATGCAGGACCTCAATGACCTCTTCTATTTCGCCAAGGTGGTGGAGGCCGGTGGCTTCGCAGCTGCCGGGCGTTTGCTGGGCCTGCCGAAATCCCGCCTGTCGCGGCGTGTCGCCGAGCTGGAAGCGCGCCTGGATGTGCGTCTGCTGCAGCGCACCACCCGCAAGCTGGCACTGACTGACCTGGGTGAGCGCTATTACCGGCACTGCCAGGCGATGCTGGTAGAGGCCGAGATGGCCGACGAGGTCGCCGCGCAACTGAGCGCCGAGCCACGCGGCCGGGTGAGGCTGTCGTGCCCGGTGGCGCTGGCGGAAACCTCGCTGAACGAGATGCTGCCGGGCTTTCTCGCCGCTTATCCGCAGGTGAACCTGGAGCTGATGCTGACCAATCGCCGCGTCGACCTGCTCAACGAGAGCATCGATGTCGCCCTGCGCGTACGCGCGCCGGGCGATGAGGATCTGTCGCTGATCTCGCGGCGCCTGCGCCTGGCAAAGACCGCGCTGGTGGCCGCACCGGCGCTGCTCAGGGGCGTCGAGCTGCGCGCACCGGAGGACCTGGCCGCCCTGCCCGTTCTGGGCGCCATCGACAACGACCGTCGGGTACACATGAAGCTGACCGGCCCGCAGGGCGAAGTGAAGGAAGTCGCCCTGGAGGCACGCCTGGCGGTGGAAGACTTCAACCTGCGCAAGAACGTCGCCCTGGCGGGGCTGGGCGTGACACTCCTGCCGCTGCACTACTGCACCGAGGAACTGGAGGATGGTCGCCTGGTGCGCGTGCTGCCCGCCTGGAGCGAGCCGGAGGCTTACCTGCAGGCGGTCTACCCGCATCGGCGCGGCATCCTGCCGGCGGTGCGGGCGTTGCTCGATTACCTGGAGGAAGGCTTCTCGAAAGACGACTGGCCTGTCTGAACCAGGCGATTACGCCGGGGTGGTGCCCAGCCCCATCAGCGCGCCGATCCAGCCCAGCAACCGGCCGCCACTGAGCCAGTCGATCCAGAACAGCTGATGCAGCAGGACAATGGCCCAGAACACCAGCTGGAAGGAAAGCTTGCGGGTCTTGTGACGGAACACCTGCTGGGCGAGGAAGGCGCCCGGCCAGCCACCGAGCAGTTCCAGCAGGTGCAGGCTCTGCTCGGGAGTTCGCCAGTCGTTGCGCTCGGCACTGCGTTTGTCGCGCCAATAGGCGAGGAAGGCCAGGACGCTGAACACCGGATAGAGCAGCAGGAACCAGACGAAGTAAGCCTCTTTCAACCACAGCAGCGAGCCGATGACGGGCAGCGCCAGCAGCACTGCCAGGATCGCCAGCGCCTTGCCCAGCGAGCGTTTCGGCGCGCTCGGGAAGGCTACTTCGCGCCCGCTGCGGGCGCGCTCACGGGTGGCTGCCGCTGCGGGCTTGCGGCGAATCGCCGGGGTGTCGATAGCCAGCCCGGCAAGGCGGGCGTGGTTGGCGCGAGGGCGGCCGTCCTTTCCGCTGCCTTCGACATAACAGACCTGGTCGCCCGCCTCCGGGCGACGGTCGCCGCGGAAGTCGGAGATATGCAGGAAGACTTCCTTGCCGCCGGCCTGGGGACTGATGAAGCCGAAGCCCTTGTCATCGTCCCAGCGGCTGATGGTGCCGTTCTTTTCCACGTTCACTCGCTATCGGATCAGGGTTTTGCGCTGCTCCAGTCGATCAGGGCGAACTGCCAGGTTGCCAGGATCAGCAGTCCGAACACGATACGGTACCAGGCAAATGCCGCATAGCTGTGGTTGGCGATGAACTTGAGCAAGCCCCGGACAGCGATCATCGCGAAGATGAACGAGGTGACGAAACCGATGGCGAACACCGGCAGGTCCGCAGGCTGGAACACGTCACGGTACTTGTAGCCCGAGTAGACCGCGGCGCCGACCATGGTTGGCATCGCCAGGAAGAACGAGAACTCGGTGGCCGCCTTGCGCGACAGGCCGAACAGCAGGCCGCCGATGATGGTCGCGCCGGAACGCGAGGTGCCCGGAATCAGCGCCAGGCACTGGCAGCAGCCAACCTTCAGGGCTTGCTTCCAGGTCATGTCATCCACGGTTTCGGCGTGGATCAGATGCAGGCGCTTCTCTGCCCAGAGCATGATCACACCGCCCACCACCAGTGCCACGGCGACGGTGATCGGGTTGAACAGGTAATGGTGGATGTAGTCGGCGAAGGCCACGCCCAGCACCACGGCCGGGAAGAATGCGATCAGCAGGTTGACGGTGAAGCGCTGCGCCTTGGGCTGTGTGGGCAACCCCAGGACGATGTCGAGGATCTTGCGGCGGAATTCCCAGACCACGGCGAGAATGGCCGCCAGCTGGATGATGATGTTGAAGGCCTCGGCACGTTCCCCAGTGAAGCCGATGAGGTCGGCCACGATGATCTGGTGACCGGTGCTGGAGATCGGCAGGAACTCGGTAAGCCCCTCGACCACGCCAAGAATGAAGGCCTGAAAGGCGCTCCACAGATCCATACTACTGTCCCCCGCGAGGCACGCTGGCTCGCACGTTTCTAATGGTTTTGTCCCGCTGCCTGCTCCTGGCGCGCAAGCGCCGCAGCGGCGTCGGCATGCTAATGCATTGCCCGCAGATCGCTATGAAATTCACAAAAATTTCTCTTCGGCGGAGCAAGCGGAGGATGCGTTGGCACTTTGGCAAGAATCGCTCCCGCGTTGCGCCGCCGGGAAGATGCAGACAACCACGCCACGATGGGGTTCGCGCCATCATGCAAAATGCCTAATTTGTTGAAATTACTGCAGTACTTCAGTACCAGAAACCCTACGAATCAGGCGATTCTGTTAGCCCCGCGAAACACTCGGATCGTCGCAAACGCAAGCGGGCTGGACTTTGGCCCTGCCCATCCAAAGTTGTGTATCAGCGCTGCAACAGAATCCGCTTCTTCCCTGATACGAGCCCCGTTCTAGGGCCGGTGCATGGCTTTCGTACGTTCGTTCTGTATCAGCAAGGCAACACTCGCTCCATGGCAGTTCGCATGGCCTGACGCTATGTCGTTGATTCGCAATAGCTGATCAAAAGCGGCACGGCATCTGCTCCACCTTGGTACCGCTGGTTAGGGCTCAGCGCACCAAGAAGGAACCGCCATCATGGGGAACATCGACTCAAGGATCGTCGGTCTATTCGTCACGCTCGCTTGCGGGGTGGCCAGCGCTACGCTGTGCCCCACCGTCCAGGCCGGCGACGGCACCATCGTCCTGCAGCGTCAGGTGCAGCCACGCGTCGCCACGCGCCCCACCGATATTCCCGATCCGAATCCGATCACCGTCAATCCCAATATCTCCGATCAGGTCGTGCGCCAGACCGGCAATGCCGAACTGAGCGACAGTGACTTCGCTGGCGTCACCAGCGGCTCCACCCTCGAGCGCCACATCCTTCCCGGCGGCACCCTGGTAGGGATGGACAACGGCAGCAACCAGAGCCTCAGCAATGGCAGCCTCGGCGGCGGCATGGGCGCTGGCGGCGGCATCTCCAACTCGGTGAACCGCACCGTACAGCAGGGTCTCTCACCCTTGCGCATGCTGACGGGAGATCGCTGAGATGAAAGCTCATCTGCTCGCTCTGCCGATCCTGCTCTGCTCCGCCTCGGCCTTCGCCGCCGATCCTTCGACGGTCAACAACGCCAATATCGACAGTGCCGTACGCAACTACAACGGCGTGGCCAGTGTGAACCAGGCCGCGGGCGACGAGCAGCAACAGGCCAACGCTCGGGCCATCGCCATCGGCACCAATGCCCAGGCCACCACGCAATTCCGGCAGACGGTCAACGCCTACGTCGACCCCAGCCAGGCCGCGTCCGCCAGCATCACCGGCAACGCCTTCAGCAACGGCAACGGCGCACTGGGCGTGAACCAGGCCGCCGGGGCTGCCAACCAGCAAGTGAACGCCATGCGGATCAGCGTCAGCGCCGTACCGCAGAGCGTCGATGACAGCGTGCTGTCCCAGCAGAACGTCGCGCTGCCAGTGAACTCAGGCCCAGCTAACTCCGCCACGGGTAACCGCCAGGTCGTCACCAGCGACCAGGCCTTTGCCGGCAGTCGCGGCGTGGTTCAGGTAAGCCAGAGCGCCGGGGTCGGCAATCGCATTGCCAACACCCTGAGCATCCGGGTCGCGGATTGACCCAAGCCAACTCCTATAACACTAAACACGCCAAACAAAGCAAAGGAGATACACCATGAAACCCACAATGGCTCTCAAGCCCCTGGTATTCGCTGTCGCAGCGATCATGGCTGTAGCAGTGCACGCTGATAATCGCGACAACGACCGCGGTCGTGGCCACCACAACGACGGCCATCATCAACAACAACCCAAGCCGCCGTACGATCCCTACAAGGACCCGCGGATCGACGCAGGCGCCAGTGCGCAGGTGGAAGACACCCAGGAAAGCAGCGACAACACCGTGGTCAACATGGGCACCAAGAACACCGCTACGGTCGACAGCTCGCTGGGCACCGCATCGGGTAACGTGGGCGTCAACGTGGCCGCCGGCGACATGAACCAACAGGCCAACGCCGCCGCCCTGGCGACTGCCGACGAGAAGTTCATCTTCGGCACCGCCTATGCGTCCACCGACGTGACCCAGACCAACGAAGCCAACAAGGCGCTGAACCTCTCCACCACCAACAAGGCCACGCTGAACAACTCCGGCAGCAACTCCTCGGGGAACATCGGCATCAACATCGCCTCGGGCAACTACAACCAGCAGAAAAACGACATGGCAGCCGCCGTGTCCGGTGGTCGTAGCGCCGACTCCTACAGTGGTGCCACCCAGACGTCCACTGGCAACACCGTGGGCAACGTGGCCTTCCTGACCTACGAGAAGGAAACCCTGAAGTCCACCTTCAGCGCCAAGGGCACCTACAAGGGCGCCGGCGTTGGCTATGTCGTGGACGAAAGCGGCCGCGGTGGCAATGACGACCGCCACAGCAGCGGCGGCAGCAAGGAAGACAAGGACCCGCTGTTCTTCGTCGAAGCCGGCACTGTCGACCTGAAAGGCCAGGCTACCTACCAGGTACTGGTGCCCACCGGCTGGAAAGACCCGGTCAGGAACGACGCCACCATCAGCAACTCGCTCAACAATGTGTCGGGCAACCTCGGCGCGAACGTTGCCGCTGGCGTAGGCAACCAGCAGAGCAACTCGCTGTCCATCGCCGCAGGCTGCAAATCCTGCCTGTAAGCGACACGGCGTAGTACCGGAGGCTCCGGCAACGGAGCCTCCTTTCTCCTGAGCTGCCCCCAGGCGTCACGATCATGCGTACGTCCGCCCTGCTTCTGCTCGCCCTCTTCTCGCTCACGGCGCAGGCCGCGCAACTGCCCTTCGCCATCCTTCCCGGCGGGTCGATGGCCTACAAGCACGTCGAGAGCATCCGCGAGCGCAAGTTCAGCAACCTGGTCCAGCAGAAGACCGACTTCAGCTGCGGTGCCGCCGCGCTGGCGACGATTCTGCGCCAGGCCTATGCGCTGGACGTGGACGAGGAGTTCGTGATCAAGGGGATGCTGGTCCGGGCCGATCCGGACCTGGTGCGCACCCAGGGCTTCTCCATGCTCGACATGAAGACCTACCTGGAAGCCATCGGCATGCGCGCCCGCGGCTACCGAATCCCCGCCGCCTCTCTGGAGAAGCTGACAATCCCGGTGATAGTGCTGATGGATATCCGCGGCTACAAACACTTCGTCGTGATGCAGCGTGCCTACAAGGGCTACGTCTACATCGGCGACCCGGTACTGGGCCACAAGCGCTTCACCCAGGAAGATTTTCTCAAAGGCTGGAACGGCATCATCTTCGCCGTCATCGGTCCGGGCTATGAACAGGCCAATGCCCTGATGAATCCGCCCGATCCACTGACGGCCAGGGACCGAATCAATGCGTTCAGCCCGGTCAAGGATGCAGAGCTCATGGAGTTCGGCTTCATCCAGAGCGACTTCCTCTGAGACCGCACAAGAATGGAAGGCAGGAACCCTTCCGGGGAGAACCCTAATGAAAGTGATCCCGCTGCTTGCCGCCACCTGCATAGTGGCCTGCTTGCCGGTCCGGGCGGAAAGCGTCTTCAAGCCGATCGAGCTGAAAGATCAGGAGCTGGCCCAACTTCGCGGCAAGTACGTGATGCCTGGCCGGGTCATCAGCTTCGGCATCGTCATGAGCAGCACCTGGAAGAACGCCGTGGGTGACAACATCGGCGCCAAGGTCAGCATGCAGATCCAGGAATCCACCATCAAACCGCAGTTCTACGTGACCACCATCGACGAGAAAGGCACTGCCGCCGCCCCCGCTGCGGGCACTGGCACCGTCACCGGCGGCGCCGGCCTGAACCAGACCCAGGGCGTGACGCAGAGCGTTCGTGCGGCAGGCGACTACAACACCGCCGCGAACAACGTCAGCATCGATGTGAAGGAGGCCGACCAGGCCCCCGCCGTGGCCCAGCAGGGCACACCGCTGAACTCCACGCCCATTACCGCCAGCAACGGCGCCGGCACCGTCAGCGTGTCACCCGGCAGCGGAGGCATCCAGCTGGCGATCAACGCCAACGGCCAGGGCTCCAGCATGCAGCAACTGGCTGCCGGCGGCCTGCTCCAGGCGGCGCAGATGGTGGGCGGCAACAACGCCGTGAACAACCTGGCGCAGCTCAGCGTAGTGCTGAAAAACAACCTTCCGTCGTCTGGAGCGCTCGACTGCAATCTCGACCAGCTCAAAGGGCTTCGCACCATGGGTATGTGATCTACGCTCCAGTGCGACTGTGAAGTCCAACCTAATAAGAAGGACAGCGCGCCATGCACCGATCGCTAACGCTAGGAACTGCAATCTGTGTATCCGCTTTACTCCCCTCGACTCACGCCGCAGCAGCGACGGAAGCCGAGGTGGAGGCGTTGAAACAGGAGCTGCTTGAACTCAAGCAGCGCTACGAGTCACAGCAGAAGGCACTGATGGTGCTGGAGCAGAGGGTCAGGCAGGTCGAGGAAGCACCGGCTGCGCCCGCCCAGCCCAAGCGCCTGGTTACTTCCACCGGCAAGCCCACACCGCCCGGAACCGGCAACACCGTTGCCGCCAGCGGCAGCTCCTACGGCGAGTCGCTCAAGGACGATGCCAGCCCGCCCAAGAGCGTGGAGAACCTCTACGACGAGGCGAGCGGCTTCTTCGGTAATGGCGCGTTCAGCTTCGAAACCGGCATCACCTATACCCACTACGACACCAAGCAGCTGATTCTCAATGGCTTCCTGGCACTGGACACGATCTTCCTGGGCAATATCGGCGTAGACAACATCAAGGCCGACAACTGGACCCTGGACCTCACCGGCCGCTACAACTGGAACAACCGCTGGCAGTTCGACGTCAACGCCCCCGTGGTGTACCGCGAGAGCACCTTCGAATCGGCCGGCGCCGGCAACTCCACGGCGCAGTCCACCGACAAGACGGTCACCCGCGACCCAACCCTGGGCGACGTCAACGTCGGCATCGCCTACAAGTTCATGGACGAAACCGAGTCGCGCCCCGACGCGGTGGTCAGCCTGCGGATCAAGGCGCCCACCGGCAAGGAACCCTACGGCATCAAGCTCAAGCGCGCCTCGGACAACGACAACCTCAACGTGCCCGATTCGCTGCCCACCGGCAACGGCGTATGGTCGGTTACCCCCGGCATC
Source organism: Pseudomonas sp. GD03903 (assembly GCF_029840045.1). Taxonomy (NCBI): domain Bacteria; kingdom Pseudomonadati; phylum Pseudomonadota; class Gammaproteobacteria; order Pseudomonadales; family Pseudomonadaceae; genus Pseudomonas; species Pseudomonas sp. GD03903. The sequence continues at coordinate 248,787 of NZ_JAOCBT010000005.1, read as the reverse complement.
TCGCTGGTCAAGACCGTCGACCCGGCTGTGCTGTTCGGCAGTTTCTCGTACACCTACAACCTCGAGGAGTCCTTCGACGACATCAGCCCCACCGAGGGCGTGAAGCAGAAAGGCAAGGTCGACCTCGGCGACTGGTTCCAGATCGGTGCGGGCGTGGCCTTCGCCCTCAACGAGAAGACCAGTATGTCGTTCTCCTTCTCCGACCTGATCGCCCAGAAGAGCAAGATCAAGGCCGACGGCGGCGACTGGACTACCGTCACCGGCAGCGACGCCAACGCGGCGTACTTCAACTGGGGCCTGACCTATGCGTGGAGCCCCAACCTGACCATCGTGCCGAACCTGTCCATCGGCATCTCGCCGGATGCGCCGGATTTCAGCTTCAGCGTGAAATTCCCGTATTACTTCTGACGGTTCGGCAGTCCGAACGCAAAGGCCCCTTTTCGGGGCCTTTGTCTTTTCCAGAGATAGTCACCTGTACGCAGCAGCAACTGTCTTCTCTGGATAGTCCGTCGCTGCGTCGTCCCCCTCACCTCAACCCTGGCTGCGCGCCCCGCCCCTCAGGGAGAGGGGCAGTCGGAGTCGACTAACGCGAAGGTTTCATCCTGCACCTAACGGTCCCCTCTCCCCTTGGGAGAGGGCCAGGGTGAGGGATGGCCCAAGCGCAGAGGTATCTCGCAGGAGCGGACTGCGTCCGCGATGTCTTCACCGCTGCTCCAGCGTCGGGCAGTTCGCGAGCAAGCTCGCTCCTACAGGGAGCGCTGGCGAGGTGTTCGGCACCTGAAGCAGACATTTACGTAGGAGCGGACTCCGTCCGCGACAGGTTGGAATCGCGCCGGACAGCATCGCGGACAGAGTCCGCTCCTGCGCCCGTGCGAAACTCAGCCATCTGCCGCTTGGAGGCCGTTGCCCGTAAATTGGCCAATCCGAGATTGTTGCGACACCCACCGAATCGCGGCGGGCAACGGACCCGCGTCCGCTCCCGCCCCGACCGGTATCCCCGCCCTAGCGCAACTGATGCTTGTGCAACAAGCGATAGAAAGTCGGCCGCGAGATGCCCAGCATCCGCGCCGCCACGCTGAGGTTGTCGCCGTGCCGGGCCAGTGCATCGCACATGGCCTGGCGTTCGGCGCCGAGCTTGTATTCCTCCAGGGTCACCAGCGGCAGGTGCACCGAGCGACCCTTCTCCCGCTCCAGGCCCAGGTCCCGGGCCTCGATCTGTCGTCCTTCGGCCAGCACCAGGCCGCGCCGCACCCGGTTCGCCAGTTCGCGCACGTTGCCCGGCCAGCCGTGCTCGGCCATCGCCGCCAGCGCATCGTCCGAGAAGCGCCGCGGGCGGCGGCCGGTCTCGACGCTGTAGAGATGGGCGAAGTGATTGGCCAGCAACGCCAGGTCACCGTTGCGCTCGCGCAGTGGTGACGTGGAAACCTGCAGGACATTGAGCCGGTAGTAGAGGTCCTCGCGAAACTGCCCGGCGCGGATCGCCTGCTCCAGGTCGACGTGGGTCGCCGCCAGCACGCGCACATCGACATCGATCGGCTGGCTGCCGCCGACGCGCTCGATCTGCTTCTCCTGCAAAACCCGCAGCAGGTTGGCCTGCAGCTCCAACGGCAGGTCGCCCACTTCGTCGAGGAACAGCGTGCCGCCATTGGCCTGCTCGAAACGGCCGATCTTGCGCTGGTGGGCACCGGTGAAGGCACCCTTCTCATGGCCGAACAGCTCCGACTGGATCAGCGCCTCGGGCATCGCCCCGCAATTGATCGCCACGAATGGCCGGATGGCCCGGCGCGACTGGCGGTGCAGCGTGCGCGCCACCAGTTCCTTGCCGGTACCGCTCTCGCCACGGATGAGCACCGGGGATTCGGTCGGCGCGAACTTCGCCAGCAGCTTGCGCAACTCGCGCACGTCACGGCTTTCGCCCAACAGTTCGTGTTCGTGTTCATCGTTGTGCACGCTGCCGCGCCCGCGCAGGCGCGCCATGCCGAAAGCGCGGCCAAGGGTGACCTGAACCCGCGCCACATCGAAGGGCAAGGTATGGAAATCGAAGAACCATTCACTGACGAAGTCGCCCACCTCATTCAAGGGCAAGACGTCCGGGCTGAGCACAGCGATCCATTCCGTACCGCTGCGGCTGATGAGTTCCTTGACGGACTCCCGGCGTTCCAGATGCCGGGGCTGAAGGCGCAGCAGGCCTACGTCGCAACCACGATTGCCGGCGTTATCCAGCTCGCAGCTGTCTACTTCCCATCCTGCTGCCCGTAATCCGGGTAAAAGCCTGCGGCAGTCGTCGCACGGATCGACAACCAGCAGGCGACGAAAATTCGTTGCTGCCTCGAGCATGCTCCCTTCCTTGGCGCCATTATTTTGAAAAACTTTAAAAAACAGTTGGTTGGCGCTCCAATTTGTAACGCTAGCAATATATTGACGCGCCCCATTGACCGTTTTCCTATAAGGTCAATGACGATTCGTTCTCACCACCCATGCCCGCGCCGCTTGACTTCCAGGCGCCGCACAAACTCCTCGAGTACCAGCTTGTAGAGGTCGTCCCCCAGGTACACGTCCTCCACCCCGCAGTCGATGTTCGGGTTGTCGTTCACCTCGATCACCACCACCCGCTCCCCAGCCTGCTTCAAGTCCACGCCGTAGAGCCCGTCGCCGATCAGGTTGGCGGTTTTCACCGCCAGCTCCACGACCTTGCGCGGCGCCTCGTGGACCGCCATGGTGCGGAAATCGCCGCTCAATTCCTCGGCACCCGGGCTGTGGTCGTAGATCTGCCAGTGCCCCTTGGACATGAAGTACTGGCAGGCGAATATGGGTTTCTGGTTCAAGACGCCGATCCGCCAGTCGTATTCGGTATAGAAGAACTCCTGGGCGAGCAGCAGCACCGAGCGCTCGAACAGTTCGGCGCTGGCCTTGAGCAGTTCCTCCTGGTCCGCCACCTTGATCACCCCGCGGGAGAAGCTGCCGTCGGGAATCTTCAGCACCAGTGGGAAGCCCAGGCGTTCGCCGACCTTTTCCAGCTCCTGCGGGTTGTCCTTGTAGAGAATTTCGGTGGCCGGCATGCCGAGCTTGTGGCTACGCAGCAGGTCGGCCAGGTAGACCTTGTTGGTGCAGCGCAGGATCGACACCGGATCGTCCATCACCACCATGCCCTCGCTCTCGGCCTTCTTGGCGAAGCGATAGGTGTGGTCGCTGACGCTGGTGGTCTCGCGGATCAGCAGCGCGTCGTACTCGGCCAGGCGCGAGTAGTCCTTCTTTTCGATCAGCTCGACGTCGATGCCGAGGCTGCGGCCGACACGAATGAAGTTCTTCAGCGCCTTGCGGTCCGACGGCGGGAAAGCCTCCTCGGGATCGTGCAGGATCGCCAGGTCGTAACGGTACTGCTTGCGCGAGCGCGGCTTGCGCCAGATCTGCCGGCTGAAGCCCTCCAGCGCGGCGGCGAACTGGTCTTCCTGGTCCTCGCGCAGCTTGTGGATGTTTCCCGGCTTCACGCCTTCGATATGCCAGCCACGATTCTTGCGGAACTCCACCAGCAGCATCGGGCATGGCAGCGCCTCGAACAGCTGGCGCGCCAGGTCCTGCAGCGGCTCGATATCGGTACGGCCGAAGTACAGCGTCAGGGTGAAGCCATCGGTGCTGCCGTAGGGGTGATCGGCCAGCGCCTTGTCGAGGGTCTTCTCCAGGTCCTCCAGCGCCAGGCTGTAGAGTGACTTCTTGGCCAGCTCGCTGATGCTGCGCACCGACGGGATCACCTTGTGCCCGCGCGCCTCGGCCAGCAGCGAGCAGTAGTAACCGTGGCCCAGGTAGCGATAATTGCGGCACAGGTTGATCACCTGCACGCGCTTGCCGTTGTCGTCGTCGATGGGCATCTCCAGGTACTCCTGGGCGCTGACCACGTCTTCGCTGGGATAGTAGGAGGCCCAGTCTTCCTTGCGTTCCACGATGATGAACAGCTTGCTCACGACACCTCCGAAGTTGCCCCGCGCTTGCCGCGCCGATAGGCCAGGACAATACTGGTTGCTGCTTCGACCGCACCGAACCGCGCCCGTTCGCAGCCAGCACCGACACGGTGCGCCCCGCAGATTAACGAATGCTTACTCTATGAAACTCCAGTTCCGCGCCGCTTCCGCCGACGACCTGCCAGCCCTGGTCGAGATGGAAAACCGCTGTTTCGAACACGACCGCCTGTCCCGCCGCAACTTCCAGTGGATGATCACCCGCGCCCACGCCAGCCTCACCGTCGCCGAGTCCGACGGCCAGTTGCTGGGTTACGCGCTGGTGCTGTTCCATCAGGGCACGTCACTGGCGCGCCTCTACTCCATTGCCGTGGACGAGCGTGCGCGCGGCATCGGGCTGGGTCAGAAGCTGCTGGATCGGGCCGAAGCCGAAGCCCTGCAGAACGACTGCGCCTACCTGCGCCTGGAAGTGCGCCCGGACAATCGCGGAGCCATCGCCCTCTACGAGCGCAATGGCTACCGTCCGTTCGCCAAGGTGCGCGACTACTACGAAGACCATAGCGAAGCCCTGCGTTTCGAGAAGCGCATTCGTCAGATCAACGAGCGTACCCACCGTCACGTGCCCTATTACCGGCAGACCACCGAATTCACCTGCGGGCCCTCGGCCCTGCTGATGGCCATGGGCGCGCTGGAGCCCAGTCGGCGCCTGGAGCGCCGCGAGGAGCTGCGCCTGTGGCGCGAGGCGACCACCATCTACATGACTGCCGGCCACGGTGGCTGCAGCCCGCAGGGCCTGGCGCTGGCGGCGCACCGACGGGGCTTCCGCGTGCAGCTGCAATTGTCGGAGGATGGCCCGCTGTTCCTCGATGGCGTGCGCAGTGAGGAGAAGCGCGAGGTCATGCGCCTGGTCCACGAGGACTTCGCCGCCGAACTGGCCCGCAGCGACGTGGAGCAACTGCTGCTCAACCAGCTGGACATCGACAGCGCGCTGGAGGCTGGCGGCCAGCCGATGGTGCTGATCAGCAGCTACCGCCTGACCCGCTCCAAGGCCCCGCACTGGGTGACGGTCACCGATTGCGACGAGGACTTCGTCTACCTCCACGACCCCGACGTGGACCACAGCCAGCATCGCGAGCCGCTGGACTGCCAGCACATCCCGGTGAGCCATGCGGAATTCGAACAGATGAGTCGCTTCGGCCGCAGCAAGTTGCGCGCCGCGGTGATTCTCTACAAGCGCTGAGGTTAGCCGGCCAGCGCCTCGGCGCCGACCCGCAGTACCCCGGCATCGATGGCCAGGTGCACCAGCTCGGCATGGGACACCACCTGCAGCTTCTGCTTGAGCAGCGTGACGTGGTTCGACACGGTCTTGGCGCTGATGCACAGGTGCTCCGCGACCTGCCGCACCGGCAGGCCGCGGGCGAGCATCACGAAGATTTCGAACTCGCGCTGGGTCATGCCCTGCAGGCGCGGGTCCTGCCCGCCGGGTTCCTGGGGGCGGCGCGCCAGCTGGGTTGCCAGGGGCTGCTCGATATAGGCGTGGCCGGCGAGGATACGCCGCACCGCCTCCACCAGCACGGCCGGCGACGCCCCCTTGGTGATGTAGCCCGCCGCACCGGTATCCAGCGCCTGGCGTACCAGCGGCAGCTCGTCGTGCATGCTGAAGAACAACACGCGCAGTTGCGGCAGGCGCTGGCGCAGCCGGCGGGTGACTTCCAGGCCGCTGATACCAGGCAAACCGATATCCAGGATGACCAGGCTGGGGACGCTGCGTTGCACCGCCTCCAACGCAGCTTCGCCATCGGCAGCCTCGCTCACTTCCACGTCGGGGAAAAGGCCGCGCAACAGCGAGGCAATACCGTCGCGAACCACGAAGTGATCGTCCACCAGCAGAATCTTCACGTCCTTTCTCCGGCCACCAGGCTTTCCGTCAACGGCATCCACAAGCGCAATGCCAGGCCGCCGCCCGGTCTCCGGCGCAGATTCAGTTCGCCACCCAGGCAGCGGGCACGTTCGCGCATGGAACGCATGCCGATCCCCGCGCGCGGCAGGCCGTTGCAACCCCGGCCATCGTCACGCACCCAGAGCAACAGCATTCCTTCGCGGCGCCGCAGCACCACCCGCACCCGCCGGGCCCCGGCATGCCGCGCGACATTGGTCAGCGCCTCCTGCAGCAGGCGGTACAGGTGCGCCTTGGCCGCCGTCGGTAGCGCAGGCAGTGAGTCCAGGCGCAACCGGCAGTCGACGCCCTGGCTGGCCTGCCATTGCTCGACATGCAGGCGCAGCGCCTCCTCCAGGCTGACCCGCTCCAGCACCACCGGATAAAGGTCGCGTACCAGCGCCCGGAAGCTTTCGTTGAGGCCCTGGCAATGCTGCTCCAGGCGATCCAGCGTGACGAAGCCGATACCGTCCTGGCGCTCCAGGCTGCGCAGCAGGAACACCTGGGCGCGGATGCCGGCGAGATACTGGCCGATGTCGTCGTGCAGCGCCTGGGCCAACTGCTGCCGTTCGCGCTCCTGCACGGCGAGCAGCGCACGGGTCAGCTCGGCGTTCTCCGCGCAGGCCCGCTCCAGCGTCGCCGCCATGCTGTTGAAGCCGCTGGCCAGGCGCTGTGCCTCGGGCAGGGAGTGATCCGGCAGGCGCACCTGGAACTGGCCACGGGAAACGTCGCCCAGCGCGCCGTGCAGTTGCTCCACCACCCGCAAGCCGCCACGCACCGCCCAGCGGATCGCCAGCAGACTGGCCAGCAACGACACGGCGAACAGCATCAGCAACTGCACCAGGGAGTCGCGCACCTCATCGATCTCGTCGCGCGGGTCGAGGCTCAGCTGCACGCGGCGGCCATCGGCCAGGGTGAGCAGGGTTGGCGCCGGCAAATCCGGATACAGGCGAGCCACCAGCCACTCGTCCAGCCCGGAGCGCGGCGCCGGAGCGGCAGCGTCCAGCCAGTGCACACGCACATGGCGCAGGCCGGCGGTGAGGTCCGGATCGAGGCTGGACGGGTCGCGCTGCGCCGCCTCACGCAGGTAGTCGAGTACGCCTTTGGCGGCCTCCATCTCGCGGCGCACGTCATCGTTGCCCTGATGCAGCAACACCGCCAGGCACACCGCGGCGAGCAGGCCGAAGAACAGCCCGACCAGCAGGTTGATCCGCCACAGTGCGGACATCTAGGGCGCGCTGCGACAGGTGCTGATGCAGTTCAGCGGCGGCGTTGGCGCACGCAGCTCCGCCGCCGGCAGGTAGCCGTTGCGGGTGTAGAGGAAATCGAAGCCGAACAGGCTGAGCATCAGCAGGATCGGCAGGACGAGAGTGACGGCGATACGCATGGCGACGCTCCTCTTCTGGTTCTTGTGCCGCCATCCTAGGACGCGGGCGCGGCGCGCAACCTACTACCTTGGTACTGCCCCACCGGTACTTTCTGCATATTTGCCGCGCCGCGGGCGATTCCTATGCTGGCCGCACAACAACAAGCCGGCCCACCCAGGGAGTCGCCCATGCGTCAGTTCGTCCTTCATGGCGTCGCCTATCTGCTCGCGGTTGCCTGCGCCGCGGCCTTCAGCTTCGAGGTGCGTGCCGAGGAAGCCCCCGCGCTGGAGATACGCATCGGCTACCTGGGCTACACGCCCGATCCGGGCCCGCTGCTGTCCAACGTCATCCCCGAACCCAGCGATGCCGGATTGCGCGGCGCCGAGCTGGCGATCAGCGACAGCAACAGCACCGGGCGCTTCCTCAGGCACCGCTACAGCCTGGAAGCCGCCAGTACCGATACCCCGGAAAAGCTCCTGGCCGAAGCCAGGCGCCTGCACGCCGCCGGCCTGCGCCTGTTCGTGGTCAACGCCCCGGCGGACACGCTGCGCCAACTCGCCGCCGCGCTGCCGGACAGCCTGCTGTTCAACGCCGGAGCCGCCGATGACGAACTGCGCGCCAGCCAGTGCGCGGCAAACGTGCTGCATACGCTGCCCAGCCGGCTGATGCTGACCGACGCCCTCACCCAGTTCCTGGTGCTGCGCAAGTGGACGCGCTGGCTGCTGATCGTCGGCCAGCGCCCGGAAGACGCCCTGTACGCCAACGCCCTGCGCCGCTCGGCGAAGCGCTTCGGCGCGAAGATCGTCGAAGAAAAACCCTTCACCTTCGACAATGACCAGCGCCGCAGCGCCCAGGCCGACATGGCGCTGTTCACCCAGTCCGGCGAGGACTACGACGCCGTGCTGGTGGCCGACGAACACGGCGACTTTGGCGAGTACGTGCCCTACAACACCTGGCTGCCACGCCCCGTCGCCGGCACCCAGGGGCTGGTCGCCACCGGCTGGCACAAGACCGTGGAAACCTACGGCGCCGCGCAGTTGCAGAAGCGCTTCGAGGAACACGCCGGACGCTGGATGAACGACCGCGATTTCGCCGCCTGGATCGCCGTGCGCAGCATCGCCAGCGCAGTCACGCGGCTGCGCGATGCCGCCCCCATGGCGATCCGCAAGCTGTCGCTCTCCCCCGACCTGCCGCTGGATGGCTTCAAAGGCTACAAGCTCGGCTACCGCCCGTGGGACGGCCAGCTGCGCCAGCCGATCCCGCTGGTGCAGCCGCGCGCTCTGGTCAGCACCTCGCCGCAGGAAGGCTTCCTGCACCCCGCCAGCGAACTCGACAGCCTCGGCCTCGACGCACCGGAAAGCCAGTGCCACCTCGCCGACGGCCAGCCATGAAAAGCCAAGCCATAACAAGAATCCCCATGAGGAACCTGCCCATGTCCCGCCTGCTTGCCCTCTCCTGCCTGAGCCTCGCGCTCGGCCTGGTACCCACGGCCTTCGCCGCCACCGCCTACGTGTCCAACGAGAAGGACAACAATCTCAGCGTCATCGACCTGGATACCCTGGCCGTCACCGGTACCATCGACACCGGCAAGCGCCCGCGCGGGCTGGCGCTGTCCCACGACAACAAACTGCTGTACGTCTGCGCCAGCGATTCGGACACCGTGCAGGTGATCGACCTCGCCAGCCGCAAGATCATCAAGCAACTGCCCTCGGGCGCCGACCCCGAGCAGTTCGCCCTGCACCCCAACGACCGCTGGCTGTATGTCTCCAACGAGGACGATGCGCTGGTCACGGTGGTCGACACGCAGACCGCCCAGGTGCTCGGGCAGATCGACGTCGGCGTCGAGCCCGAAGGCATGGCGGTGAGCCCGGACGGCAAGTGGGCAGTGAACACCAGCGAGACCACCAACATGCTGCACTGGATCGACACCGCGACCCAGAAGCTGGTGGACAGCACCCTGGTCGACCAGCGCCCGCGCCACGCCGAGTTCACCCACGACGGCTCGCAGGTCTGGGTCTCGGCGGAAATCGGCGGCACCGTCAGCGTGGTCGACACCGCCAGCCGCAAGATTCTCAAGACCCTGCGCTTCGCCATCCAGGGCGTGCACCCGGACAAGGTGCAACCGGTAGGCGTGCAACTGACCCGCGATGGCAAGTACGCCTTCGTCGCCCTCGGCCCGGCCAACCATGTCGCGGTGGTCGATGCGAAGACCTTCGAAGTCCTCGACTACCTGCTGGTGGGCCGGCGTGTCTGGCACCTGGCGTTCACTCCGGACGAGAAGACCCTGCTCGCCACCAACGGCGTCAGCGGCGATGTCTCAGTGATCGACGTGGCCTCGCGCAAGGTCACCAAGTCGATCAAGGTGGGCCGCTATCCGTGGGGCGTGGTGGTGACGCCATGAATGCGCTGACGGTCCGCGACCTCGGTTTCTCCTACGGCCCGCGCCGCGCCCTCGACGGCCTGGAGTTCGAGCTGCCGGCCGGGCGCTTCACCGCCTTGCTGGGCCCCAACGGCGCCGGCAAGTCCACCCTGGTCGCCCTGCTCACCCGTCTCTACGACCTGCAGCAGGGCGAGATCGACGTGCTCGGCTACAGCCTCCGCCAGCAGCCGCGCCTGGCCCTGCTCCAGCTCGGCGTGGTGTTCCAGCAGAGCACCCTCGACCTGGACCTGAGCGTCGAGCAGAACCTGCGCTACCACGCCGCCCTGCACGGCCTGCCACGCAGCGTGGCGAACGAACGGATCGACGCCGAGCTGGCTCGCCAGCAGCTGCAGGAGCGCCGGCGTGACAAGGTCCGCGCGCTCAATGGCGGCCATCGCCGCCGGGTGGAGATCGCCCGTGCGCTGCTGCATCGGCCACGCCTGCTGCTGCTCGACGAAGCCAGCGTCGGGCTCGACCCGGCGGCGCGCCAGGCGCTCAACAACCACGTGCGCCGACTGTGCCGCGAGGATGGCCTGGCAGTGCTCTGGACCACCCACCTGCTGGACGAGGTGCGCGACGAGGATGCGCTGCTGCTGCTCGATCGCGGGCATCTGGTCGCCCGCGGCGAGGCGCGGGACATCTGCGCACCCGACGCCGGCAACCTGGAGCGCACCTTCCACCGCCTGACCCGCCTGGAGGCCTGCGCATGAGTGCCCTGGAGAACCCGCGGCTCGGCCCTGCCGCCTACTGGCAATGCCTGTGCGGCATCGTCATGCGCGAATGGCTGCGGTTCGTCCTGCAGCGCTCGCGCTTCCTCAGCGCGCTGGTACGGCCACTGCTCTGGCTGCTGGTGTTCGCCGCAGGCTTCCGCGCCGCGCTGGGCATCTCGATCATCGAGCCGTACGACACCTACGTCACCTACGAGACCTACATCGTGCCGGGGCTGTGTTGCATGATCCTGCTGTTCAACGGCATGCAGGGCTCGCTGTCGATGGTCTACGACCGCGAGATGGGCAGCATGCGCGTGCTGCTGACCAGCCCGCTGCCGCGCGCCTTCCTGCTGGCCAGCAAGCTGTTGGCCACCGCGCTGGTGTCGCTGTTGCAGGTCTACGCCTTCCTGCTCATCGCCTGGCTGTATGGCGTGCAGCCGCCGCCGATGGGGCTGCTCGCCGCGCTGCCGGCATTGCTGCTGGCCGCCCTGCTGCTGGGCGCGCTGGGGTTGCTGCTTTCCAACGGCATCCGCCAGCTGGAGAACTTTGCCGGGGTGATGAATTTCGTCATCTTCCCGCTGTTCTTCCTCTCCTCCGCGCTCTACCCGCTGTGGAAGATGCGCGAGGCCAGCCAGTGGCTGTACTGGCTGTGCGCGCTGAACCCGTTCAGCCACGCCGTGGAACTGCTGCGCTTCGCCCTCTACGAGCGCTTCAACCCGCTGGCCACGGGTGTCTGCCTGGGCCTGACGCTGCTCTTCGCCGGCCTTGCCGTGCTGACCTTCAACCCGCAGCACGCTGCCCTGCGCAAGGGCTGATATCTCCTACTTTGGTACTGGTTCGCCCCTCCGGACGTCGAATTTCCAAAGCCGCAGCGCCGGCATCTAATGGCCACTACAAGAAGAACTATCAGAGATACCGCCATGCCTCGCCTTGCTTCTGCCCTGAATGGCCACGCGAGCGGCTGCCTCGCCGCGTGCCTGCTCAGCCTGACCCTCGCGCTGCCGACTGCGCAGGCCGAGGATGCGCCGCTGTTTTCCGCCGACGGCTACCGCCAGGCCCAGTACCGCAGCCCGACGCCGCCTTCCGCCGAGCACGCCACCACTCTCGATACTTCCGCCCTGCAAGCCCTGCTCAAGCGCGAGCCACAAACCCGGCTGGTGGACGTTTACCGCCGCACCTTCCTCAACGGCCAGTTCGTCGAAGACGAAAAGCACCGCAACCTGCCCGGCAGCCTGTGGCTGGCCAACGTCGGCACCGGCACCCTGGAACCGCAGTGGCAGGCCTATCTCGAGCAGAACCTCGCCCGCCTCGCCGAAGGCGACGCCCGGCGCCCACTGGTGTTCTACTGCCGCTCCGACTGCTGGATGAGCTGGAACGCCATTCGCCGCGCACATGCGCTGGGCTACAGCAACCTCTACTGGTACCGTGACGGTATCGATGCCTGGGAACAGGCGGGACTGCCCCTGCAGGACGCCCAGCCGCAACCTGTGAAATAACTTTGCGATCACCGCCCATAACGACAACAACGAGATGCAGGCCATGTACAAGATCCTGATCGCCGACGATCACCCGCTGTTCCGCGAGGCGATCCACAACGTCATCGCCGACGGCTTCCCCGGCAGCGAAGTGATGGAAACCGCCGACCTCGACAGCGCCCTGGGCCTGACCCAGGAACACGACGATCTCGACCTGATCCTGCTCGACCTGAACATGCCCGGCATGCACGGCCTCAACGGCCTGATGAGCCTGCGCAACGAGGCGCCGACCATCCCGGTGGTGATCGTCTCCGCCGAGCAGGACAAACAGGTGGTCCTGCAGGCCATCACCTACGGCGCGGTGGGCTTCATCACCAAATCCTCGCCACGCGTGCAGATGACCGAGGCCATCGAGCAGATTCTCAACGGCAACGTCTACCTGCCATCGGACATCATCCGCACGCAGAAGTCCTCGCCGCGCCGCAGCGGCCAGGAGGACCACAGCATCCCGCCGGAACTGCTGCAGGCGCTGACCCGCAAGCAGTTGCTGGTGCTGGAGCGGATGACCAAGGGCGAGTCGAACAAGCAGATCGCCTACAACCTGGAGATCGCCGAAACCACGGTGAAAGCCCACGTCTCCGCCATCCTGCGCAAGCTGAAGGTGCACAATCGCGTGCAGGCGATTCTCTGCGCGGGCGATATCGACTTCGCTGCCTACCTTCGTCGTTGAAGCGAGGCGCCGTCGTTTCATAAAGTGCCGTTGCGACCGCTACCGGGAACCACTCGATGCCCTCCACCCGCACCCTGAGCCTCACCGGCCTGGCGATGATCGCCTTCGCCGGCAACTCGATCCTCTGTCGCCTGGCCCTGAAAGCCACCAGTATCGATGCGGTGAGCTTCACCGGCATCCGCATCTTCTCGGGCGCGCTGATGCTCGCCCTGCTGCTCAGACTGCGCCGCCGCGCCGCCCGCGAAGGCGGCAACTGGCGCGCAGCGGCAGCGCTGTTCGTCTATGCCGCGGCGTTCTCCTACGCCTACGTGCAACTGGACGCAGGCACTGGCGCGCTGCTGCTGTTCGGCGCGGTACAGGTGACCATGATCGTGGTCGGCCTGCTGCGTGGCGAACGCCTGCGCGGGCAAGCCCTGCTCGGTTTCCTCCTGGCGCTGGGTGGCTTGCTCGTGCAACTGCTGCCCAGCGCGAGCGCTCCGCCGCTGGCGGGGGCCCTGCTGATGCTGCTCTCCGGCGTGGCCTGGGGGCTGTACTCGCTGCTTGGGCGCACCGGCAGCGATCCGCTGGCGATCAGCACCGGCAACTTCGTGCGCGCCATCGCCTTCGCCGCGCTGCTGGCGGCGTTCTTCCATTCCGATCTGCGGGTGGACAGCATCGGCGCCGTCTATGCCGTACTCTCCGGCGCGGTGGCCTCGGGGATCGGCTACGCCATCTGGTACAGCGCGCTACCGGGCCTGTCGGCGATCCAGGGCGCTTCGGTGCAGTTGAGCGTGCCGATCCTCGCCGCCCTTTCCGGCGCCGTGCTGCTCGGCGAGGCAATCAGCCTGCGCCTGGCGCTGGTGTCGCTGGCGGTACTCGGCGGCATCGCGCTGATCCTGCTGGCCAAGGTGCGCGCTCCAACCCCTCTGACACCAACCAAAGCTTAGAGGCGTCCAACACCCGAGCTTCCGGTGCATGTCTCTACGTAGGATGGCGTGGAGCGCAGCGATACCCATCGATCTGGTGCACTTACAGCATGGGTATCGCCTAGGCTCCACCCATCCTACGCAGCTCCCGTGGCTTAGCGTGCCCGATCCGGACTTTCTCCTTGTAGGAGCGGGCGCGCCGCCAGGCTTCTGATCTTGTAGGAGCGGACTCCGTCCGCGATAGGTCCGCATCACGCCGGAGGACATCACGGATAGAGTCCGCTCCTACAAAAAGGCGTCCGCGCCGCCTCAGTGGGCGCTATCGATCAGATGGCACAGCGCGGTCTTCAGCTTCATCGGCCGCACCGGCTTGTGCATCAAGGTGTGCCCCAGCTCGCGGACCTGCTGCTTCAGCTCGTTGCTGTAGTTGGCGGTGATCATCAGCGCCGGTAGCGGTGTACCGCGGCGGGCGTTGATCGAGGCCACGGCGTCAACGCCGTTCAGGCCATCGTCGAGGTGGTAATCGACGATCAGCAAATCCGACTCGGCATGGAAGTTGTCCACCTGCCGCGCCAGGTCCTCCTCCGACAGCGCCGTCACGACCTGGCAACCCCAGGTTTCCAGCAGCGTGCGCATACCGGCGCAGATCGATGCATCGTTATCCAGCACCCACACCCGGGAGCCGCGCAGGCGCTCCACCAGATCGTCGGCGGTGCGCTCCGGTTCCGGCGCGCTGCGCGCGACGCGGCGCGCCAGGGGCACTTCGATGGCGAAGCGCGACCCCTTGCCCGGCACCGAGTCCACCTGGATGCGATGGCCGAGCATGCGCGCAATCTTCTCGACGATGGCCAGGCCCAGGCCCAACCCGCGATCCTGATGCAAGCGCTGCACATCGCCGCGCTTGAACTCCTGGAATATCTCGCCGAGCTTGTCGCCGGCGATCCCCACGCCGGTGTCCCAGACCTCGATCCACAGGCTGTGCCGGCGCCGCCGACAGCCCAGCAGCACGCGCCCGGCAGGCGTGTAGCGGATGGCGTTGGTCAGCAGGTTGCGCAGAATCCGCGCCAGCAACTGGATATCGCTGCGCACCTGGGCGCCACAGGGTACGAAGTCCAGCGCCAGGCCTTCGCTGGCGGCCACCTGGCGGTATTCGGCGGCGAGGTTGCCGAGCAGTTCGCTGACCTCGAACGAGGCGATGTCCGGCTTGATCACCCCGGCATCCAGCTTGGAGATGTCCACCAGGGTGCCGAGCAGCGTCTCCACGTCTTCCAGCGACTGGCTGATGTTGCGCACCAGCGCTTCGCCACTGCGCTCCTGCAGGGCACTGGTGAACAACCGGGCGGCGTTCAGCGGCTGCAGCAGGTCATGGCTGACCGCGGCGAGGAACTTGGTCTTCGACAGGTTGGCCTGCTCCGCCTCGCGCTTGGCCTCGCGCAGGCGCCCCTCGACCTGGCTGCGCTCGTCGATCTCGCGCTTGAGCTGGTCGTTGAGGCTGGTCAGCTCGGCGGTGCGTTCGCGCACCCGTTGCTCCAGGTTCTGGTAGGCCTGGTGCAGCGCCTCGGCGGTGCGGCGGCGCTCGGTGATATCGCGGATCAGCACGAACAGCCCGCTTACCGTGCCGTCGGCCTGGCGGTTGGGCACGTAGGAGCGCTGCATGTAACGCTCCTGCCCGGCGAGGTTGGTCTCGGCAATCTCGAAGGTAACGCTCTCGCCCGACAGCGCGCGCTCGAAGTACGGCTCCAGGCGCTGGCAATGCTCGGCGCCATGCACCTCACGCAAATTGCGCCCGAGCATCGAGCCGCTGGGCCAGCGGTACCACTCCTCGTAGACCTTGTTGGTGAAGTCGTAGTCGAGGTCGGCGGTCAGGTAGGCGATCAGCGCCGGCACCTGGTCGGTGATCAGGCGAATCCAGCGTTCACTTTCACGCAATGCCTCGGCGTGGCGATAGCGCTCGGTAATGTCGGTGAAGGTGTTGACGAAACCGCCGGTGGGCAAGGCGTGGGTGCGAATCTCCAGCATGCGACTGTCGAACAGGCGCTGCTCGATCACCCCATCCGCCTCGCCTTTGCCTGCGCGGCTGCGCGGCGTCAAAAGCGGCAGTTCGCTTTCCGCCATGACCTCGGCGAAGGGCCGGTGGGCCTCGATCGGCGCCAGCCCACAGAGTTCGAGGAAGCGCCGGTTCCACAGCTCCAGCGCGCCATCGGCACCGACCATGGCCACGCCCTGGGACAGGTTGTCCACGGCGCGCTGCAACAGGTGCGACTTCTGCGCCACTGCCTGCTCACGGCGGGCCATCTCGTTCTGCTTGATCTCGGTGATGTCGCTGTAAAGCACCACCAGCCCGCCGTCGCGGGTCGGCCGCTCGGTCACGCGCACCCAACGCTCGTTGCGCAGGCGGTAAAGGGTGTGCTCGTCATCGTTGCTGCGCTGTTCCTCGACGATCAGCCCGCTGCTCTGCGCCAGCCGCCGCACTTCGCTCAGGCGCGTGCCGGCGCCGACGCGGGCTCGCGTCTGCGCCCAGAACGCACGGAAACGCTCGTTGTAGAGCACGATGCGCTGCTGTGGGTCGAACAGCACAAAGGCGTCGGAGATGCTTTCGATGGCATCCAGCAGGTGCTGGTGCGCGGTCTCGGCGCGCAGGCGCGCGTCGCTGAGCAACTGGTTGCTGGACTTCAGTTCGACCATGGCTTCGCTCAGCGCATCGGTGCGCTCACGCACCTGCTCGGCGAGCACCACCGAATGCTGGAAGGCGCCGTAGGCGTTGTCGCCCCGCGAGGTGGCCGACTCGACGCGCTCGATCAGCGCCGCGTTGATCCGCTGCAGCTTGTGGTTGTCGCGCTGCAGCTCGTCGATCCGCGCGCGCAGTTCAGCTTCCGGCGTTGCCCCGAGGACGGCCAATGGCGACACCGGTGAAGGTCTGGTTGATATGCATGCCATTGAATTGCTCCCCGTAGGTGTTGAAGCCGATCACCTGCTGGCTGCGGAGAAACTCGGCGGTGGGTTCGGTATCGCCGGCCACTTCCAGTTCCAGGCGACGCAGGAAGCAGTCGCAGCCGATGGTCAGCAATGGCGGGCCGAGGCGCTCATGCAGGCGCTGGAATTGCGCCTGCAGCCCCGGCAGAAGCGGGCCGGTGCTCATGGCGGTCAGAACGATGCCGTTCTCCACCGCGCAGTAGAAGGTCAGGCTGAGGTCATCGTTGACCTGCTGGATCGAGCGCACGTAGTACTGGTCGCGCACCCGCACCGCCAGCGGGTGCGCCGGGAACAGCGAGAAGTCCAGCTGCTCCAGCGGTACACCGACCAGCCGGGCGAACTCCAGGGCGGCCGGTTCGGCGTTGAGTTCCAGCACCCGACGGCTGTCGCTGTCGGCGCGGGTGACCACCAGTTTCTCTTCGCTGGGCAGCACGTGGTGGGTGGTGAACACCTCGAAGTCCAGCCAGGTGTTGAACAGCACCACCACTGCCGCTCCGGTGTGGAACTGGCCCTGGTAGTAGACGTGGGTGTGGGTCAGGTGGTTGTCGTCACCGGCCGAGCCACCGAAATGCGGAATGGCGCCAAGGGCGGCACTGAGCGCGGCGAGCACCACTTCCTCGCGACTGGAGAGGCCGTCGAGCAGGGTCAGGGCGAAACTGTGGTCCTTGATCGGCGCGAGTCCTGCACTGCGGCAGTCGGCCACCAGGGATTCGACCATCTGCTGGGCGTCGATCAGGCTGAAGCGCTCCATCTCGTCCACCAGCGCGCAGGAGATGGCAAAGCTGCGCAGGTCGAAGCCCACGGCGCTGACGCAGCCACGCCCATAGCCCTGCGGGGTGATCTCGCCGGCAGTGGTGCAACCGGCCAGGTCGATGCCACCGAAATACTGTTCCAGCGCGGCGGCCAGCGCCGGCAGGTCGTATTCGGCGGAACAGAAGAACAGCACGAAACCGAGATTGGGGTGGATCAACTGGCGCGCCAGGTCCTGGGCAACCGCCTCGACGTCGCGGGCATCGGACATGCCGCGAACGACTCCTTGTGTTTCGTGCATGGCGTACGCCCAGTCAGGATATCGACGCTGGCATTCTACGAAGCGGCTGGAGCAGGCCCCATGCTACTTGGGTCGCGGCGGGTCTATCCGAAAGTAGCGGGATGTCTGTAGGAGCGGGCCGCACCCGCGATCACGCGCTTGAGGCGCTCCCTCGAGTCAGCGTCGGGCTTTCCAATTGCGATGCCTGGAGCTTGGGTATTTCGGCGCCGCTTTTGCGTACGCGCGGGCTCAGTGTTTCGCCCCCTCGGGCGAGTTACTTTCTCAAACGCCAGAAAGTAACCAAAGGGCTCGCCCCTACATCCGGTTTTTCGCTTCGCGAAAAATACCCTCGGTTCCTCGGAGTTTCAGGGGCCCGCCACGAAGGGCCATCCCTGGCCCATCGTGGCTCTCGCGACATCCATGTCGCTCAACCCCTGAAACTCCGATCACCTTCGGCCTCCTGAAAGGGGCACTCCGGAGCGCGCGGATGTTTCTCTGGAAGACTTCATGAGCCAGAGCAATGACGCTGCTTGTCAGGCCCCCAGGAGCGGGCCCTGCCAGCGTTAGCCCATCGGCCAGAACAGCAACGTCAGTACCAGCATCACGGCGTAGAACCCCGTTTCCACCGTCTCCGTCCACGGCTGAATCCTGCGCAGCGCGCCGTAGATGTGCACCACCACCATGAACCCCGCCACCGCCGCCAGCACCTCGAAAGTGGTCGCCAGCGCCTCGCCAGTCAGCGCCGCACGCAGCATCAGGGCTTCGACGATGAGGATGAACGCCCCCAGGCAGCGCCCGAAATACACCGCAAGATCGGTGTGCTCCGGCAACTGCCACTGCATCACCCGCGCCCACAGCAACGGCACCAGGAAGATGGGCAAGGCGAACACCAGGGTGGTAGCGATGGACAGGACCAGCAGGTAAGTCTGCGCGTGCGCGCTCCACAATCCGATCATGACGAGCCTTCCTTGAAGTGAAGAAAAAAGGCGGGCGGCACGCTGTGCCAACCCGCCGAAATCGAGCCAAAGGAGTTTGCGCAGTTACCAGTTGAGGACGGCGCCCACCGCGAAGGTGTCGGTGTCCTCGCTGACGGTGGAGCCCTTTCGGCCATCGATCTCGTAGACGTTGTACTCGGCCACCAGCTTGAGGTTGTCGTTGATGCTGCGGAAGTAGGCGATGCCCTTGGTGGAGTAGTCCGCCGCGCTGCCCAGGCCGTTGCCGTCGTCGCGGGTCTCGCCGGTGGACAGCGCCACGCGGTTCTTGCCCCAGCTGTAGGAGCCCTGCAGCAGCACGCCGCGGCTGTCGACTTCACGCAGCGCGGCTTCGCCGGCGTTGTTGGTGAAGAACGGGTTGATGCCCTTGGCGGTGAAGCCCGAACCGGTCAGCGAGAAGCCGCCGATCTTTGCCTGGAGGCCATAGCCCAGGCCCTTGGAGGTCACGCTGTCGACTTCGTCGTTGGTGTTCTTCGAGGTCTGGTAGGCGCCGTTGACCCAGCTGTAGATCTTCGCCCCGCCGACGTCGAACTGGTAGCTGATCTCGCTTTCGTAGCGTGGGTTGTCCTGGTAGGCCTTGTCGTCGAGGCCGTCGCTGGCGTCCTTGTCGATCTGGTTGGTATCGATCGGGTCCATGATGCCGACAGCAACGTGCAGCCCTTCCACCAGGCTGTTGTTGCGGTAGGTGATCTGCGAGGTCGGGAACGGGTACGGGTAGCCGGTGCCGATGTTGCCGAACGACACGCCCTTGCCGTCCACCAGGCCGAGGGTATCGCTGGCGTTGCCGAAGCCGGCGAGCAGTTCATCGAGGAAGATGTTGGAGCGCGAGAACAGGCCGAAGTCCTTGCCGATCAGCACCTCGCCCCAGTCGCCGGCGACATTGCCGTAGAACTGACGGACGTCGATGGCGGTGTCGGTGCCGTCCTGCTCGCTGTCGTTGATGGTGACCCAGAACGAGGAGCGCCCGGTGAGGGTCAGGCCATCGATCTTCTTGCCGAAGTTGAAGCCGATGTAGTTCGGCAGGAAGCCCATCTTCACTCGTGACTGGCGACGGTCGTAGGTTTCACCGTTACGGTCGACGTCGCTGTTGACGTAGAAGGCATTGAAGTAGCCGTCGGTGGAGAAAGTGGTGTCGTCCTTGTCGTACAAAAGGATGTCGGCGCGAGCCCCGCTCGACGCTGAAGACAGGGCCAGGGTGGCCAATGCCAGCGGCAGGAGCTGGCGGCGGACGGCGATGTTGTTCTTGTTCATGGCGCTCTCCGGGTGGATGGATCGACTGTGGGTCAGTCGTGTCGGAGGCGATTATCGAAACGCCCATGGCTTCGCCATACGCTGCCTTGGCGCTGCTTGCACAGGCCTTGCGAAGGTCTCGCGGGAGCGCTGCGCAAGGCTCTGCGACTGCTCCGACCTCGGGTTCGCGGCGAAGGTCGCGGGCACTCGCTACCGCCGGCCCCCTACCGAGGAGCAGTACCTTGGGACAGCACCGGAGGCGTAAGGCAAAAGTCGCCCGGGCAGCGCCTGGCGGACGCTACCTTCGTGCCGAAGTACGAGGATCAGGCGTGGCTGAGCAGCAGCCAGTGGCCGCCCTGGGCGCAGGTCAGGCTCGAATGCGCGGCGCGCAACTCGGTGGCGCCAAGGCTTCCGAGGGCCCGGGCCATGGTCGCCTGGTGCGCTGGCCCGACACCCGCCAGCTGATCGTTCCAGACCTGCTGCAGGCGCTCGGAGAAGTCGCCAGGCGCGCGAGCCAGCTCCGCAGCCAGTGGCACACGCAGGCTGTCGACGCGCTGCGGGTCGATGCGCAGCAGGGCCTCGCCCTGGCGGAAGAGGAAGCTGTCCACCTCGGCCTGCAACTCCACCGCCGACAGCAGCGGCGACTGCACGGCGAAGAGAATGCCGCGGCGCATGCCTACCTGGCGGAAACCGCAGTACAGCGCATAGGCCAGTTGCCGCTCGCCACGCAGCCAGTGGAAGAACGCCGGCTCCAGCACGCGGGCCAGCAGGCGCCACGCGGCTTCGTCCGCCGCCGAGCGCGACGCCAGTGGGCAGAACAGCAACAGCGCCGCTTCGCCCGGCAGCTCCAGCACCTGGCGGTGACGGCCGGGTGGTCCGCTGCGCGGTGGCAGCGGACTGGTGCTGGAATAACCCGCCAGGGTGTCGGGCAGCTCGATGCCCAGGGTCAGGGCATCCCAGTGGGCGGCCGACCAGTCCGGCAGCACGGCACTGTCTCCGCCGAGCATCTGCGGCAACAGGTCGAGCAACTGGCGGATCGGCATTTCCCCTTCGAGGCGCCGGCGCTCGGCGGCGAGCAGGCGTTCACCCTGCGCCAGCACCGCAGCGGGGGGATGCTGGAGGGCCTGGATCGCGCTCTCGGCCAGCTCGGCGAGCGGCTTCTTCGCACCGCAGAGCATCAGCGCCCAATCACTCTCCAGGGCATCCAGACGCAGCACCGCGCCGTCGTGGCGCGCGGCGCCAGCCAACGGCCGCAGGGCCTGGCGGGCAGCGAGGAAAGCCTGCCGCCCCGGCGCCTGCGCGAAGCGCCAGCGCAGGTACAGCGCTGCGGGCTCCGCCTCGCCGGAGGACTGTATCGGAGCAAAGGACCAGGCCTCACCACGCCGGGGTTCGACGCTGCGCTGCGGACTACGCGTGACATCGAGCGTGAAGCCCGCCGAGGTGATCGACTCGCCTGGCAGCGACTCCGAGGCAAGCAGGCGGATCATCCGCGATACCTGCAGCTGGCCGAGCCAGTTCGACGATTGCTCGCCGCGCGCGCGGCGCTGCAGTTGCTCCAGCACCGCGCTTGGCGCATCGACCGGCGCAGCGGCGAGAGCCTCCGGCGGCAACTTGCGCAGTGCCTCCAGCCAGGCAAGGAAGGCCGACTCGACGAGGTCGGCGCTGGCAGCCTCGGCCAATTCAAAATCGAAGCGCAGCAATGCCTGGCCGTTGGCGAAGCGGCTCAGGCGCGCACGGGCACTGTCGGCCAGGCCGTTCTGCCCCAGGCAGGCGAGCAGCGAACCGGGCGCCTCGTCGGCCAGCCAACCCTGCAGTTGCTGCAGCAGCGCACCACCCTCGCCCGCCATGCCGTCCAGGGCGAAGGCCAGGATCAGTCGCGGAGCGCCGGGCAAACGCAGCCGCAACTCATGGCCGGCCAGCGGCAGCAGCGATTCCTCACTGCTGCCTTCGGCAACCGTACCCGGCGCGAACACGGCTGCTTCGCGCTGCACCAGTGCCGCCAGTTCGTCCAGCTCTTGCGGGCCCTGCAACCAGAGTTCCAGCGCAGCGCCTACCTGGCTGGCACGAATGAAGTCGCGCAGGGCCTGCTGGAACTCGGCGCTTTCCACCTTCAGGGTGTCGCGCCGGCCGGCGACGAAACGCCCCAATGGGTGCCCCGGTGCCACGGCCAGCGCCAGTGCAGCGTCGATCAGGGTGTCGGGGTCGCGACCACGCGCGAGGAATTCGGCTTCCAGCACATCGCGTTCGGCGACCTGTACGGCTTCATCCAGGCGCGGCCGCGCAAGCATGTCCAGCAGTCGGGCCAGCCCGCCGCTGAGCTCATCTGCCGGCACTTCGAAGAAGTAGTCGGTATGCCGCGCGCGGGTGCTGGCATTGACCCGCCCACCGCGCGCCTGCACCCAGGGCATCAGCCGCTCGGACTCGACGAAGGTCTCGCCACAGAGGAACAGCAGGTGCTCGACGAAATGCGCAAGGCCGGGGAAGGCTTGCGGCTCATCATGGCTGCCACGGGCGATGCGCAACAGCGCGGCGGCGCGGCTGGCGCCAGGGCTGTGGACGACGGTGGCGCGCAGGCCGTTGGCGAGAGTCAGGGTCTTGGCGGGGTGGCTGTTCATCGGCATCCGGTCCGGTTCATGGCGCTCACCATCGCCCAAGGCGCGGCAAAGAGGAATACGGCTTTGGCAGCAAATACGTGCCGGCATTGGCCTGGGGCAGCTTGCCCGCTACCATTTCCGCCTCCACTCCAGCCACGGAATTGTCTGCCATGAGCACCGCCCTGCTGATCATCGATGTCCAGTCCGACCTGTGTACCGGCGACTCCGCCTGTTTCGACATCGACAACGTCCTGCAGCGCATCAACAACATCAGCCGTGCAGCGCGGGAGGCCGGCGTGCCGGTGCTGCTGGTGCAGCACGAAGACGATGACCTGCAGTATGGCAGCGCCGGCTGGCAGCTGGAAACGCGTCTGCTCATCGATGATTTCGACCTGAAGGTGCGCAAGACCACCCCGGATTCCTTCCTGCGTACCGGGCTGGCCGAGCTGCTGCAATCGCGCGGCATCGATCACCTGGTGATCTGCGGCCTGCAAAGCGACTACTGCGTCGACACCACTACCCGCCGCGCCCTGGCTCAGGGTTACAGCGTGACGCTGGTGGGCGATGCCCACTCCACCGTCGACAACGCCGTGCTCAGCGCCGCGCAGATCACCGCGCACCACAATGCGCTGCTGGGCAGCATCAGCAGCTTCGGCAAGCGCGCACGGGTGGTCCCGGCCGCCGAGGTACATTTCTGAGCGCCGTGAGGAGATCGCCATGAACTTCGACTGGAACGACATTCCAATCCTCCTCGCCCTCGCCCGCCACGGCAGCATGAGCGCCGCCGGCCGCGCACTGGGCGTCGACCCCTCGACCATGAGCCGGCGCCTGGTGGCGGCGGAAGCCGCGCTGCAGACGCGGCTGTTCATTCGCGACAACTCCGGCTACAAGGCCACCGACGCCGGCGAAGCATTCCTCAGCCATGCCGAGCGCATCCTCGGCGATGTGCAGAGCATGCTGCTGGAAACCCGCGACGAGGCCAGCGCCATCAGCGGCAGCGTGCGCATCACGGCGGTGGACTTCCTCTTCAGCCACTGGCTGGTGCAGCACATGCCCCACCTGGCGCGCACCTACCCGGCACTGCAACTGCAACTGATCCCGGCGAACCGTTCGTTGTCCTTCACCCGCCGCGAGGCGGATTTCGCCCTGCGCCTGGCACGCCCGGCGGAAGACGCGGCACTGGTGATGCGCAAGGTCGCCGACATCGGTTTCGCCGTGTACGCCGCTACCTCCTTTTCCCGCGTGCCGGTAGAGCTGTGGCCACAGCAGGCCTGGCTGGGCTATGGCGAGGAACTCGACGATACGCCGGAGATGGCCTGGGTGCGCCGCTTCGCCCCCGGCGCCAACCTCGCCCTGCGCGCCAGCAGCGTGACCACGCTGATCCATGCCTGCCAGAGCGGCCTGGGCATGGCCTTGCTGCCGTGCATCCTCGGCGATCGCGAGGGCCTGGTGCGTCTTTCCGGGCCGGTAGTGGTGCGGGAAATCTGGCTGCTCAGCCACCGCGATGCCGGCCGCATCGGCCGCTTCCAGGCCGTCAGCGACTGGCTGCGCGAAGTCTTCGACCAGGATGCCGCACAGCTCAGCGGCGAGCACCTCGATGCCCGCGTGCTGGGCCCGGTGGAAATCAGCCGCGGCTGATTCCTGACCATGAAAAAGCCCGGAGGTCTTGCGACATCCGGGCTTGCTGCTGCCGGGAGCGAATGCGTGGTTACGGCTGGACCGGCGGCAGGTACTGCAGGGTAGTGCCCAGTGCCCAGAGCAGGAACAGCACCAGCGGGATGTGTACCAGCAACTGGACGAAACTGAAGCCGATCAGGTCGCGCGCCTTCAGGCCCAGCACGCCCAGCAGCGGCAGCATGTAGAACGGGTTGATCAGGTTCGGCAGCGCCTCGGCGGCGTTGTAGATCTGCACTGCCCAGCCCAAGTGGTACTGCAGCTCATTGGCCACCTGCATCACATAGGGCGCCTCGATGATCCACTTGCCGCCGCCGGACGGGATGAAGAAGCCCAGCACCGCCGAGTACACGCCCATCAGCAGCGCGTAGGTGTCGTGGGAGGCGATCTGTACGAAGAAGGTGGAGATGTGGTGGGCGATGGTCGAGCCGTCACCGCCCTTCACCGTGGTCAGGATCGCGGCGATGGAACCGTACAGCGGGAACTGGATCAGCACCCCGGTGGTGGTCGGCACGGCGCGGGCCACGGCGTCGAGGAAGTTGCGCGGGCGCCAGTGCAGCAGCGCGCCCACCATGATGAACAGCAGGTTGTAGGTGTTCAGCCCGGAGATCGCGGTGATCGCCGGCTTGGTGCTGAATTCGTGGACCAGCCAGCCACCGGCCAGCGCCACCAGCATCAGGATCAGCAGCGGGCTGTGCTCCAGCCATTCGCCCGGACGAGTCGCCTTCGGCGCACTCGGCGGAGTGAAGCTGACGTCCACGCCACAGGCCTTGGCATCGCGGGCGCTGCCGGCACCGGGTGCGGTCATGTAGGCGATCACCAGCGACACCAGCACCAGGGCCAGCAGCATCACGCCGGATTGCCAGAGGAAGATGGTCTCGGTGAACGGGATGACGCCCGTGATCGCCAGGATCGACGGCGGCAGGCTGGCCGGGTTGGCCTGCAACTGCGCGGCGGACGACGACAGGCCCAGCGCCCACACGGCGCCCAGGCCCAGGTAGGCAGCGGCGCCGGCAGCGCGGTAATCCATCTTCAGGTCTTCACGGCGAGCCAGTGCGCGCACCAGCAGACCGCCGAATACCAGGGACAGCCCCCAGTTGAGCAGCGAGGCGAGCATGGAGATCAGCGCCACCCAGGCCACCGCCGAGCGGCCATTCTTCGGTACGCGGGCGAACAGGTCGATGAGTCGGGACGCCGGGCCGGAGCTGGCGACGACGTAGCCGCCAATCACCACGAAGGCCATCTGCATGGTGAAGGGAATCAGGCTCCAGAAACCGTCACCGAAGGCCTTGGCGGTTTCGGTGGCCGGCGCGCCGATGGCCAGGGCGGCGACGGTGACGATCAGCACCGCGAGAGCGGCGAAGACCCAGGAGTCGGGGAACCAGCGCTCGGCCCAGTTCGAACAGGCCATGGCGAAGCGCGCGGAGCGGCTGTCCTGCAAGGCGGTGCCGGGGGTGTGCACGTGGGAATTCATAACGATCTACCTCATTGTTCTTGTAATGGCTCATTTGTGATGAGCTCGTCTGTAACGGCAAAACATAAAAACCGCCCGGCCTGCGTGGGGCCGGACGGTGACGCAAGGTTTGTCGACGCCGGGGGACGTCGGAAACCGCGGCGGATGTCGTCTGTCGGTGTGCCCACCTACCATCCTGCCTGCCGGTCCGGCATTGCTACATGCCGGCCGGCGCTCGCCAATTGGTCGTTGGTCGCGTGGTTCTCAGTCGCGCCCCTTCAATCCCGGACCAGGGCCATTGCCACGCCCTGGCCGCCACCGATGCAGAGGGTCGCCAGGCCCTTCTTCGCATCACGGCGAAGCATCTCGTGGAGCAACGTCACCAGCACGCGCGCACCCGACGCGCCAATGGGGTGGCCGAGCGCAACGGCGCCGCCGTTGACGTTGACCTTCTCCGCGCTCCAGCCCAGTTCTTTGCCGACCGACAGCGCCTGCGCCGCAAAGGCCTCGTTGGCCTCGATCAGCTCGACCTCGTCCAGGCTCCAGCCGGCCTTCTCCAGGCAGCGACGGGTAGCAGTCACCGGGGCGATACCCATGATCGACGGGTCGACGCCGCTGCTGGCATAGGCTTGGATGCGCGCCAGAACCGGCAGGTTCAGACTGCGTGCGCGCTCGGCGCTCATCAGCAGCACGGCGGCGGCGCCATCGTTGAGGGTCGAGGCATTGCCTGCGGTGACGCTGCCGTCCTTCTTGAAGGCCGGCTTGAGCTTGGCCAGGGACTCGGCCGTGGTGCCGGCGCGCGGCTGCTCATCGGTGTCGAAGGACAGCGGCTCACCCTTGCGCTGCGGGATCAGTACCGGGGTGATCTCGTCCTTGAAGCGCCCGGCTTCGATGGCCGAGGCGGCCTTGAGCTGCGACTGCGCGGCGAAGGCGTCCTGGGCTTCACGGCTGATGCCGAACTTCTCCGCCAGGTTCTCGGCGGTGATGCCCATGTGGTAGTCGTTGAAGGCGTCGATCAGGCCGTCGCGCAGCAGGGTGTCCTGCAGCTCGGCGTGGCCCATGCGCAGGCCGGTACGCGCCTTGGGCAGCACATAGGGCGCCAGGCTCATGCTTTCCTGGCCACCGGCGATCACCACATCGGCGTCGCCGCAGCGGATCGCCTGGACGCCGAGGAACAGCGATTTCAGGCCCGAGCCGCAGAGCTTGTTGATGGTCATGGCCGGTACTTCCACCGGCAGGCCGGCTCCGATGGACGCCTGGCGCGCGGGGTTCTGCCCGGCACCGGCGGTGAGCACCTGGCCGAGGATGACTTCGTCGACCTGGTCGGCCTTCACGCCGCTGCGTTCGAGCAGCGAACGGATGACCAGGCTGCCCAGTTCATGGGCGGGAATGTTCGCCAGGCTGCCCTGGAAGGCGCCGATGGCGGTGCGGGTGGCGGCAACGATTACTACGTCTTGCATGGGAGTCACTCCAGAGCGGAATGTGCTGGTAGGAGGGAGCTTGCTCGCGAACGCTCTTGCATTGGGCTGCGGGCTGGTTCGCGAGCAAGCTCGCTCCTACGAAAAGCAGATCAGAAGGTCATTTCCTTCACATCGTCCGGCACGATCAGGCGGCCGGCAGTCTTCTCGGCGATCTCGGCAACGCTCACGCCCGGCGCGGTCTCGCGCAGGATGAAGGCGCCGTCCTCGATCTCCAGGTAGGCCAGGTCGGTGAGCACCTTGCGGATGCAGCCGGCGCCGGTCAGCGGCAGCGAGCACTTGTCCAGCAGCTTGGATTCACCGTCCTTCGAAGCGTGGGTCATGGTGACGATGATGTTGTCCGCGCCGGCCACCAGGTCCATGGCGCCGCCCATGCCTTTCACCAGCTTGCCGGGGATCATCCAGGAGGCGATGTTGCCCTGGACGTCCACCTCGAAGGCGCCGAGCACGGTGAGGTCGACGTGGCCGCCACGGATCATCGCGAAGGATTGCGCGGAGTCGAAGATCGAAGCGCCCTTCACGGCGGTCACGGTCTGCTTGCCGGCGTTGATCATGTCGGCGTCAACGCTGTCCTCGGTGGGAAATGCACCCATGCCGAGCAGGCCGTTCTCCGATTGCAGCATCACTTCCATGCCCTCGGGCACGTAGTTGGCGACCAGGGTCGGGATGCCGATGCCCAGGTTCACGTAGAAACCGTCCTGCAGCTCGCGCGCCACGCGCTGAGCCATCTGTTCGCGGGTAAGTGCCATGGCTGAATCTCTTCTCTTGTTCAATGCGGTTGAAGATCGAGCGAGCTAGCGACTGGCTAGGCGGATTTGAAACGAGGACGCGGAGTTTAGATGCCCTAAATGAGCAGGCCTTGTTTCCCGCCGCCAGGCCGACGCGCAGCCGATCCTTAGCGAGTCGTGCGCTTTTCGATGCGCTTTTCGAAGGAGCCCTGGATGATGCGGTCGACGTAGATGCCGGGGGTGTGGATCTGCGTCGGGTCCAGCTCGCCCGGTTCGACGATCTCTTCCACTTCGACGACGGTAATACGGCCCGCGGTGGCGACGATGGGATTGAAGTTCTGCGCGGTGTGGCGGTAGATAACGTTGCCATAGTGGTCGGCCTTCCAGCCCTTGACGATGGCGAAGTCGCCGGTGATGGCGCGTTCCATCACGTAATGGCGGCCGTCGAACTCGCGCACTTCCTTGCCTTCGGCGACCGGAGTGCCGTAGCCGGTGGCGGTGAAGAAGGCCGGGATGCCGGCGCCGCCTGCGCGGAGTTTTTCCGCCAGGGTGCCTTGCGGAGTGAGTTCGACCTCCAGCTCACCGGACAGCAGTTGCTGCTCGAACAGCGCGTTCTCGCCAACGTAGGAGGCGATCATCTTGCGGATCTGCCGGTCCTCCAGCAGCACGCCGAGGCCGAAGCCGTCGATGCCGCAGTTGTTGGAAACCACGGTCAGGCCCTTCACGCCCAGCTTGCGGATCTGCGCGATGAGGTTTTCCGGGATGCCGCAGATACCGAAGCCGCCCGCCAGCACTGTCATATCGTCGCTGAGCCCGGCGAGGGCCTCTTCGTAACTGCCTACACGCTTGTCGAGTCCTGCCATGTTGCTGCCTCTTTCTTATTTGGAATGTCCGACCCATCGGTCAGAGAGCGAATGCAGCTTCACCGGCAAGGACTGATTTGTTAAGTTTGTTTTTCCAATCGATTGATTTGGTATTCTTATCAATGACCGTGAAGCAACTGCGCGCCTTCCTCGCCGTCGCCCAGAGCCTGAGCTTCGCCCAGGCCTGCGAGCGCCTGCACCTGTCGCAACCGGCGCTGAGCCTGGCGATCAAGAGCCTGGAGGAATCCCTGGGTGGCCAGTTGCTGGTGCGCACCACGCGCAGCGTGGCACTCACGCCAGAAGGTGAAACGCTGCTGCCGCTGGCGCGGCGCCTGCTGGCGGACTGGGACAATGCCGAGGAGGTGATGCACCAGCACTTCACCCTGCAGCTGGGCAAGGTCTCCATCGCTGCCATGCCCTCCTTCGCCGGCAACCTGCTCCCGGCCGTGCTGCGCACCTTCCGCGATCGCCACCCGAAGGTGAACGTGGCGGTGCACGACGTGATCAACGAGCAGGTGCTGGAGATGGTGCGCAACCGCCGTGTGGAACTGGGCATCGCGCTGGAGCCGGACAGCCTCGACGGGTTGACCTTCACGCCCTTCTACACCGACCGTTTCGTCGCCGTGCTGCCGGCGGATTCGCCGCTGGCTGGCGAGTCGACGATCACCTGGGAGCAGCTTCTGGAGGACCATTTCATCACCCTGCAGCGCCCGTCTGCCGTGCGTTTGCTGCTGGAAGACCAGTTGGCTTCGCGGCACGGCCGGCTGCCGGTGGCGTTCGAAAGCCACCAGTTGGTGACGGTGGGCAGGATGGTCGCCGAAGGGCTGGGTGTCAGTGCGGTGCCACGCCTGTGCCGGCAGCAGATGGAGGAACTGGGGGCACGCTGCGTGGCGCTCGAAGAACCCTGCATCGAGCGTCGCGTCGGGCTGTTCTGCCTGGCGCAGCACCAACTCTCCAGCGCCGCGCAGGCGCTCAGTGATGTGCTGGTGCAGGGAACGGATTGGGCGGGGATGGAACGCGAGTGAGATAGGCCACCTCATTCGGGAAGAGCCCCTCACCCCAGCCCTCTCCCAGAGGGAGAGGGAGCTGTCCTCTGCGGCGACCTGCTCTGCCGCTTCTCCTGCAAAGATGCCTGCCGGCTAACACCGCTACGTCCGCAGACACCTGACGGTCCCCTCTCCCTCTGGGAGAGGGTTAGGGTGAGGGAAATCCCTGGCTGCGGGATATCAGAGCTCTCCGCCCATCCGCAAGCTCACTTCCCGCGCGATGTCCAGCAGCGCCCGCGCCGCCTCGCCGTGCGCTTCGGCGGCAAAGCTCGCCTGCGAGCCGACCACGGTGATCACCCCGGCCAGCTCCCGGCCGGTCTTGAACAGCGGCACCGACAGCGCGTTCACCCCCGGCATCAGCAGGCCATGGATCGCATGCAGGCCTTCGCGGCGAATGCTCTCCAGCACAGCCTGGTCAGCGCCCTCCTCCAGCCCGGCCTTGAACGCCGCGAATACCAGCCCGGTGGATGAGCCGTGCAGCGGCAGCACCGAACCCACCTGGGTCACCAGCGTGACCATGCCCTGGGCCGGTTCGACCTGCACCACGGTGGGCCCATGGCTGCCCCAGATGGCGAGGAAACAGGTCTGTCCCAGTTGGTCGCGCAACGCGGCCAGCGCCGGGCTGGCTACCTTCACCACATCCAGCCGGCGGATTGCCGCGAGGCCGACATAGAGCGCCTCGCGCCCCAGGCCGTAATGGTTGGTCAGCGGGTCCTGCTCGGCGAAGCCGCTGGCGATCAGCGCCTGCAGGTAGCGGTGGACCTTGGCCGCGGGCATGTCGAGGTACTCACCCAGGTGCTTGAGCGAGGTGCTCGGTGCCAGGTCCGCCAGGGCCTTGAGGATCTGCGTGCCGACTTCGGCGGACTGCACCTTTGCGCCCTTCGTCGGGGCGGACTCTTCGGCTTCGTTCATGGTCTTCAACTTAAAGGAGCTCCCCTGTGGGCTTGACGGCCCGACAGCATGAAATTACGTTAATCGTAATTCGATTACGATAACAAGAGTAAACCACCATGAACGCCTCCCCTGCCTACCAAACCGGGTTCGGCAACGAATTCGCCAGCGAGGCCCTGCCGGGCGCCCTGCCCGTGGGCATGAACTCGCCGCAGCAGGTGCCGTTCGGCCTCTACGCCGAGCAGTTCTCCGGCACCGCCTTCACCGTCCCGCGCAGCGAGGCCCGGCGCACCTGGCTCTACCGCATTCGTCCATCCGCCGCACACCCGCGCTTCGAGCGCCTGGAGCGACAGATCACCGGCACCGCGCTTGGCCCGGTCATGCCCAATCGCCTGCGCTGGAACAGCTTTGAAATCCCGCAGGAGCCTACCGACTTCGTCGACGGCCTGCTATGCATGGCCGCCAACGCCGAGGCGGATGCCTGCAGCGGCGTCAGCCTGTACGCCTACCGCGCCAACCTGTCCATGCGCCGGGTGTTCTTCAACGCCGATGGCGAGCTGCTGATCGTGCCCCAGGCCGGCCGCCTGCGCCTGGTCACCGAGCTGGGCGTGCTCGACGTCGAGCCGCTGGAAATCGCCGTGATCCCCCGCGGCATGCGCCTGCGCGTCGAACTGCTTGAGGCCTCGGCCGCCGGCTATATCGCCGAGAACCACGGCGCCGCGCTGCGCCTGCCCGACCTTGGCCCCATCGGCAGCAACGGCCTGGCCAACCCCCGTGACTTCCTCGCCCCGGTGGCCCATTACGAAGACCTGGAAGGCCCGGTGCAACTGGTGCAGAAATTCCTCGGCGAACTCTGGGCCACCCAGCTCGACCACTCGCCGCTGGACGTGGTCGCCTGGCATGGCAACAACGTGCCCTACAAGTACGACCTGCGCCGCTTCAACACCCTCGGCACGGTGAGCTACGACCACCCGGACCCGTCGATCTTCACCGTGCTCACCTCGCCCAGCGACACCCACGGCATGGCCAACATGGACTTCGTGATCTTCCCGCCGCGCTGGATGGTGGCCGAGAACACCTTCCGACCGCCGTGGTTCCACCGCAACCTGATGAACGAATTCATGGGCCTGATCCAGGGCGTATACGACGCCAAGGCCGACGGCTTCGTCCCCGGCGGCGCCTCGCTGCACAACTGCATGAGCGCCCACGGCCCGGACAACGCCAGCACCCGGCAGGCCATCGCCGCCGACCTCAAACCGCACAAGATCGACCAGACCATGGCCTTCATGTTCGAGACCGGCCGCGTGCTGCGCCCCAGCCGCTTCGCCCTCGACTGCCCGCAGCTGCAACGTGATTACGACAGCTGCTGGAGCGGCATGCAGAAGACCTTCGACCCTTCCCCGGAGCAGTAACATGAGCGTACTTTCCACCGCGCAAAGCTGGATCGAATCGGCCAACGGCCACCCGGACTTCCCGCTGCAGAACCTGCCGCTGGGCGTTTTCAGCCCGCCGGGTGACTCGCCCCGCGGCGGCGTCGCCATTGGCGACTACATCTTCGACCTGAAGACCGCCTGTGAAACCGGCCTCTTCCACGGCGCCGCGCACCAGGCCGCGCTGGTGGCCAGCGGCGACAGCCTGAACGCCTTCTTCGCCCTCGGCGGTACCGCGCGCCGCACCCTGCGCGAGGCGCTGATCCACCTGCTCAGCGAAGGCAGCGGCGAACAGAAGCGCATGGAGCACCTCGGCGCCGCGCTGCTCAAGCCCCAGGCTGCCTGCCGCATGCACCTGCCGGCCAAGGTCGGCGACTACACCGACTTCTACGTCGGCATCCACCATGCGCAGAACGTCGGCAAGCTGTTCCGCCCGGACAACCCGCTGCTGCCCAACTACAAGTACGTGCCCATCGGTTATCACGGTCGCGCCTCCACCGTCGTGCCCTCCGGCACCGAAGTGCGCCGCCCCAATGGCCAGACCCTGCCCGCCGGCGTGGATGTGCCGGTGTTCGGGCCCTGCGCACGGATGGACCTGGAGCTGGAGCTGGGCATCTGGATCGGCCAGGGCAACGACCAGGGCAAGGCCATCCCGATCAATGCCGCTTCCGGCCATATCGCCGGTTTCTGCCTGCTCAACGACTGGTCCGCGCGTGATGTTCAGGCCTGGGAATACCAGCCGCTGGGGCCGTTCCTGTCGAAGAGCTTCGCCACCACGGTGTCGCCCTGGGTGGTCACCGCCGAGGCGCTGGAACCCTTCCGCATCGCCCAGCCGGCCCGCCCGGAAGGCGACCCACAGCCGCTGCCGTACCTGTATGACGAAGGCGACCAGCAGCGCGGCGCGCTGGATATCGAACTGGAAGTGCTGCTGCACACCGCGCGCATGCGCCGCGAGCACCAGCCGGCGGAACGCATCGCGCTGAGCAACACACTGAACATGTACTGGACCGTCGCACAGATGGTCGCGCACCACAGCGTCAACGGCTGCCGCCTGCAACCGGGCGACCTGTTCGGCTCCGGCACGCTCTCCGGCGAAACCGCGGACAGCTTCGGCAGCCTGCTGGAGCTCACCGGCGGCGGCAAGCAGGCGCTGGTGCTGGGCAATGGCGAGGAACGACGCTTCCTCGAAGACGGCGACGAAATCATCCTGCGCGCGCGCTGCCGCCGAGACGGACATGCGTCCATCGGTTTCGGCGAGTGCCGCGGGCGGATTCTGCCAGCGCACTAATGCGATTCCCGCGGACCGTAGGGCGCATAACGCGCCAGCGTTATCCGCCGAGTAGCCGGCGAATAACCTGTTCCAGGTGATTCGCCCTACGCCTCATACCGCTCTGCGTAGGATGGCGTGGAGCGAAGCGATACCCATCAATTCCCTGCGCCGTCAGCATGGGTATCGCTGCGCTCCACCCATCCTACGCACCGCCACATCCCGACACTGCGCAAGGCACTTCGTAGGACCGTAGGGTGCATAACGCGCCAGCGTTATCCGCCGAGTAGCCGGCGGATAACCTGTTCCAGGTTATTCGCCCTACGTTTCATTCCGCTCTGCGTAGGATGGCTCGGAGCGAAGCGATACCCATCAATTCCCTGCGCCGTCAGCATGGGTATCGCTGCGCTCCACCCATCCTACGCACCGCCATATCCCGCCACTGCGCAAGGCTCTTCGTAGGACCGTAGGGCGCATAACGCGCCAGCGTTATCCGCCGAGGGGCCGGCGGATAACCTGTTCCAGGTTATTCGCCCTACGCCTCATACCGCTCTGCGTAGGATGGCGTGGAGCGCAGCGATACCCATCGATTTGGTGCGCACTCAGCATGGGTATCGCTGCGCTCCACCCATCCTACGAATCGTCATCCCGATCTCCGCTGTGAACTGGCTCTTCGTAGGACCGAGGGGGACGCCTAGTCCTTGCTCGCGAACCGCCCTGCAGCAGTGCCGCCGGTTGATCGCGAGCGAGCTCGCTCCTACAGGCTTGCCACACCTGAATGGCGCGCAAAAAAAAACGGGCCCGAAGGCCCGCTGCTAAACGAGGGTGTTGCTCTCACTATCAATCAGTGCGCGATGCACACCGACTTGATCTCGGTATAGGCCTCGACCACCGCGCGGCCGAACTCGCGGCCCATGCCCGACTGCTTGACGCCGCCGAAGGGCATGCTCGGGTCGAGCAGCACGTGGGCGTTGACCCACACGGTGCCGGACTCGATGCGCGGCACCAGGTTCATCGCCTTGCTCAGGTCGTTGGTCCACAGGCTCGCGCCCAGGCCGTATTCGCTGTCGTTGGCCATCTCGATGGCCTGCTCTTCATCGTCGAACGGCAGCACCGCCAGAACAGGGCCGAAGACTTCGTCACGGGCCACGGCCATCTGCATGGTCACGTCCGCCAGCACGGTGGGCTGCACGTAGAAGCCATTGCCAGCGATCTGCTCACCGCCACAGACGATGCGCGCACCCTGCTCGCCGGCGCGGGCAATGTGCTCCAGCACGCTGCGCTGCTGCTTGGCAGACACCAGCGGGTTGATCTGCGCGGACGGGTCCATGCCCTCGCCCAGGCTCATGCCGGCGACGGCAGCAGCCAGCTTTTCGACGAACTCGTCGTAGCGCGAACGATGTACGTAGAAGCGCGAAGCCGCAGCGCAGACCTGGCCGTTGTTCAGCAGGCCGCCCAGCAGCGCACCCTGCACGGCGTTGTCGATGTTGGCGTCGGCGAGGACGATCATCGGGTTCTTGCCGCCCAGTTCCAGGGCGAAGCGGGTCATGTTCTGCACGGCGGCCAGGCCGACGCTGCGACCCACCGCGGTGGAACCGGTGAAGGACACCTTGTTCACCAGCTTGTGGCTGGCCAGGCCGCCACCGATACGCGGGCCGTCGCCGGTCACCAGGTTGAACACACCAGCCGGCACCCCGGCTTCGAAGGCCAGTTCAGCCAGGCGCAGGGCGGTCAGCGGGGTTTCCGAGGCGGGCTTGATCACCACGCTGTTACCGGTGGCCAGTGCCGGGATCAACTTCCACACGGCGATCATCAGCGGGAAGTTCCACGGCACGATGCCAGCCACCACGCCCACCGGCTCGCGGCGGGTGTAGGCGGTGAACTTGGCGCCGGGCGGCAGCGGAATGGAGACGTTCAGCGTCTGGCCTTCGATCTTGGTCGCCCAGCCGGCCATGTAGCGCATGAACTCGACGGTGGCGCCCACGTCCAGCATGCGCGCGATGTTGATCGATTTGCCCTGGCTGAGGGTTTCCAGTTGGGCCAGTTCTTCACCGTTGGCTTCCACCAGGTCGGCGAAGCGCAGCAGGATGCGCTCGCGGTCGGCCGGGCGCAGGTCAGCCCAGACGCGCGACTTGAACGAAGCGCGGGCAGACTTCACCGCTTGGTCGAGCAGGTCGGTGCCGATGTCGGCAACGCTGGAAATGGCCTGGCCGGTGGCCGGGTTGAGCACGTCGGTACGCGCGCCCTCGGGCACCACCCAGGCGCCGTCGATGAAGCAGCCATGCTTGCGCTGCAGGAAGGCCGTGACCTTGGGCAGAGTCTGTGTGACGTTCATGGTCTCTCCTGGAATATCAGTGCTGCTGGCTCAGCCAGCAGGTGAGCGCCCGCCGCTCGGCCGCATCGGCCAGGCCTGCGAAGGGCATGTAGGTTCCCGGCACGGCGGCCTGGGGCTGGCTGACGAAGGCGTCGAGGTTGTCGCGCGACCAGGCCGCGCCCTTGCCTTTCATGGCCTGGGAATAGCTGAAGCCGGCGAGCGAGCCGGCCATGCGGCCGACCACGCCATGCAGGTTGGGGCCCATCATGCCGGGGCCGTCAGCCTTGGCGGTGTGGCAGATCGAGCAGTCGCGGGCGAAGACGGTTTCGCCTTTCTGCGCATCGTTCGCCGGGCAGTCGCCGGCGAACGCCAGGATCGGTTGCAGCAGCGCGCCGGCCAGCAGCAGGCCGAGGGCACCGAATCGGAGCTTGTTGCGGGACATCGGGAAATCACCTTCGAGTACAGCTTGCGGCCGGATGGCGCGCGTCATCGACGGTGATTGTTGCCAGCGGCGCAGAGGCGGGTCTTTTCCTCTGTGCCAGACGTGTTGGCGGGAGTGCCAAGGTGGCGCTCAGGTGACCACGGTCATGGCGGGAAAGCGTTCGCGAGCAAGCTCGCTCCTACGTTCCCCGGATAGGCCACAGCCGCTCTTCGTAGGACCGAGGGGGACGCCCAGTCATTGCTCGCGAACCCGGCTGGCGTATGAGCCGGATGCAGGCAGCATGGGTATCGCTGCGCTCCACCCATCCTACAAAGGAGTCAGTCGGGAGCTGCGAGCCTCAACGTAGGATGGCCTGGAGCGTAGCGATACCCATCAATAGGCGGCACAAGGCCGCCAGGTATCGCCGTCCACCGACTGGTTCAATTGGCGTAACGCTTGCGATACTCGCCCGGCGATACGCCGAAGCGACCCTTGAACGCCGTGGAGAAGTAGCTCGAATCGGAGAAGCCCCAGGCATAGCCCAGCGCCGACAGCTTCTGCTCGAACTGGGCGTTGCGCAGGGTTTCGGCGCAGAAGTCCAGGCGACGGTTCTTGATGTACTGCGCCACCACCAGGCCCTTCTTGGCGAACATGCGGTACAGGCCGCGCACCGAGATGCCCACTTCACGGGCGATCAGCTCGGGGCAGAGCTCCTCGGCGCCGATGTGCTGGTCGATGAAGGCGGTGGCCTTGCGGAACATGCGCTCGTGGTTGTCCTGCTCGGCGTCGTGGCTGGCCAGCGCCGGACGCAGCAGCGTCACCAGGGCGTCCAGGGTCGCTTCGCTTTCCAGCATGCCGAGGCTTTCCTGCTGGCTGGTCTCTACGATCAGTCGATTGGCGAGCACGGCGATC
Organism: Pseudomonas sp. GD03903; assembly: GCF_029840045.1. Taxonomy (NCBI): domain Bacteria; kingdom Pseudomonadati; phylum Pseudomonadota; class Gammaproteobacteria; order Pseudomonadales; family Pseudomonadaceae; genus Pseudomonas; species Pseudomonas sp. GD03903. The sequence goes on along the minus strand of NZ_JAOCBT010000005.1, from coordinate 211,996 downwards.
GGCGAGCTGGCGGGGATCTTCGAGGCGCAGGTGACTTCGGACATGCGCAGGCCGCGCTCGATCACCTGGCGCGGCAGGATCAGCGAGAGCTGCCGGGACTCCTCCAGGTAGGTCATGTCGCTGGGCCGGCTGGCGTCGATCAGGCTGATGTCGCCACGCGACAGCTCCACGCGGTTGTCGCCCTGCTCCAGGCGCGAACGCCCTTCCAGCTGGAACACCGCATAGTAGTGGCCGCCGGCGCTGGAGCCGACCTCCTTGCTGGTCCGGTACAGGTGCACCTGGGCCATGTCGACCACGGAAAGCTTGATCGCCCCGCCCTGGTACTCGCGCAACCGTCCATGGAACTGGGGGCCGAGGGTGCGCGCATCGAAACGACCGCACGCCCGGTTGACCTGTCCCAGCCACGCCTCGAAAGCGTCATCCCTCAATGTCGATGAAGAATTCATGACCTGCAAAGCCTCACACGCATTGTTTGTTGTTATTCAGCGAAGGCCTCATGGGCCTGTCGTCATTGTCCGTCGCCGGTCTTCTCGGGAAGACTCTGCGTCGGTGTCCCCGTCCTGCAACCGCAGCGTTGCAGAGCGGGAGGCATTTTTCACGCCAACTCCTGTCAGTTCAATCCGCCGAAACGCTTGTAGAAGCTCTCGCCGACATCCGGTAGCGGACCGTCGGCGGTCTCCAGGTTGCGGTTCAGCCAGTCCTCGGCCTTGGCGTGGATCAGTCGATAGATGTTGCGGCACAGCTGTCGCGCAGCGCGGCCTTCCCAGTCACCCGGCAGCAGTTCGTCGGGCAGTTGTGGGTCGCGCAGCAGCAGCCGGCGGTATTCGTGGATCAAAAGGGTGCGTGCCAGGAAGCAGTCTTCCGGGCGCAGCTGGTCCTGCTCGCGCAGTGCCTGCCAGAGCGGGCGGAACAGCTGGATGAATTCGCTGTAGTGCTCGCCGAGTTCGTCGATCTTCCAGCTCTCGCGCACCTGCATGCGCATGGCGCGGGAAGCCAGCACGTCCTGGGCGCGGGTTTCGAAGACGATGCAGTCGTCGGCGACTTCGAGGTCCTGCAGGGTCGCCATGACGTCGCTGCGGTCGGCGCGCGGGCAGGCCATGACGGTCGGCGAGATCGCGCCGAAGCCCTGCCATTCCAGCTCCTCGCGGACCTGCTTGCGCTTGTCGGCAGCGATCTGCGAGAGCATCACCAGGGTCCAGGAGCCGTCCCAGGCCGGCAGGCTGGAGCTGTAGACGCGCTTGAAAGCCTTTTCGAAGCGACGCCGGCCGGTGCCGGTCAGGCTGTAGTAACTGCGCCGGCCGACCTTCTCGGCGGTCAGCCAGTCTTCCTTGGTCAGGCGGAAGATCGAGGTGCGGATCAGCCGCTCGTTGATGCCGAACGGCTCCAGCAGATTGATCAGGCTACCCAGCCAGACGGTACCGCCGTGGGGTTCGATGGCATCGCCGTACAGGGTGATGATCAGCGAACTGGCGCGGATCGGCGTCTGTTCCTGGAAGCGATTGATCAGCTGATTCAGCGGTGCTAGAGCGGTCATGGCACGTTGCGCAGTCGGAGGAGCGGCGACTATACCTGCCCGCCGCACCGCCTGACCATTGGAGCGAACCCCAGTACTCATGCGCCCTTCCCTGTCTTGGGTCGAAAACCGGAATCGCCCAGGCGCGGGCGCTCTTCTTCTATCTCTGCCAGCGGCTGGCATTCCACCAGGCTTTCGATGCAGCGCCTGGCCAACGCCTGGTATTCCTCGGTGCCACGGCGCTTCCAGGCGATCTCTTCGTCGCTGAGGCTGCGCTTGACGCTGGCCGGCGCGCCCATCACCAGGCTTTGCGGAGCGCACTCAAACTTGGCCTTGACGAAGGCGGCGGCTGAAACGATGGAGCGAGCACCGATCCGGGCGTAATCCATCACCACGGCATTCATGCCCACCAGGGCGTCCTCGCCGATCCGGCAGCCGTGCAGGACGGCGCCATGGCCAATGTGGCCGTTGCGCTCGACGACGGTGTCGCTGTCCGGGAAGCCGTGCATGACGCAGGTGTCCTGAAGGTTCGCACCCTCTTCGAGGACGATCCGCCCGAAATCACCGCGCAGTGCCGCCAGAGGACCGACGTAACAGCCAGGGCCGACGATAACGTCGCCGATCAGCACGGCGGTGGGATGGACATAGGCGGTCGGGTGTACGACGGGGCGCACGCCTTCGAGGCTGTAGCAAGGCATCGGGTTCTCCAGCTTTACGGCATCACTGCGCAAAGCGATTTGTTCTTTTGCAAATCTTGTATCACATCAAATCAAACCGACCAATCTAAATCTGTCGTATCGCTTTTGAGGAGGATCGAAAGCCACTCAAAAACCCTTGATAAACCAGCAAATACGCAGAATACGTGTTTGCAGAAGACCAGCAGTGTCATCTGCCCATTGGCAACGGTAGAAACATTTTAGACACGCGATACAACTTTCGTAGTTGTTTTTCTGTATCGCTTTAGGCCTATACTGCGGAAAGGCCGGAGACGGGCAACGCCTGCCTCCCATAATTCCAATACCAGCCGGCCACGAAGCCGTGCGTGCAGCCTGAGGACGATGTCATGCCTCGCACCCTTGCCGTTCAGATGCCTGAAGCGGGCGTCCGCCTGATCACCCTGCAGCGCCCCGAGGCGCTGAATGCCCTGAACACCGAACTGCTCGGTGAACTGGCCGCCGAACTCGACGCCGCCGAGCAGGACAGCGAAACCCGCGCCGTGGTGCTCACTGGCAGCCGCAAGGCCTTCGCCGCCGGCGCCGACATCAAGGAGATGGCCGAGCGCGACCTGGTCGGCATCCTCAACGACCCCCGCGTCGGCTACTGGCAGCGCATCGCCGCCTTCTCCAAACCGCTGATCGCTGCCGTCAACGGCTTCGCCCTGGGCGGCGGCTGCGAGCTGGCCATGCACGCCGACATCCTGATTGCTGGCGAAGACGCCCGCTTCGGCCAGCCGGAAATCAACCTCGGCATCATGCCCGGTGCCGGCGGCACCCAGCGCCTGCTGCGCGCCGTGGGTAAGCCGCTGGCCATGCAGATGGTCCTCACCGGTGAAGCCATCGACGCGCGCCACGCCCAACGCGCCGGCCTGGTCAGCGAAGTCACCCAACCCGAATTCACCGTCGAGCGCGCCCTGCAGATCGCCAAGCTCATCGCTGCCAAGGCGCCGCTTGCCGTGCGCCTGGCCAAGGAAGCGCTGCTCAAGGCGCAGGACACCGATCTTGCCACCGGCCTGCGCTTCGAACGCCACGCCTTCACCCTGCTGGCCGGCACCGCCGACCGCGACGAAGGCATCCGTGCCTTCCAGGAAAAGCGCAAGCCAGCCTTCCTTGGCCAATAGAACCAGGACCGCTGAGCGCACCCCCCTTTCTTTTCTGGCAAAAGCCTGCGTATTGACGGAGCGAGCCCGCCCATGAACTTCGAGCACATCCTGTTTTCCATCGAGGACGGCGTCGCCCTCCTCAGCCTGAACCGCCCGGAGCAACTGAACAGCTTCAACGCCGCCATGCACGGCGAAGTGCGTGAGGCGCTCAAGCAGGTCCGGCAGAACCCGGAAGCCCGCGTGCTGCTGCTGACCGGCGAAGGCCGCGGCTTCTGCGCCGGCCAGGACCTGTCCGACCGCAACGTCGCACCCGGCGCGGAAGCGCCTGACCTGGGCCAGTCCATCGAGCAGTTCTACAACCCGCTGATCCGCACCCTGCGCGACCTGCCGCTGCCGGTCATCTGCGCGGTGAACGGCGTGGCCGCAGGCGCTGGCGCGAACATCCCGCTGGCCTGCGACCTGGTGCTGGCGGCGCGTTCGGCCAGCTTTATCCAGGCCTTCTGCAAGATCGGCCTGATCCCCGATTCCGGCGGCACCTGGACGCTGCCGCGCCTGGTCGGCATGGCCCGCGCCAAGGCCCTTGCGCTGCTGGGCAATCGCCTGAGCGCCGAGCAGGCCGAGCAGTGGGGGCTGATCTACCAGGTGGTGGACGACGCCAACCTGCGCGAGGAAGCCCTCAAGCTCGCCCGCCATCTGGCCACCCAGCCGACCTATGGCCTGGCGCTGATCAAGCGCAGCCTCAACGCCAGCCTGAACAACAGCTTCGACGAGCAGCTGGAGCTGGAGCGCGATCTGCAGCGCCTGGCCGGGCGCAGCGAGGACTACCGCGAGGGCGTGGCCGCCTTCATGGACAAACGCACCCCCAGCTTCAAGGGCCGCTGATCGATGAGCGCACTTTCGAAAGACGCAAAAGTCGCGGTGATCGGCGCCGGCGCCATGGGCGCGGGTATCGCTCAGGTTGCCGCCCAGGCCGGTCATCCGGTGAAGCTTTATGACAACCGCCCCGGCGCCGCCGCCCAGGCCATCGACGGCATTGACCGCCAGCTCGGCCGGCTGGTGGAGAAAGGCAAGCTCGGCGCCGAGGAGCGCCACGCCATCGTCGCCCGCCTGCAGCCGGTGGAAGCCATCGAGGCGCTGGCAGACTCGAAGCTGGTGATCGAAGCCATCGTCGAGAACCTGGAGGTCAAGCGCGGCCTGTTCCAGCAGTTGGAAGCGCTGTGCGCAGAAGATTGCATCCTCGCCAGCAACACCTCCTCGCTGTCCATCACCAGCCTCGCCGCCGGCCTCAAACGCCCGCAGCAGGTGGTCGGCATGCACTTCTTCAACCCGGCGCCGCTGATGGCACTGGTGGAAGTCGTCTCCGGCCTCGCCACCGATCCTGAGCTGGCCGACAGCCTGTATGCCACCTCGCTGGCCTGGGGCAAGAAACCGGTGCACACCAGGTCGACTCCCGGCTTCATCGTCAACCGCGTAGCGCGCCCCTTCTACGCCGAAAGCCTGCGCCTGCTGCAGGAAGGCGCCGCCGACTGCGCGACGCTGGATGCGCTGATGCGTGATGCCGGCGGCTTCCGCATGGGCGCCTTCGAGCTGACCGACCTGATCGGCCACGACGTCAACTACGCCGTCACCTGCTCGGTATTCGCCGCCTACTACGGCGACTTCCGCTTCCAGCCCTCGCTGATCCAGAAGGAGCTGGTGGACGCCGGTCGTCTCGGCCGCAAGAGCGGTCGCGGCTTCTATGACTACGCCGAAGGTGCCGAGCGCCCGCAGCCGGCCAGCCTGAGCAGTGCCGCGCATGTCAGCGCCTGCGTGCTGGAGGGCGACCTGGGCGTCGCCCAGCCGCTGGTGCAGCGCCTGAAAGATGCGGGCATCGAGATCGTCCAGCGCGCCGGCAATGGCCTGCTGCGTGTCGGTGATGCAGTGATCGCGCTGTCCGATGGCCGCCTCGCCAGCCAGCGCGCCAGGCAGGACGGCCTGCGCAATCTGGTGCTGATCGACCTCGCGCTGGATTACGCCAAGGCCTCGCGCCTGGGCATTTCCTGCTCGGCAGATACCACACCCGAAGCACTGGAGCAGGTCGTCGCCCTGCTGGCCAAGGCCGGCATCGCCACCAGCCGCCTGAGTGACACACCCGGTCTCGCCGTGCTGCGCACCGTGGCGATGCTCGCCAACGAAGGCGCCAACGCCGTGCTGCAAGGCGTCGGCAGCGCCGCTGACATCGACCTCGCCATGCGCGCCGGGGTGAACTACCCGCAGGGCCCGCTGGCCTGGGCCGGGCAGATCGGCATCGGCAACGTGCTGTGCGTGCTCGACAACCTGCAGGCCGCCTACGGCGAGGACCGCTATCGCCCGTCCCTGCTGCTGCGCCGCCTGCATGCCGAGGGGAGAACCTTTCATGACTGACGCCACCCGTCTGGCCCGCGACTGCGCCGAAGCCATGTACGAGCGCGACCAGGCCACCCGCCGCATGGGCATCCAGCTGCTGGATGCAGGCCCGGGAAGCGCCAAGCTGTCGATGCGCGTGCGCGAGGACATGATCCAGGGCCACGGCACCTGCCACGGCGGCTACCTGTTCGCCCTGGCCGACTCGGCCTTCGCCTTCGCCTGCAACAGCTACAACGACGCCACCGTCGCCATCGGCTGCAGCATCGATTACGTGGCGCCAGCCCGTGAAGGCGACGAGCTGATCGCCAGCGCCTGCGAGCAGAGCCGCAGCGGCCGCACCGGCAACTACGACGTGCGCATCGAGAATTCCCAGGGCCAGCTGATCGCCCTGTTCCATGGCAAATCCTACAAAGTGCGCGGCACCGTGCTGGCGCAGGAGACCTCCGCATGACAGACCTCACTGACGCCCTGATCATCGACGCCGTGCGCACACCGATTGGTCGCTACGCCGGCGCCCTGTCCGGCGTGCGCGCCGACGACCTCGCGGCGATTCCGATGAAGGCCCTGATGCAGCGCCACCCGGAGCTGGACTGGAGCGCCATCGACGACGTGATCTTCGGCTGCGCCAACCAGGCTGGCGAGGACAACCGCAACGTCGCCCATATGGCCTCGCTACTGGCTGGCCTGCCGGTCAGCGTGCCCGGCACCACACTCAACCGCCTGTGCGGCTCCGGCCTTGACGCCGTGGGCAGCGCTGCCCGCGCCCTGCGCTGCGGCGAGGCCGGGCTGATGCTGGCCGGCGGCGTGGAATCCATGTCCCGCGCACCGTTCGTGATGGGCAAGTCCGAGCAGGCCTTCGGCCGCACTGCGGAAATCTTTGACACCACCATCGGCTGGCGCTTCGTCAACAAGCTGATGAAAAAGCAGTTCGGCATCGACTCCATGCCGGAAACCGCCGAGAACGTCGCCGAGCAGTTCAACATCAGCCGCGAAGACCAGGATGCCTTCGCCCTGCGCAGCCAGCACAAGGCCGCCGCCGCCCAGGCCAACGGCCGCCTGGCGAAGGAAATCGTCCCGGTGGAGATTCCCCAGCGCAAAGGCCCGGCCAAGGTGGTCGAGCAGGACGAACACCCGCGCGGCGATACCACCCTGGAGCAACTGGCCAAGCTCGGCACGCCGTTCCGCGAAGACGGCAGCGTCACTGCCGGCAACGCCTCGGGCGTCAACGACGGTGCCTGTGCACTGCTGATGGCCTCCCCGGCCGCCGCCGCGCGTCACGGCCTGAAGGCCCGCGCCCGGGTGGTCGCCATGGCTACCGCTGGTGTCGAGCCGCGGATCATGGGCATCGGCCCGGTGCCGGCGACCCGCAAGGTGCTGGAGCTGGCCGGCCTGTCGCTGAACGACATGGACGTGATCGAACTCAACGAAGCCTTCGCCGCCCAGGGCCTTGCCGTGCTGCGCGAGCTGGGCCTGAAGGATGACGACGCACGGGTGAACCCCAACGGTGGCGCCATCGCCCTCGGCCATCCGCTGGGCATGAGCGGTGCACGCCTGGTCACCACCGCCCTGCATGAACTGGAGGAACGCGGTGGCCGCTACGCCCTGTGCACCATGTGCATCGGTGTCGGCCAGGGCATCGCCCTGATCATCGAACGAATCTGATCCACAGGGAGCTTCGGACCCCGCACCGCCAGTCGCCAAGTGCACCGGCTGGCAGACAGAGCAACGTCTCTGGCAGGGGTTCGAATCCTTCCGCGAACGGGGGCGTTATGCTGCTCCCATGACACTCGCAGCCCGCTTACGGGCTGGCGTACAAGAACAAATCGAGTGAACCCATGAACATGTACCATGATGCCGAACGTGCCCTGCTTGACCCGATGGAGACCGCCAGTGTCGACGAGCTGCGCCAGCACCAGCTGGAGCGCCTGCGCTGGAGCCTCAAGCACGCCCACGACAACGTCCCGCTGTACCAGAAGCGCTTCGCCGAGGCTGGCGTGCACCCGGACGACCTGACCTCCCTGGACGATCTCGCCAGGTTCCCCTTCACCGGCAAGAACGACCTGCGCGACAACTACCCCTACGGCATGTTCGCCGTGCCGCAGAACGAGATCGTGCGCCTGCACGCCTCCAGCGGCACCACCGGCAAACCCACCGTGGTCGGCTACACGCAGAACGATATCGACACCTGGGCCAACGTGGTCGCGCGCTCCATCCGCGCCGCCGGCGGCCGCAAGGGTGACAAGGTGCATGTGTCCTACGGCTACGGCCTGTTCACCGGCGGCCTGGGCGCGCACTACGGCGCCGAGCGTCTGGGCTGCACCGTGATCCCGATGTCCGGCGGCCAGACCGAGAAGCAGGTCCAGCTGATCCGCGACTTCCAGCCGGACATCATCATGGTCACGCCGTCCTACATGCTCAACATCGCCGACGAGATCGAGCGCCAGGGCGTCGACCCGCACAGCCTCAAGCTGCGCCTTGGCATCTTCGGCGCCGAGCCGTGGACCGCCGAACTGCGCCGCGCCGTGGAAGAACGCATGGGCATCACCGCCCTGGACATCTACGGCCTTTCGGAAATCATGGGCCCGGGCGTGGCCATGGAATGCGCCGAGACCAAGGACGGCCCGACCGTCTGGGAAGACCACTTCTACCCCGAGATCATCGACCCGGTGACTGGCGCGGTATTGCCGGACGGCCAGTACGGCGAGCTGGTGTTCACCTCGCTGTCGAAGGAAGCCCTGCCGATGATCCGCTACCGCACCCGCGACCTGACCCGCCTGCTGCCGGGCACCGCACGGCCGATGCGGCGCATCGACAAGATCACCGGGCGCAGCGACGACATGCTGATCATCCGTGGCGTCAACGTGTTCCCGACTCAGGTCGAGGAGCAGGTGCTGAAGATCAAGCAGCTCGCCGAGTGCTACGAGATCCACCTGCACCGCAACGGCAACCTCGACTGCATCGATGTCCACGTCGAACTCCGCCACGACCAGCAGGGCCTGTCGGCGGACGAACAGAAGTCCATCGGTAGCGAACTGGGCAAGCAGATCAAGACCCACATCGGCGTCAGCGCCCGCGTGCTGGTGCAGCCGAGCCACAGCCTCAAGCGCTCGGAAGGCAAGGCCTGCCACGTGTATGACAATCGGCCCAAGGGCTGATTGGCCGGCGTGACTGAAAGCCCCGCTTCGGCGGGGCTTTTTATCTTCCGAAGGAGTGATTTAGAACCTCGGCGCGCGCAATCACCCCTCACCCCAACCCTCTCCCAGAGGGAGAGGGAGTAGTTCGCAGATGCCGGCTGGCTCAGTATTCCTCTTCACGCCGAACGGTCCCCTCTCCCTCTGGGAGAGGGTTAGGGTGAGGGAACGCCCTAGCCCACCGTTCCCGCAACACGACAACCATCCGTCGCCCACCCGCCATCCCTGTCGATCTATCTGCCCCTCCTTCGACTATTCCTCAAAGGCAGGCGGCATCCGGCCGCCTACCCAGTCGCAGGAGAAGAGCGATGACCTATGTCGATGGTTTCCTCGTACCGGTGCCCACCGCCAGCCGTGAGCGCTACATCGAAGTGGCGCGTAAGGCGGCGGCGCTGTTCAGGGAGCATGGCGCACTGAGCGTGGTCGAGTGCTGGGGCGATGACGTGCCCGAGGGCAAGGTGACCTCCTTCCCCATGGCGGTGAAGCGCAAGGAGGACGAAACCGTGGTGTTCTCCTGGATCACCTGGCCCAGCAAGCAGGCGCGGGACGAAGGCATGAAGAAGTTCATGGAGGACGCGCGGATGAAGACCGACTTCAACGACATGCCCTTCGACGGGCAACGCATGATCTTTGGCGGCTTCCAGGTGATCGTCCAGGCCTGATCCCCGTGGCTTTACTGTAGGAGCGAGCTTGCTCGCGAACCGCTCGACGCCTGGTCATCGGCAAGCATGGTTCGCGAGCAAGCTCGCTCCTACAACCCCTCCTAACCACCACATATGATTCATTCATAAAAATACATTTGCGTATCACTTTGTCATCTTTCCGGTGAATGGCAGGCGCCATTCACGCCCAGGCAAATACGCCGCAGAATTCCGATAAACCCCTGCAAAATGCTCACTTTTTACCGAATTATTTCGGTGAAACGTGCTCCTTTGCGCGCCCACCTGCCCCCAAAATCCCGCCAAAGCGATACACAATCCATTTACGACACATCATTTATTGTTAGACATTCATTTCTGTATCATTTAAAACTACAGCCATGGCCAAGGCCGCCCCACGAACAAGACAAAAGGCTGGAGACACAGCATGTACGCACAACTGGTTGAGACCGGCGTGAAGCGCATCAAGGCGCTGGACGAGATGTCGCCGGAAGAACGCGCCTTCCAGGAAAAGATCGATGCCGAGATCAAGATCGAGGCGAAGAACTGGATGCCCGACGCCTACCGCCAGACGCTGATCCGGCAGATTTCCCAGCACGCCCACTCCGAAATCGTCGGCATGCTGCCCGAGGGCAACTGGGTGACCCGCGCGCCGACCTTGAAGCGCAAGCTGCAGCTGATGGCGAAGATCCAGGACGAAGCCGGCCACGGCCTCTACCTCTACAGCGCGATGGAAACCCTGGGCGCCGACCGCGACGCCGAGATCGCCAAGCTGCACAGCGGCAAGGCCAAGTACTCGAGCATCTTCAACTACCCGACGCTGAACTGGGCCGACATGGGCGCGGTGGGCTGGCTGGTGGATGGCGCGGCGATCGTCAACCAGGTGGTGCTCCAGCGCACCTCCTACGGCCCCTACTCGCGCGCGATGATCCGCATCTGCAAGGAAGAGAGCTTCCACCAGCGGCAGGGCTACGAAATTCTCCTGACCATGATGCGCCACGGCAACCAGGCGCAGAAGGACATGGTCCAGGACGCGATCAACCGCCTCTGGTGGCCGGCGCTGATGATGTTCGGCCCCAGCGACGCCGACTCCCCCAACAGCGCCCAGTCCATGGCCTGGAAGATCAAGCGGCAGAGCAACGACGAACTGCGCCAGCGCTTCGTTGACCAGACCGTGCCGCAACTCGAACTGCTCGGCTGCACCGCCCCGGACCCGGACCTGAAGTGGAACGAGGAACGCGGCCACTACGACTTCGGCGACATCCAGTGGGAAGAATTCTACGAAGTGCTCAAGGGCAACGGCCCGTGCAACACCGAGCGCGTTGCCACCCGCCGCAAAGCCATCGAAGACGGCGCCTGGGTCCGCGAAGCCGCGGTCGCCTACGCCCGCAAACAACAACAGAAGAAAGACGCAGCCTGAGTCGCGAGGAGACAGAAGCCATGTCCGAATGGACCCTTTTTGAAGTGTTCGTCCGTAGCAAGCACGGCCTGAACCACAAGCATGTCGGCAGCGTCCATGCCGCCGACGCCGCCATGGCCATCGAGAACGCCCGCGAGCTGTACACCCGCCGCAACGAAGGCGTAAGCCTGTGGGTCGTGCCCTCCGCGCTGATCACCGCCTCCTCCCCCGACGAGAAGGACCCGCTGTTCGACCCGGCGCAGGACAAGGTCTACCGCCACGCCAGCTTCTACGAGCTGCCGCCCGAAGTCGGCCACATGTGAGATCGCGTGCGATGAACCCGAACTCTGACAAGATCGAATACCTGCTGCGCCTCGCCGACAGCGCCCTGATCCAGGGCCAGCGCCTGTGCGAATGGTGCGGCCACGCCCCGGCCCTGGAAGAAGAGCTGGCGCTGATGAACGTCGGCCTCGACCTGGTGGGCCAGGCGCGCAACTGGTACGAGTACGCCGTAGAACTGCTGGACGACGGCCGCGACGCCGACCACCTGGCGTTCCGCCGCGACGAGCGCGCCTTCCGCAACCTCCTGCTGGTCGAGCAGCCCAACGGCGATTTCGCCGTGACCATCGCCAAGCAGTTCCTCTATGACGCCTGGCACTTCCATGTGCTGCACGCCCTGAGCAGCTCCAGCGACGAGCGCATCGCCGCCATCGCCGCCAAGGGCCTGAAGGAAGTCACCTACCACCTGCGCCGCTCCTCCGAGTGGATGCAGCGTCTGGGTGACGGTACCGACGAGAGCCATGCGCGCATGCTCGCGGCGATCCCGCAGGTGTGGCGTTTCACCGTCGAGCTGTGCAACGCCGACGAAGTGGAACAACGCCTGTCCGCCGAAGGTGTCGCGCCGAACCCGCAAGAGCTGGCCGCCGCGTGGAAAGCCAAGGTTGCCGACATCTTCGCCGTCGCGACCCTGCCGCTGCCGGAGCCTGCGGTGAACTTCTACCTCAGCGGCCGCCGTGGCCTGCACACCGAGCACCTGGGCATTCTCCTGGCCGAGATGCAGTTCCTCCAGCGGGCCTACCCCGATGCAACCTGGTGAGCTGATTACCAGCGATCGCGGCGCGCGCGCCGGCACGGCTGATGACCTCAGCCGTGCCTGGAACGTGCTCGGCGCGGTAATGGACCCGGAGGTGCCGGTGGTCAGCGTGGTCGAGCTGGGCATCGTGCGCGGGCTCGACTGGCAGGACGGGCACCTGCACGTGGTGGTCACCCCCACCTACTCCGGCTGCCCGGCCACCGAAGTCATCGAGCAGGACATCCAGCACGCCCTGGAGCACGCCGGCTTCGCTGCGCCGCAACTGGAGCGCCGGCTGAGCCCGGCCTGGACCACCGACTGGATCAGCGACAGCGGCCGCCAGGCGCTGCGCGACTACGGCATCGCCCCGCCGGCCGGCAGCACCAGCAAGCGCAGCCTGCTTGGCGAGACCCCGGAAGTGCGCTGCCCGCAGTGCGGCAGCCTGCACACCGAGCAGCTCAGCCAGTTCGGCTCCACCGCCTGCAAGGCGCTGTACCGCTGCATCGACTGCCGCGAACCGTTCGATTACTTCAAGTGCATCTAGGAGGACGAAGACAAACTGCTGCGCTCGGCCATGCGTCGCTGGAGACGACTTCGAAATGCTCACTCACCAATGTGAACTGCGCTTCCGAAGCCGCTTCCGCCTCGTCCGACCTTCGCTCGCGACGTTTGTATTCGCCCTCCGTGCGGTAGAACCGCAGGAGAACAACAATGAGCAAATTCCACAGCCTTACAATCAAGGAAGTGCGCGCCGAAACCCGCGATGCCGTGTCCATCGCCTTCGACGTCCCGGCGGAGCTGGCCGACAGCTTCCGCTTCCAGCACGGCCAGCACCTGGTCATGCGCACCCAGCTCGACGGCGAGGAAGTGCGCCGCTCCTACTCGATCTGCAGCGGCGTGAATGACGGCGAGCTGCGCGTGGCGATCAAGCGCGTACCGGGCGGGCGCTTCTCCGCCTACGCCAATGAGGCGCTGAAGGTCGGCGCCAGCCTGGAGGTCATGCCGCCAGCTGGCCACTTCAATGTCGAACTGGACCCTGCGCGCCATGGCAACTACCTGGCGGTCGCCGCCGGCAGCGGCATCACGCCGATCCTCTCGATCGTCAAGACGACCCTGGAAACCGAGCCGCACAGCCGCGTCACCCTGCTCTACGGCAACCGCTCCAGCAACGCCGCGATGTTCCGTGAGCAGCTCGAAGACCTGAAGAACCGCTACCTGCAACGCCTCAACCTGATCTTCGTGTTCAGCCGCGAGCAGCAGGACGTCGACCTCTACAACGGCCGTATCGACGCTGACAAGTGCGGCCAGCTGTTCAGCCGCTGGCTCGACGTGAAGAGCCTGGACGCCGCCTTCATCTGCGGCCCGCAGGCGATGACCGAGACGGTGCGCGACCAGCTCAAGGGCAACGGCATGCCGGCCGAGCGCATCCATTTCGAGCTGTTCGCCGCCGCCGGCAGCGAGAGCAAGCGCGAAGCGCGCCAGGCTGCCGCTGCTGTCGACAGCGCCAAGAGCCAGATCACCGTGATCAGCGACGGCCGCGAGCTGTCCTTCGAGCTGGCCCGCAACAGCGTCAGCGTGCTCGACGCCGGCAACGCCCAGGGCGCCGAACTGCCGTACTCGTGCAAGGCCGGCGTGTGCTCGACCTGCAAGTGCAAGGTGGTGTCCGGCGAGGTGGAAATGGACAGCAACTTCGCGCTGGAGGACTACGAGGTGGCGGCGGGCTACGTGCTGAGCTGCCAGGCGTATCCGCTCAGCGACAAGGTGGTCCTCGATTTCGACCAGCTCTGATCCAGCTCTTTGTAGGAGCGAGCTTGCTCGCGAACCGATCGACGCCAGCGTGGCGGCGAAATCGATCGCGGACGGAGTCCGCTCCTACCCAAGGCCGATCCCCCCGTAGGAGCGGACTCCGTCCGCGATCGGCCACGCCCCACGAAGAGTCGTTCACGTTTCACCGCCAGCGGCCCACAAGGCCCCTGGCGCCCCTAATCCGGCGGCATCGTCCCGCCAATGAAGAATGCGCCGCCGACGCCCACCCGGCGCGGCGGTCACCGGCAGCAGCCGGCCCCCTTGCGTAGCGATCCGGAGGACAACAACCATGGCCCAAGAGCCTATCCTGCAAAGTTTCATCGGCGGCCGCTGGGTCGGCCAGCACGGCGCCCAGGCGCTGCGTAGCGCGCTCAATGGCCAGACCGTGGCGCGCACCCACGAAGAGACGCTGGACTTCGCCGAAGCCGTCGCCCACGCCCGTGAGCAAGGCCTGAAAGAACTGATGTCCATGGACTTCCAGCAGCGCGCCCAGCGCCTGAAAGCCCTGGCGCTGTACCTGACCGAGCGCAAGGAACAGCTCTACGAGATTTCCCGCCACAGCGGCGCCACCCGCGCCGACAGCTGGATCGACATCGAAGGCGGCGCCGGCACCCTGTTCGCCTACGCCGGCGTCGGCGGCCGCGAGCTGCCCTCGGGCAACGTGGTCCACGAAGGCCCGGCCATGCCGCTGGGCAAGACCGGCAAGTTCGCCGGCAGCCACATCCTGGTGCCGCGCGGCGGCATCGCGGTGCACATCAACGCCTTCAACTTCCCCATCTGGGGGATGCTGGAGAAGTTCGCGCCGAGTTTCCTCGCCGGCATGCCCTGCATCGTCAAACCGGCCACCGCCACCAGCTACATCACCGAAGCCGCCGTGCGTGTGATGCATGAATCCGGCCTGCTCCCGGCCGGCAGCCTGCAACTGATCATCGGCGGCACCGGCGACCTGCTGGACCGTCTGCAAGGCCAGGACATCGTCACCTTCACCGGCTCCGCCGACACCGCCGCCAAGCTGCGCGTCAATCCGATCCTGATCCGCAACTCGGTGCCGTTCAACGCCGAGGCCGACTCGCTGAACTGCGCCATCCTCGCTCCGGACGTCACCCCCGACGACGAGGAATTCGACCTCTTCGTCAAGGAAGTGGCCCGAGAGATGACCGTCAAGGCCGGGCAGAAATGCACCGCCATCCGCCGCGCCATCGTGCCCGCCAAACACATCGATGCCGTGGCCGAACGCCTGCGCGAGCGCCTGGCCAAGGTCGTGGTTGGCGATCCCTCAGTGGAAGGCGTGAAGATGGGCGCCCTGGCCTCCCACGCGCAGCAGGCCGACGTCGCCGAGCGCGTGGAAGCCCTGCTGAAATCCAGCGAACTGCTCTTCGGTGCCAAAGATGGCTTCACCCCGCGTGGCGATGGCGTCAGCGAAGGCGCGTTCTTCGCTCCGACCCTGCTGCGCAGCCGCGACCCGCACGCCGAAGGCGGCGCCCACGACATCGAGGCGTTCGGCCCGGTGACCACCCTGATGGCCTACGACGACGTCGACGAAGCCGTCACCCTGGCCGCGCGCGGCAAGGGTAGCCTGGTGGCGAGCCTGATCACCCGTGATCCGCAGGTCGCCGCGACAGTCGTCCCGGTGATGGGCGCCCTGCACGGCCGCCTGCACATCCTCGACCGCGAGTCCGCCGCCGAATCCACCGGCCACGGTTCGCCGCTGCCGGTACTCAAGCACGGCGGCCCGGGTCGCGCCGGTGGTGGTGAAGAACTGGGCGGCGTGCGCGCGGTGAAGCACTACCTGCAGCGCACCGCCGTACAGGGCTCGCCGACCATGCTGATGGCCGTTACCGGCGAGTACGTGCGCGGCGCCAAGGTCTACGAGACCGAGGTGCACCCGTTCCGCCGCTACTTCGACGAGCTGAAGATCGGCGAATCGCTGCTGACCCACCGCCGCACCGTCACCGAGGCCGACCTGGTCAACTTCGGCTGCCTGTCGGGCGACCACTTCTACATGCACTTCGACGAGCTGGCAGCCAAGGACTCGCAGTTCGGCAAGCGCATCGCCCACGGCTACTTCGTGCTCTCGGCAGCCGCCGGCCTGTTCGTCTCGCCCGGCGTCGGCCCGGTGCTGGCCAACTACGGCCTGGACACCCTGCGCTTCATCAACCCGGTGGGCATCGGCGACACCATCCAGGCGCGGCTGACCTGCAAGCGCAAGATCGACCAGGGCAAGAAGAGCCCCAAGGGCGAGCCACAGGGCGTGGTGGCCTGGGACGTGGAAGTGACCAACCAGCTCGGCGAGCTGGTGGCCAGCTACGACATCCTCACCCTGGTGCTCAAGCGCGCGTGACGCGCTGAACATGGCGGCGCACGGAAGCTTTGCGCCGTTCCGCAGCAACCAGCAGCCGCAAGGGGCCGGCCATGGCCAGCCCCTTGCGGCATTTTCAGTACAGCCCGGTCGCGCTTCCCGGCTCGAAGACCGGAGTCTGATTGGCCTGGATCATGTTGTAGCTGAGCATGAACGCCACGCCGCCCTCGCTGGCCAGCGCCTGGCTCACCCAGCCGATCGGGTTGTTGAACAGCGAATCATCCGGGTTGAGTACGCCGATGGCCGCGGTGTCGGGATCGTCATCCCAGGTGACGTCGCCCCAGTGCCACCCCAACCCGAGCACGAACTGTCGGCCCAGCAGGGCACCCAGGGCGAACACCGCGTCGTCGTCCACTTCGCGCCGCTGCGCCTTGGCATCGCGCACGTACTCGGTGATCACCGCGACCACCTCATGGGGTGGCAGCTCTGGCGCCAGTCGAAGTAGCGCCAGCGCCTGCTGCTGCAGGTCTTCCAGTTGTTGTTGCAGCTCCGCCGACAGCGGAATGATGACGGCCATTCTTCCCTCTCCTGAAACGTGCCCGCGCTGTCCCGGCGAGCCCCTGTCACTGTTGATACTGCCTACCAGCGCTTACACGGCGCGGCCCATCAATCTGTCCTGGCTGCCCTCGGCCTTTTCCCGGAGGAAATCCCAGGTCGTGCGCATCCGTGCGATGTCCTTGAGTTCGGCCGGCATCAGCATCCAGAAGGTGCGCACGAACTCGATTTCCCCGGCCAGCACCGGCTGCAACGAGAGGTCTTCGCTTGCCGCGAACGCCGGCAGGATCGCCAACCCGGCCCCCTGCGCCACCGCGCGCTGCTGGGCGAGGATGCTGGTACAGCGCAGCGCCATGTGCAGCGGCCGGCCGATCTCGTCGAGATACTGCAGCTCCTTGCTGTACAGCAGGTCATCGACGTAGCCGACCAGGGCATGTTCGCGCAGGTCGTCGCGATTGCGGATCGGCCCGCGTTCGGCCAGATAATCCTTCGAGGCATAGAGACGCAGCACGTAGTCGGTGAGTCGGGTAATGATGTAGGGCCCTCGGCCGGGGCGCTCCAGGGTGATGACGATGTCTGCCTCGTGGCGCGACAGCTGCAGCGCGCGCGGCACCGCCAGGAGGTCGAGGCCGAGGTGCGGGTGACGCTGGTTCAGCTCCACCAGCTGCGAGGTCAGCAATGTCGAGCCATAGCCCTCGGTGGCGCCGATACGCACCTTGCCGGAGAGATTGTCCTCGGCCCCGGCGAGGCGTTTCTCGATCACCTTGCACGCACTTTCCATCGCTTCGGCCTGGGGCAACAGGCCGTGACCCGCCTCGGTCAACCGATAGCCGGCAGGCTCACGCACCAGCAATTGTGCGCCGATGCTTTTTTCCAACGCCTGCAGGCGGCGGGCAACCGTGGTGTGGTCCACGCCCAGGCGCCGCGCGGCGACGGTGAGCTTGCCAGCACGGGATAGCTCGAGGAAAAACCGCAGGTTGTCCCAGTCCATGCGCGCTCCTGTATGCGCTCTCTATCTGCAAAAATGCAGACCATACTTGCACATCACCTCATTGAGCACATCAAAAATGCACTGCTAGGATCGAACCACACAAGAACAAGGCCTTCAGGCTGGGAGAACCCCGATGACCGCAACTGCCGTCCCGACCGTCAAACTCTTCCTCGACGGCAAGCCCGTCGAGTCCACCACCTCCGAATGGCGCGAGGTGATCAACCCCGCCACCCAGGAAGTCCTCGCCCGCGTGCCGTTCGCCACGCCCGAGGAAGTCGAGCGCGCGGTGGCCAGCGCCAAGGCCGCGTTCAAGACCTGGAAGAAGACGCCCATCGGCGCCCGCGCGCGCATCTTCCTCAAGTACCAGCAACTGATTCGCGAGAATATGAAGGAACTCGCGGCGATCCTCACCGCCGAACAGGGCAAGACCCTGCCCGACGCCGAGGGCGACGTGTTCCGCGGCCTGGAAGTGGTCGAGCACGCAGCGGGGATCGGCAACCTGCAACTGGGCGAGTTGGCCAACAACGTGGCCGGCGGCGTGGATACCTTCACCATCCTGCAGCCCATCGGCGTGTGCGCCGGCATCACGCCCTTCAACTTCCCGGCGATGATTCCGCTGTGGATGTTCCCGATGGCCATCGCCACCGGCAACACCTTCGTCCTCAAGCCTTCCGAGCAGGACCCGATGGTGACCATGCGCCTGGTCGAACTGGCCCATGAGGCCGGCGTACCGCCCGGCGTGCTCAACGTGATCCACGGCGGCCCGGACGTGGTGAATGCCATCTGCGACCACCCGGACATCAAGGCCGTTTCCTTCGTCGGCTCGACTCGCGTCGGTACCCACGTCTACAACCGCGCCTCGCTGGCCGGCAAGCGCGTGCAGTGCATGATGGGGGCGAAGAACCACGCCGTGGTGCTGCCCGACGCCAACAAGGAGCAGACCCTCAACGCCATTGCCGGTGCAGCTTTCGGCGCCGCCGGGCAGCGCTGCATGGCGGTGTCGGTGGCGATCCTGGTGGGTGAAGCCAACGAGTGGATTCCGGACCTGGTAGCCAAGGCGCAGACCCTCAAGGTCAGCGGCGGCACCGAGGCCAACACCGACGTCGGCCCGCTGGTGTCCTGCGCGGCGCTGGACCGCGTCAGCGGCCTGATCGAGCGCGGCACCCAGGAAGGCGCCAAGCTGGAGCTGGACGGCCGCAACCCGCAGGTGGCCGGCTACGCCAAGGGCAACTTCGTCGGCCCGACCGTGTTTTCCGGTGTCACCCCGCAGATGAGCATCTACCGCGAGGAAATCTTCGGCCCGGTGCTCTGCGTGGTGTCGGTGCAGACCTTCGACGAGGCCATCGAGCTGATCAACGCCAACCCCAACGGCAACGGTACCGCGCTGTTCACTCGTTCCGGTGCTGCCGCGCGGCACTTCAAGGAGGAAATCGACGTCGGCCAGGTGGGCATCAACGTGCCGATCCCGGTGCCGGTGCCGCTGTTCTCCTTCACCGGCTCGCGCGGCTCCAAGCTCGGCGACCTCGGCCCGTACGGCAAGCAGGTGGTGCAGTTCTACACCCAGACCAAGACCGTCACCGAGCGCTGGTTCGACGAGAATGAGGTTGGCGGTGCAGTGAACACCACCATCAACCTCAAGTGATCCCTTAGAAACGCCTGCCCGCCCGCCTGCCCCGAGCCGCCCCGGATTTCAGCAAGGATGCTGGCCGGACCAGGCACCACGCGGGCGGGCACCCTTTTGGCGCCCGCTCGACTGGGCGCTCCCGCACAAGAAGAAGAGGAAATCCCCATGCGCATCGGTTTCATCGGACTCGGCAACATGGGCGGCCCCATGGCCGCCAACCTGCTCAAGGCTGGCTTCGACCTGAGCGTCTTCGATCTTTCCGCCAAGGCCGTGGAGGCGGCGGTCGCCCTCGGCGCCCGCGCTCTGGCATCCCCCGCCGAGGTGGCGCACGACGACGTCGAAGTCATCATCACCATGTTGCCCGCCGCAGCGCACGTGAAGCAGGTGTTCCTCGGCGACAACGGCCTGCTGGCCAATGTGCAGCCCGGTGTACTGCTGATCGATTCGTCCACCATCGACCCGCTGAATGCCCGCGAGGTCTCCGCCGCCGCCATCGCCCACGGCAATCCGATGCTGGATGCGCCGGTTTCCGGCGGCACCGCTGGCGCTGCCGCAGGCACCCTGACCTTCATGGTCGGCGGCGAGCCGGCCGATTTCGAGCGCGCCCGCCCGGTACTGGCAGCCATGGGCAAGAACCTCGTGCACTGCGGCGGCGCCGGCAACGGCCAGGTGGCCAAGGTGGCGAACAACCTGCTGCTGGGCATCTCCATGATCGGCGTAGCGGAAGCCATGTCGCTGGGCGTGAAGCTGGGCATGGACGCAGAGGTGCTGGCCGGCATCATCAATACCTCCAGCGGCCGCTGCTGGAGTTCGGAAGTGAACAATCCGCTCACCGGCGCCCCGGCAGCGCGCGGTTACAGCGGCGGTTTCGGCACCGACCTGATGCTCAAGGACCTGGGGCTGGCCAGCGAGGCCGCCCGCCAGGTGCGCCAGCCAGTACTGCTCGGCGCGCTGGCCCAACAGCTGTTCCAGACCTTCAGCAACCAGGGCAACGGCCAACTGGACTTCTCTGCGATCGTCAAGCTGTACGAGCAGAACTGAAACCCTGCGTAGGAGCGGACTTCGTCCGCGATGGTCTCCGGCGTGATGCGGACCTATCGCGGACGGAGTCCGCTCCTACACCGCCCCCAGCAACCCGCCTATCTCCGCTATCATGCGCGCTCCGCCCCACCGGATGCCGCCGCATGATCCTCCGCCCGCAAACCCCGACACTCTGGGTCCTGCTGTTCTCGCTCAAGGGATCGATCATCCCGGCGATCTGGCGCAAGGTGCTCTACACGGTGCTGCTCAGCTCACTGGTAGTTGCCACCCACGGCACGCTCTACCACTACAAGGTGATCATCACCTCTACGCCCTTCACCCTCTGGGGCCTGACGCTGGCGATCTTTCTCGGCTTTCGCAACAACGTCGCCTACCAGCGCTTCTGGGAGGCCCGCACGCTCTGGGGTGAACTGCTGATCGTCACGCGCAACCTGGCGCGGCAGACCCGCTCGCTGCTGCCAGACCTCGATGCCGATAGCCGCCGCCAACTGTGCAATCCGTTGATCGCGTTCAGCTACGCGTTGCGCGATCAACTGCGTGACACCCCGCAAAGCGACGATGTGCGCCGCCTTCTGGGCGAGGAAGCCGTCGCCCTGGCCGCCAGTCGCAGCCCGACCAACGCCCTGCTCGCCAGCCTCGGCCAGCGCTTCGCCGAGCGTGGCCGCGCCAGCGGCGCCAGCGACATCACCCTGGCTGCCATCGACCAGCAGATGACCCGGCTGTCGTATGTGCTGGGCGGCTGCGAGCGCATCCGCAACACGCCGATCCCCTACCCCTACATCCTGATGCTGCACCGTATCGTGCATGTCTACTGCTTCCTGCTGCCCTTCTGCCTGGTGGACAGCATCGGCTGGTTCACCCCGCTGGCGGTGTGCGTGCTGGCCTACACCTTCTTCGGCCTGGACGCCCTCGGCGACCAGATCGCCGACCCGTTCGACACCCAACCCAACGACCTGCCGCTGGACGCCATGAGCCGCAACGTGGAAATCGCCGTACTGGAAATTCTCGGCGACACCGATCTGCCCGAAGCGCTGCAACCCGTCGACGGCCTGCTGCTCTGAACCGGCCCTGAGGACCCCTGAATGAACCACCTGAAAGACGTGCCGCTGAACAAGGCCTACCTGCTGCTCAACCACGGTCCCAGCACCTTGGTCACCAGCGAGTACGAAGGCGTCGCCAATGTCATGGCCGCCGCCTGGGTCATGCCACTGGACTTCGATCCGCCCAAGCTGATGCTGGTGCTGGACCGCAACACCTGGTCGCGCCACCTGGTGGAAGGCTCGGGCGCCTTTGTCATCCAGTTGCCGACACGCCAGCAGGCCGAACTGACCCTGGCAGTGGGCTCGAGCAACGGCGGCGAAGGCAACAAGTTCGAGCAGTTGGATATCCGCACCTCGCGGGCGAAGCAGATCGCGGCGCCGATCGTCGATGGTTGCGTGGCCTATCTGGAGTGCAAGGTGATCAGCGAGCCGCACAACCAGGAGAAGTACGACCTGTTCATCGCCGAGGTGGTTGCCGCCTACGCCGATGAGCGCGCCTTCTCCAATGGCCGCTGGCATTTCTCCGACGACCAGCTGCGCACCATCCACTATCAGGCGGGCGGCGCCTTCTTCGCCACCGGCGAGGCGTTTCAGGTCAGTCGGGGCTGACCGGCTGCCAGGCGGCCGGTTGCGAGCCCAGCTCGCAGGCCGGTAATTCCCAGTAGAGCGGCGAGCCGGCGATGTGCAACGGTGGGCGCAAACGCCGCGCAAGGCCCCAGGGCGTCGTCTCGATACCGGGAGCCAGATCGGCCGCAGTCTCCGCCGCCAGCCCCAGGGAGCCTACCGACGAAACTCCCGCCTCCAGCAGGCATTGCGCCGTGCGTGCCAGCGATAGCCGCCAGCGGCTGCCCCGGCCGCTACGCCGGCGCTCGGCCAGGCCGCGCAAAGCGGCCGCCGCGATCAGGTAACCGGTAGCGTGATCGAGCGCCTGCACGGGCAATGGCACAGGCGTGTCGCCGCCCTGCCAGACGCGCCCTGCTTCGGCGATACCACTGCTCATTTGCACCAGGCTGTCGAAACCGCGCCTTTCACTCCAGGGACCGGACCAGCCATAGGCATTCAGGCTGACGTCCACCAGCCCGGGGGCGATGGTCCGCCGCACGTCAGTGCCGAACCCCAGGCGATCCAGGGCATCGGCCCGATAGCCGTGGACCAGAACATCGGCGCTGGCGAGCAACGCCTGGAAGCGTTCACGGTCTGCCGGCTGACGGAGATCCAGGCGCGCACAATGCTTGCCCAGGGTGACTTCCGGCACCACGCCGGGTTCATCCCAGTCCGGTGGGTCGATGCGCAGGACTTCGGCTCCGAAGCCGGCGAGAAATCGGGTGGCGACCGGCCCGGCCAGCACGCGAGTCAGGTCAAGTACGCGCAAGCCGGCGAGCGGACGCTCGCGGTCGATCTCGATATCCAGGGGCGCTGCGCTGACCAATTGGATATCACGCAATACCAGCGGCTCACGGGCTACCGCGATACCTTGCGGATGCTGTTTCCAGGCATCCCAGGAGCGCATCTGGGCGGCGCAGCCACCCTCGTTCACGATCGCTAGTTCCAGCTCGCTCGCATCCCAGTTGGCCACGGCGGCAGCGACCCGCTCACGATCATTTTCGGCTGCCAATACGCGCAGGGCGGCCGTTCGATGATGCGGCGCATTGGTATGCAGGCGAATCCAGCCGTCACGGGTGCGATAGTTGCCGGCGATGGCATCCCACAAATCGGCTGGCGTCCAGTCTTGCGCGCGCAAGGAGGTGGAGAACCAGAAGGACGCCAGCCGGCGGTCCACGACCAGCGAAGTGGCGGCAGCGGAGTCTGGCTCCAGCCATTCGCCCAACGCCAGGCCGGCGCTGGCGATGCTGGCGGCGGCCAATTCCGTAACGAAGAAGGCCGAAGGCAGTGAGCCCTCACTACGAAAGGCCAGATGGCTCAGGCGCTCGGCCTGGCCGCCCAGGGCTGTCCAAAGTCGTTCCGCAAGAACCCGCTGCATCTCTATCTCCGACCTTTCCGTGGAGTGTCACCTTAGCCGTGCAGCGTCATGCAGGCGAGCCGTCCTTGGTCGACAGGCAATAAAAAGCCCGCAATCAAGCGGGCTTTTCGATGGGGAGCTAATCCCTTAGCTGACTTTCATCCTCTGCCCGCGGGTGTGAAAAAAATGTGAAGCGAGGGGCACTCGAAACATTTTGTTGGAGATCGCATTCTTCAGTGGCTGGAGCTCAGCTCGAATAATCCAGTGCGGTCCAGACACGGCTGAGCCCGTCACTGATCTGGCAGCTCGACAGATCATCCGCTTCACCGCGCGAGGACAGGCGCACGGTCGAGTCGCCCTCGCCCTCGGTCAGCCACTGCAAGCGCCCGCAGTTGGGCGTGTCGATCACGTAGCTGGCAGCGATCGCCGAACGCTGCTTCGGCAGACGAATGGCGTCGCGCACTGTGCCGCGCTCTTCGATGCGCTTGCCGTCGGCCACCAGTACGGCCCAGGCCTCCTTGCCCTCGATGATGAGGTAGGCGCCATTGGCGCGCGGTACGTCCGCCTGGGGCTGGGCACAACCCGCCAGCATCGCCACACCTGCGCAAAGCATCAGTTTCTGCAGCATCGCCATCGCTCCTGTCGTTCGAGGAATGCCCGCCAGCCCAGAGGCGGCGGGCACTTCAGGTTTTCTGTCTGACCGCGAGAGGGATACTAGGAGAAAATACTGTTCATGCATACAGTATTTTGCGAAAATTTTTTAAACCTCGACGAAAGGCCACAGTCCATTGGCTACGTCGATTACCTCGAACCACCGGGCATGGGCCTGAAACCCATTGAGGAGCAAGCGATGGTGAGTATCCATCAGCTGAAATACACCGTGAATCACATGGCCATCGAGGAAGTCAGCGAGGCCGTTTCGGAACTGCTGCTTGAGGGGTTGGTCACAGAGGGCAAGACGCCCTTCAGCCGCACCCACTTCAATGTCTGCTTTGCGGAAATCGAGGCTCTGATGCAGCGCGCCGGCTATCACCGCCCGCTGGATGTGGTGGGCTACCAGGGCCAGGCCTACGCCATGTTCGATCCCAGCCGCTGGGATGCCGTGGAAGTCCTGCGCTGGCTGAAGGAGTACGTCGAGGAGTCGAAGGCAGCCAGCATAGCCTGAGCGCTCGGGCCATTATTTCGCAGGACGCGGTTGCGGGAGCAGCGACTTGCGAAGGCCTGGCGGGCGCACTAATGTCCCATGCACTTTTCCCGCTTGCCGAATCAAGGACGATTCCATGAGCGACTCTTCCTCCGACGACAGCTGGCTCTGGGCCTACCGCAAACTCCGTAGCTGGGATGTGGGCCGGGTCAGCTCCGCCTTTCTCGCCACACTCTTCCACTGGCGCGGCGACACCGGGCTGTTCTACAGCCACGGCGGCCTGCGCAAATCCCGCCTGACCCGCGACGACCTGATCGACTGATCCAGCCTATTGCTGCTGGTAATAGCCATTGCCGCGCGGATAAACCGCGCCGTTGGGATACTCGATGCTCTGGCGGATGCCGCCGCTGCCCTGGTCGATGATAACCGTGCCCGAGCGTGTCTCACCGTAGCTGCGCGGTACCTGAACGCCGCCGTAACCGTCATAGCGCTGCCAGCTGGAGGAGCTGTCCACACTGCCGCTGGCACCAGGACTGACGTAAATGCGCTGGACTGCAGGCGGCGATTGCTGCCATTGCGACGGGTTCGAGTAGCGAGGCGCAGCTTGCGATGGCGTCTCCTGAGCGCCGAACTTCTGCGCGGAAGCTGGCATCACCACAGCAAGACAGGCAATGAGCGCGAGGATTCTGGGACTGATCATGACGATCTCCCGAATGATGGAAAGGCTCCAGCTTAGCAAGCCTTGTTTGCGCCGTGCAGCAGCATCGATATCTGAATTTAAACAATTATAAATCAATAGCTTATAACGCTAACCTCATGTGGATACGCCGATTATCAGCCATCGAGGTACGGCGCATCGCCAATAGCCATCATCGACAGGATCAAAGCTCGCCAAAACATCATGATAGCGTCGCTTTCTAAAGTGATTTATAGAATAAAATTTACTTTATAAACAATAGCTTGCGTACTCTTCATGAAGTAAAGCGGGAGGATGGCGGACTCTGATGCGAGGCATTCCCAGCGGCTGCAGGACTCAATCTTCGCGCCATCGCCTCGCTCGTCGTATTCGAGCGTTGCCATTCCATTGCCACGATTGGCATTTCCTTCTCAATCAGTAAGATGCAGCGACTTTCGTAAGGAACGCCTCATGTTCGGACGCTGCCTGACCCTGCTGCTGATCCTCGCCATTCCCACCGCTGCCACCGCCGCCGCCCCGCGCACCTTCGAGGAGGCGAAGAAGGTCGGGCGCAAGCTGTATGCTCGCCAGTCGGTGGAGTTCTATTGCGGCTGCCGCTACAACGGCACCAAGGTCGATCTGAAGAGCTGCGGCTACACCCCGCGCAAGAACGCCAATCGTGCCTCGCGCATCGAATGGGAGCACATCGTCCCCGCCTGGGTGATCGGCCATCAGCGCCAGTGCTGGCAGAACGGCGGACGCAAGAACTGCTCGCGCAATGACCGGGTGTACCAGAAGGCCGAAGCCGACCTGCATAACCTGGTGCCGAGCATCGGAGAGGTAAACGGCGATCGCGCCAACTACAGCTTTGCCTGGCTGCAGCAGAAGCCTTCGCAGTACGGCGCCTGCCCGATGGTGGTGGACTTAAAGGCGCGCAAGGCCATGCCGCGCCCGCAGATCCGCGGCATGATTGCCCGCACCTACTTCTACATGAGCGACCGCTACGGTCTGAAATTGTCCAGGCAGGACCGCCAACTGTTCACCTCCTGGAGCAAGCAGTACCCGGTGGAAGCCTGGGAGCGCCAGCGCAACCAGATGGTTGGCTGTGTGATGGGCTGGGGCAACCCCTATGTCGGCCCGATCGAGACCGACCGCTGCCCCGCACCGAAAGTAGCCAGGCGCTGAAGCCTGGCGACAGCCGCCATCGCCAGCAGTAGACTCCGACAGCCGTCCAGCTGTGACGAGCCCCACCTTTATCTGTCTGGAGTACGCAGCATGTCCCTCTCGATCTACCAGGCTTCCGTTCCCGTGTTCATCCGCATGCTCGGCAATCTCTCGGCGATTCTCGCCAAGGCTGCCGCCCATGCCGAAGCCAAGTCCATCGATCCATCCGTCCTGATCAACGCCCGCCTGGCTCCGGACATGTTCGCCCTGGCGCGCCAGGTGCAGATCGCCTCCGACTCCGCCAAGGGTGCCGGTGCCCGCCTGGCCGGCGTCGACGTGCCGAGCTATGCCGATGACGAGACCACCTTCGAGCAATTGCAGGCACGCATCACGAAGACTGTCGATTTCCTCAAGACCCTCAAGCCTGAGCAGTTCGAGGGCGCGGAAAACCGCACCATCGAACTGAAGCTGCGCACCCGCGAGGTCAGCTTCAAGGGGGCGGATTTCCTGCTGGGTTTCGTCAACCCGAACTTCTATTTCCACATCGCCACGGCCTACGACATCCTCCGCCACAACGGCGTGGAAGTCGGCAAGATGGATTACCTCGGCGGCGTCTGACCGGCCAGGGCGCCGGCCTCCCGGCGCCCCTTCAGCCCCGCGGCAACGGCAATGTGGTGGTGGACTTGATCTCCGAGAGCGCCACGATGGAGTTGATCTCCTGCACACCCGGCACCTGGGACAGTCGCTCGAAGAAGAAGCGCTCGTAAGCCTCCACATCCTCCGTGACGATGCGCAGCATGAAGTCCACTGCCCCCATCAGGACGTGGCACTCCAGGACTTCAGGAAACGCCTCCATGGCCTTTGCGAAATCCGTCAGGTGGTTACGCCCGTGGGCGTTGAGCTTCACCTGGGCGAAAATCTGGGTGTTCAGGCCGATCTTCTTGCGATCCAGCAGGGTGACCTGCTTGCGGATCACCCCTTCTTCCTTCAACCGCTGAATCCGGCGCCAGCACGGCGACTGAGACAGACCGATACGTTCGGCGATCTCTGCCGTGGAAAGAGTGGCCTCCTCCTGCAGCAAGGCAAGGATCTTGCGGTCCTGAGCATCCAGCAAAACAGGCATAAATGATTCACCATGAGTAACTTCAGAGAATCATTAATGCACATGTACGGCATTCATGGCTAAAAACAGGCAAATAAATCCTCCGCATGGACCGCAGAATATTTCTCACTTCCCCGCCTCGGTCAGTTGCCATGACACTCCCCGTACTCCATCTCGCCGAATTCCCCCTGGACCAACAGGAACGCCCGGTGCCCACCGAAGTAGCCGCCGACGTGCGCTACCTGATCCGCACAGAGATCGATGCCGACATTCTCTGCCGGTTGCTCAACCAGTTCGCGCTGCAGGGTCATGTGCCGGCAGAAGTTGAAGCTTCCCGTCGCGAGGATTGGCTGGACATCGCCTTGCGGGTGAACACGCTGCCGCGCTATCGCGCGGAAGTCATAGCGCAGCGGATGCGGGGAATGGTCAGTGTCTGCTCAGTCGATCTGCACGTTGGCGCTGACGCATTTGTCCTTTCAGCGACATAAGCTGACTTTCTGGCGTTAGCCGGCACATGCTCCCGGGCTTAGAGTGCGAACCTGACCCTCGTGGTCCTTCACACAACAACGATGAGAGATGTGCCCATGGCTCGCCCACGCCTGCTCCCCGACAACTTCACCCTGGCGTTGATCGCCACCGTGACCGTTGCCAGCCTGCTGCCCTGCGAAGGCACCGCTGCCGTCATCTTCGGCTGGATTACCAACCTGGGCATCGCGCTGTTGTTCTTCCTCCACGGCGCCAAGCTGTCACGCCAGGCGATCATTGCCGGCGCCACGCACTGGCGCCTGCACCTGCTGATATTCTCCTGCACCTTCATCCTCTTCCCCTTGCTCGGCCTGGCACTCAAGCCAGTGCTGTCGCCGCTGGTTACCCCGGACCTGTACCTGGGCATGCTGTATCTCTGCGCCCTGCCCGCTACCGTGCAGTCCGCCATCGCCTTCACTTCGCTGGCTAGAGGCAACATTCCGGCGGCCATCTGCAGCGCATCGGCGTCGAGCCTGCTGGGGGTGTTCGTCACCCCGCTGCTCGTACAGCTGCTGATCGGCGCCCATGGCGATACCGGTATGTCGACGCTGGACGCCATCGGCAAGATCACCCTGCAATTGCTGGTGCCGTTCCTGGCTGGCCAACTGCTGCGGCCGTGGATCGGTGCCTGGGTGGAGCGGCACAAGCCGGTCCTGCGCTACGTGGACCAGGGCTCGATCCTGCTGGTGGTCTACACCGCCTTCAGCGCCGCCGTCATCCAGGGCCTGTGGCACCAGGTGCCGCTGCCCGCGCTGGCCGGCCTGGTAGTCGCCTGCTGTGTACTGCTGGCACTGGCGCTGGTCGCCACCAACCTGCTGGGACGCTGGCTGGGCTTCTCCCTAGAGGATCGGATCACCATTATCTTCTGCGGTTCGAAGAAGAGCCTGGCCACCGGCGTACCGATGGCCTCGGTACTGTTCGCCAGCAGCACCGTGGGCGTGATACTGCTGCCGCTGATGCTGTTCCACCAGATCCAGCTGATGGTCTGTGCGGTGCTCGCCCAGCGTTACCACCAGCGCCAGGAGGACGGCCACGCTTCGCTGGAACGTGCCAACTGAGTGCACAGCCAGGCGAAAGCCGCCCATGAAAAAGCCGGTGCAGATGCACCGGCTTTTCTTTTCGACCGCTAGGCACCAACCGGCGTGCGCAGGGTGACGAACTCCTCGGCGGCGGTCGGGTGGATACCGATGGTTTCGTCGAAGACCCGCTTGGTCGCCCCGGCCTTCAGCGCAATCGCGATGCCCTGCAGGATTTCCCCTGCTTCCGGGCCAACCATGTGGCAACCCAGCACCTTGTCGGTGTCGGCATCGACGATCAGTTTCATCAAGGTCCGCTCCTGGCACTCGGTGAGTGTCAGCTTCATGGGGCGGAAACGGCTCTCGAACAACTTAACTCGATGCCCGGCGCTGCGGGCCTCATCCTCGGTCAAGCCCACGGTGCCGATGTTGGGCATGCTGAATACGGCAGTGGGAATCAGCTTGTAGTCCACCGGACGGTACTCCTCCGGGCGGAACAACTGGCGCGCCAGCGCCATGCCTTCGGCCAGCGCCACGGGGGTCAGCTGCACACGACCGATCACATCGCCGATAGCGTGGATCGACGGCTCGCTCGTGCGATAAGCCTCATCCACCTTCACATAGCCGCGATCATCCAGTTCGACCGAGACGTTTTCCAGCCCGAGATTGTCCAGTTGCGGGCGACGGCCAGTGGCGTAGAACACGCAATCCGCTTCCAGCACACGGCCATCCTTGAGCGTTGCAGCCAACGTGCCGTCAGCCTGCTTTTCGATGCGCGCAATGTCACTGTTGAATTGCAGGTCCAGGCCCTTCCTGGTCAGTTCGTCACGCAGGTGCTCTCGCACGCTGCGGTCGAAGCCGCGCAGGAACAGCTCCTTGCGATACAGCAGCGAAGTCTGCGCTCCCAGACCATGGAAGATGCCGGCGAACTCCACGGCAATGTAGCCACCGCCGACCACCAGCACTCGACGCGGCAACTCCTTGAGGAAGAAGGCCTCATTGGAGGTGATCGCGTGCTCCTTGCCCGGAATGTCCGGTACCTGCGGCCAGCCGCCGGTGGCGATGAGGATATGCCTGGCGCGGAAGCGCTGCCCGGCGACCTCAACGGTATGCGCATCCTGCAGCTTGGCATGGCCCTCCAGCAGCGTGACGCCGCTGTTCACCAGCAGGTTGCGATAAATGCCATTGAGCCGGTGGATTTCGCGATCCTTGTTGGCGATCAGGGTCGACCAGTCGAAGTTCGCCTCACCCAGGGTCCAGCCGAACCCGGCAGCCTGTTCGAAGTCTTCATGGAAATGTGCGCCGTACACCAGCAACTTCTTCGGCACGCAACCGACGTTGACGCAGGTACCGCCCAGGTAGCGGCTTTCCGCCACAGCCACCTTGGCGCCAAAGCCGGCAGCGAAGCGCGCGGCACGCACACCGCCCGAACCCGCACCGATGACGAACAGGTCAAAATCGAAAGACATCATGGTTCTCCGCTTGGATATGCGAGCCAGCATACCTCATGGCGCCTGACCTATCCTGCCAAGTGCCGGCCCTGAAGGAGGAATCGCCATGCACCCGACCCTGACCCACCTGGCCCTGCATGTACCGGACCTGGAAGCCTGCGTGGACTTCTACCAGCGCTTCTGCAGCATGCGGGTCATCCACGAGCGTGAAGGCAAGGGCTCGCGCATCGTCTGGATGGCGGAACCAGGCAACGAGCATCGTTTCATCTTCGTCATCATGCCTGGCGGTCAGGAACGCCACCTGGCAGTCGACGACTACAGCCACTTCGGTTTCGCCGTCGACTCCCACGATGCGGTCGACCGTATCGCAAAGGAGGCCGAGGCTGCCGGCTGCCTGATCTGGCCACCCCGGCAGGAACCCTATCCCGTGGGTTATTACTGCGGCCTGCGCGACCCGGCCGGCAACTACGTCGAGTTCAGCTACGGCCAACCACTGGGCCCAGGCTCGGAAGCCCTGCCGATTCCGCGCTCCATGTAGGCCGGAAAAGAAAAAGCCACCCGCAGGTGGCTATTTCCAGAGTGGAAAGACTCGGGGTTACCAGGCCTTGCCAGTCTTGTAGAGGTGCTCGTAGCAGAAGTTGGTCGCCTCGATGTAACCCTCGGCGCTACCGCAGTCGAAGCGCTTGCCCTTGAATTTGTAGGCCAGTACGCAACCGTCCTGGGCCTGCTTCATCAGGGCGTCGGTGATCTGGATTTCACCGCCCTTGCCCGGCTCGGTCTGCTCGATCAGGTCGAAGATATCCGGGGTCAGGATGTAACGACCGATGATCGCCAGGTTCGACGGGGCGTCTTCGGGCTTGGGCTTCTCGACCATGGTATTCACGCGGTAGATGTCGTCGCGGATCATCTCGCCGGCGATCACACCGTACTTGTTGGTCTCTTCCGGCGGTACTTCCTGGATCGCCACGATAGAGCAGCGGAACTGGTTGTACAGCTTGACCATCTGCTTGAGGACGCTGTCGCCTTCCAGGTTCAGGCACAGGTCGTCCGCCAGTACGACAGCGAAGGGCTCGTCGCCGATCAGCGGACGGCCGGTCAGGATCGCATGGCCCAGGCCCTTCATTTCAACCTGACGGGTGTAGGAGAAGGTGCACTCGTCGATCAGGCGACGAATACCGACCAGGTACTTTTCCTTGTCGGTGTTGCGAATCTGGTGCTCCAGCTCGTAGCTGATGTCGAAGTGGTCTTCGAGCGAGCGCTTGCCGCGGCCAGTGACGATACCGATTTCGCCGAGACCGGCTTCCAGTGCCTCTTCAACGGCATACTGGATCAGCGGCTTGTTCACCACCGGCAGCATTTCCTTGGGCATGGCCTTGGTGGCCGGGAGGAAGCGGGTACCGTAGCCGGCGGCCGGGAACAGACATTTCTTGATCATGGGAGTCCTTCGAGAGGGACAGGGGTGCGAGTTGCGCGCAGTCTAATCAGGCTGCGCCCGCCTTACAATGCCCCGGATTGCAAGCTGCACGACTCTTGTGAGGTCTTGCGAAACCGATGGCACTCGCAATCTGACCACCAGGGCCCTCAATTAGTTCGCCAGCTTACTGGCAAATGGTCAGCATCCCGCGCCAGACCTAGACCCAGGCGGCTTGCGCCACATCGCTAACGGCAAGCCGCTGACGCACCACGCCCCAGATGGACAGCTCATCGCCCTCCTCGACTTTCAGCGTCGGATAGCCGTCGCTTGCCGCCTGCAACGCAAACGACCCATCGATGATCGCCAGGCGACGTATCAGCGCCTCGCCGTTGAGCGCTGCCACCACGATTTCACCGGGCGACGCCAGCTCGGAACGGTCGACCAGCAGCAGGTCGCAGTCGTGAATCCCTGCCTGCGTCATGCCTTCGCCACATGCGCGGACTATGTAGGTGTGAAGCGACATAGCCGCGATTACTCCGCCAGGCTGCACCACGTCGCTGACTTCCAGAATGGCTTGTTGCATGACGCTTCCTCGAATACTGTACATCCATACAGATAACAGATACTCGCAAGCCCGACAAGCCATTGGATGGAACCTACAGGGAGAAATGCCGCTCAACCGAAAGGACAGCGCACCGATGGCGGTGGACTACCCTTAGGGAGGGGTGAGGATATCGATATGAATCCAGGCACGTTCGTCACGCTCATGATTTTCGGCTGGTTCCTGCTGGCCTTGGTTACCCTCTGGGCCATCCTGCGGGTGCCAATGCGCCGGGCTCGCTTGCAGAAGCACAAGGCCAAAGCCGAGTCATCACGGCACCACCCTCTCCCGCACTGAAATCATCGTCGTGCAAAATGCCCTGCGATTTGCGTCCCTCCATGCAAGCTGCAAGGCAAGCGAGACGACATCAGCTCATAAGAGATTGATTTTAAAGAGTTTTTAATTTAGTCCGAATTGGTATGCACTCTGCATTGAAAGGGAAGGAACTGCCCATTCACTGCTGAGGACGACACCATGCCAATCGACCGCCTGCCTGCCGCCCAATACCTCTGCCAGGTATTCTCCGATTTCGACGTGAGCTTCACGGCTCGACCGGACGGCAATCTGATCATGACGTTGAGCAAGGAAGCCGGCGAACACATCGCCTGCCGCGTAGTGCGCCTGGAAGAACAACGCAACGAAGCACTGCTCACCAGCCTGGTTAGTCGCATTCGACGGGATCTGGCAACCGAATACGGTCCCTTGCAGGAACACGATGCCGACCACTTCAAGGAAGAAGTACCGCTGCAGAACTTCTATGAAGCTGCCGGGCCGCTGCGCCAGCGCCGCATCGTCAAGGCCGGGGCGAAATTGCGCTCGATGGCCAACGTTGGCGCCTGAAACGCTGGAAATGATGAAAACCCCGGGCCTGGCCGAGGTTTTCATGCCCTGTACGCTCGCCAAATCAGACCGGCACTTCGCAATGGCTTGGGAGAGACAGGCTGCGATCCTCGTGGATGCTGACAACACCCAAGGTCTCAACGCCCGCAGCACACCGCTAGGCATTGGTTCGATCACGCCTATCTCAGATGCCGTGTCCTTCCAGTAATTTGCGACAGAGCGTGATGACTTTCAGTCGCCATCGACAGCTGGCGAGCAGGCAGAAGCTCGAAGCAGGCACCATACTTCAAGCAGCCACTCAATCGCAGGCTTGGTGAGGTCGCATGCTGAGACTCACGGCGTTGTTCCTGCTCGCATCCCTGGCCACCAGTGGCCAGGCATCGGACTTCTGCAAGGGCGTGGGTCTGTTTGCCCATGCAGGCGCCGCCTACAGGGACCAGGGCAGTACCGAGCAACAAGCAATCTCGGCCGTCGACGCCCGCAGCAGCAAACTCGACCCGGACACTCGATTGATCGCCAGATACTTCGTGCGCTTCGGCTACCGCGGCGACCAAACACCCGATCAGGCATTCGCCAGCGCCGAACTCAAATGCCAGCAGTTCGAAGACGATGGCCAGCACCGAGACGCCATGAAGTAGAGACAAACCCAGTGCCGTGCACTTCTAGTCAAGAGGGCCGGCCAGGCCATTTAGGCCGCCGTTGATCCTACGGGTGATGTCTTCGAAGACAAGTTCGTTGAGACCGTGGGAACTCCACTACTAACCTACCGAGCGATGAGTCCCTTCGGCGACGCGAAACACCGCTCCGACCAATGGCAACGCCAGCGGCAGCGAAAGGTTGAACGAGTGCACAACACACTCCTCTACCGAGTGAGACCACTGCCTGGTCTCCTTGAGAGGTGATGTATGAACCAGACACAAAACCAAAATGCTGGTCAGAACCCCAACGACCCCAGCAAACAAAGCCCCAACGATCCGCATCGGCAGAATCCGAACGATCCGATGCGTCGCCATAACGAAGAAGAGGAAGAGGATCCGGGCACAGGCAGCCCCCAGAAGCCAGTCGAGAAGTAGCGCGGTCAGAAGCCTGAATAACCCCTCGACACTCCTCAACCGAGACCCGGCTATATGCCGGGTTTCTTACGTCAAGATTTCAGCAGCCAACCCTTCCACTGCACTCGCGGCGCGGCAGCGCTCAGTTCTTTCTGGGTGTAGACCGGAGATACAGCAGCGTCGCCGTCAACACGACGAGGACATAGGCAAATATCTCTCCCCAGAACACAGCTCTTTGGCGCCATACGACCTTGGCGCTGAAATCCTCGTTCAGCCGCCTGGCTTCTTCCATTGCAGCTCCGCCATTCTTTAAACCGGCGTCCAGTTTCGCCACGAAGGCGACCCTCTCCTCGTCAGAGCTGAACACCGCTCTGGGAAACTGCTTCATTAGAACGCCACCTACGCCGCCGATCAGCACTGTGCAGAAGACCAGCAAGCTGAGCAGCAGAAACACCTTCACGAATCGCATCACCGCCATCCCTAAGCAGCGCAAAAGATCGCCGAGTCTACGACAACAGCGCGGCGGCGCTCTACCAGCCGCTGCAACTCCTCCCGGAGGCAAGGTCTAGAGGCAAAAGCACCGTGTCCATCACCACAGAAAACGGCATATCAAGGAAGATCAAGGGGCCGGCGACATCCCAAGATTTCGCGTCCAGCTGAACCCCCACATAGGGGCATGGACCGAACATATGCCCCAGCGAACTCGCACAGCCATTCGTGCTGAGCACCACAACAGCAAGCCCCATCGCCCTGCACCACATCCGCATCTAAATCCGCTCCTTGGTTGGAGCGGGAACCCTGACGGCCTGCCAACGCCGCCGCAATAGGACGTTTCCCAAACATCAGCGAGGCGGCGCTCGACCTGGAGAGACCATGACACCCCGCTCACCAGATTCTGGTCGGCGACAGCCTGGAGCTGATCCGGACAATGCCTGAGCGCTCGGTGCACTGCTGCATCACTAGCCCACCCTATTACGGTCTCCGAGACTACGGGGTGGAGGGCCAGATCGGTCTTGAGGAGACGCCGGCCGAGTTCATCACGCGGCTGGTTGAGGTGTTCCGCGAAGTGCGGCGGGCGCTCCGGGACGACGGTGCCTGCTGGGTGAATATGGGCGACAGCTACGCCGGTAGCTGGGGCGCGCAGGGGCGCCCGCAAGGAAATGACCAGACATCGGGGCGCAGCGCCGCCTCCGCTCGCCATCACCGCGTTCGACGGCAACGACGCCGAGCGCGTGCTGCGGATCATCACCAGCCAGGAGGGGCGCAAGCTCAGCCAGTTGGAGCTCGCCGAGGGCTACAAGCGCCTCGCCGCCTTCGGCTGGAGCAACGAGCAGATCGCAAAGAAGATGGGCCGCACCCGCCAGCACGTCAACCAGGTGATGGTCATCGGCAACGCGAACACCGACGTGCAACGCATGGTTGCCTCCGGCGAGGTGGTAGCCACTACGGCAGTCAAGGCTGTGCGCCAGCACGGCGAGAAGGCCGGCAAGGTGCTCGGCGACAAGCTGAAGCAGGTTCAGGTAGCCGGCGGGTCGAAGGTCACCCCCAAGGCCATCCGTGATCCGCAGGTGCCGCGCGCGCTACTCGACGACATGCACAGGCTCTGCAAATCGATTGCGGAGTCCTTCCCACCTCAAGTGCGCGCCGCGATCGGCGAAGGTGCCGAGGTGATCACCCTGACCATGAAAGCCAGCCAGGTTGAAAGGCTGGTCGACCTGGTCCGCGCTGCAGACGAAGCACTTACCGAGGCTGAGTCGTGATGACGATGCACGGAGCCAACGTCCAAGCCAGGACGCAGCCCTTCCCTCAAATCAGCCGCCTTGGCACACCCGGCGCCCAACGCTGGGCCACAGTCAGCAGCTACGCGAAAACGCTGCATGTCCTCAGCCGCTGGCAGCCTGGCTGCGGGCTCACTCCGGACACCGACAACTTCGAAAGCCTCGATGCCGCCAAGCGCGCCGGCGAGGGATGGGTGAGAGAGCGTTAAGCTCCACATCTCCCCCAGATAGACCAACTACAGGTCGTTGCGCATCCGGATTTTTCTTCTCCCTCGCAGCTTCCATCAGCTCCTGCTCACGAAGGACATGATGTCTTTTCAGGGCCCGCCGAAACCAATAGTAAGCAGCAACGACACCGGCCAAAAGAAAACTGACGGCCCAGTATCCTCCGACCGCCATGGACTGTTCTGGATGCATTTCCCGATCCGGCGGAACCGATAATAGCGCGAACTTGATAGCCGCCAAGACACAAATCAGCAGCAGACTGACACCGTCCCGATCTCGAACGCCTCTCCACATCAGCCATGCCGGGGCAAAAGTGATCGGAAGTAAGATCGGCGCCATCACGACAAGCGTGGCTACCCAAGAGTCATCGTAAGCGGCCACCCGAATCAGAATGTAAGAGCTGCACAGCCCCATTGCTGCAACCAACAGCATGTTGATCAGCCGACCCAGCTTCTTCACGGCTTTCCCTCGCCTGACTCGAATCACTGCATTGAAGGTGGGCAGCGGGCCCCTAGCCGGAGTAACCGCCAAAGGGACCGTAAACGACCTGGCCGGCGGCCATTGCCTCCTCGAAGGCCTTCTGTGAAATCAGCTGGCTAGCCTGCTCCGGCCATTTATCGCCCTTGTACTGCTCCCAATCGCTGATGTCGAGCAAGTGGGCAGATACCAAGTCCTCAGGGTACAGGCCGTCACTCGCGAGGTGATTGACGGCCTTCTCGGCGGCCACCTCCGCCGTCGCTCCAGTGGCAAAGCAAGAGACGTAAGCGGCACCCATGGCCGGCGGCATGATCGAGTTTTCGCTGGGCAGAACCTTGAAGGCAATGATGAAGGCCTGAGACATCGACTGTTCCCTAGTTCGAAATTAGACGCAGCAGATTACACGGAGGACGCAGCCATGTAACCGACAGCCATGGCAGCTCTGCAACAAGCCGGGCGAGCCGCGAAACACTCACATACGGCGGTGTTTGTGAGAAGGAAAGGCCGGACGATCCGGCCTTTCACTTCACTTACGAGCAGTCCAGTTGCAGACCTCTGCAGTGTTTCCTTGGGTGAAGGTGCCTTGCATGGATGTGGGGCCGGTAATTGTCCCTGAGTACGTCGACGTGTTCCCCAGCCAGTGGCTGCCATGAACCGTAATGCTCGTACCCTCCACAATCCCTGAATCGATCGAGTGATTCGGAAGACTTCCTGACACTCGATAGCGTCCCTCACCAGCCTTGGTGAGAGTAATGCTGGAAGAACCGCTACCCCACGAGCAGGTACCGGTGAGCGACCAAGTACCGGAGTAATCGACGTCGGCAGGCTTTTCCTGCTGCTGATCAGCCTTCCCGGGTTTGGTGCCTTGCTCTCCTCCGACCTGCTTGCAGACTTTGCAGCTCTCAATTTTCACGTTCTCGCGAAAGATCGGCTTGAGCCCATAGGTGCTGTCGGACGCCGTATTCCCTTGGCTGAGCACAGTGAAGTAAGGCGTGCTGTCGATGTAGTAATCGACCTTCGAGCAGATGGGCGACGATGACGTGATCGTCAGCTCGGCACCATACGAACCCTTCGTTGACTCAGTCGGCTTCACAGAGATGCTGGCAGCGCATGAGCCCACGATCTGCGAGCAATCACAGTTGTACCCAGCCGCAAACGCGCTTCCTGCAATGGTCGCAAGCCCAGAGGCGACCAGCATTTTCAGACCAGTTTTTATCATTTGTCCCCTCCCCGGGAATGTCCGCCGAAGCATATGCGGGAACTGGCACTTTCACATCACTCAAACGGATGAAAACTTGTCGATGAGGTGATCTCCATGCAACAGCTGAACATTCACCCGAAGCTGGCCCAGCTCCTGGTCCAGTCCGCCGCCGCCCGCGCTGCCTTCGAGGAACGCCGCACCATCGTGGTCGAGAAGCCGGCCTACCAGATCCGCCCGACTGGTCGCGGCTTCTTCCACATCATCGACACCGCCACCGAGAAGGCCGCCGGCTTCCGCCGCTCCTACGGTGAGGCCATGGCCTACGCCGAGCGCCTGACCATCCGCAAGCGGGATGACATAGGAGCGGAAGGCTGATGGACAGGAACGACCTGGCGGGAGCCGTGGCGGCCTTTCTCGCCGGTAGTGGAGAAGTGCTGCAGCTCGACGGATTCACCGGTACAGCGCCCCACCGCCAGCGGCGCGAGGTGAAGCAGTCTCCCAGGCCCCTGAAGCGCAAGCGTGGGATGCCGAAGAAACACAAGATGACCATCGAGGCAGAGCAGGTGCTGATTGCTCAGATCAAACAGGCCGCGCTCGGCGGGCTCACCCAGCAGGCAACCTACCAGGCCTTGGGCATCAGCCAGACCCTGTTCGTGGCGCTCTGCTTCGAGAACCACACCAAGTTCATTCCCCCGGCTGATGCCAGGCAGACCGCCAACAAGAAGAAGGCGATCGAGTGCCGGGCGAAGCGGGACCAGTTGGCGCCCAAGGTTTCCGAGTATGCGCACCTGGGAGTCCTTGCTTGCTCGGTCCTACTGAAGATCAGCGACAGGCACGTTCGCAGGATCACCAGAGAAAACGGCATCGCCATGAAGGGGATGAAGTGATGGCCAAGTCTCAGCAAGAACGCTCAGCGGCAGCCGCTGCGAAGCGCCAGCGCCTGGACGAGACGGAGCTGCGCCACCGGGTGCGCCGCGGTACCCGCACCATGCTGGAGTGCCTGATGCGCTGGCACGGAATCGAGGAACAGGCCGAGGCGATCCAACTGCTGATCATGCATGCGCATGACCTGGGCCCGGAAGGGTCGGCGCCCCTCCTCGCTATCCCGCGCCACGATTTCACACCATCCGAATTTGTGGCGCGCCAGCTCGACAGGCTCGGCCGGCAAGAGGCCGAACGCCTCGACAGGCTAGACGATAGCGCCTGCCGCTAGCCTTCTACCCAGGACTCCGTCCACGGCGCTGCGGTCAGCTCGACCCTGAGCCATTCCGCCTCGCACTCAAGGCAACGAGCTCGGGTGTATCGTTTTCCGATTGGCTCCCGCTCAACGCAAATGTCCACCACCATGCCGTGCACGCGACGTGCCGCCTGGTTGGGTTCGCTTGCCATCAGTAAGCACGCTTCGCACCGCTCCATTTCCCACTCACCATGAACCGATAGCGACAGGCTAATCCGGTTCCTCCTCTATTCCAATCCGTAGCCATCCGCTGCACTCGCGGCGCGGCGGGCTACTTCCTGAAGAGCTTCGCCAGGAAGAGCCAGAATCGGGATGGCTTTGAGGCCTCGCGCCAACGCTGGGTAGCTAACTCAAGCGCTTCCTGGCGAGTTTTCAACTGCGGGAGGAAGTCGGGCGAGTTCTCGTCATTACTTTCAACGAACTCATCCAGGGCTCGGATCTTCGCGTTGACTTCGGCATACAACCGGTCCGACTCAGCCATTTCCTTGGCGTTCATGCTGACTCCGTGTTAGCGCGTTTCGGCGTGGATCGGAGATAGAGCAGCATCGCCGTCAGCACGACAAGGGCGTAGGCCGCGACTTGCCCCCAGAACAGAAGCCTGTAGCGCGGCACAACCCGCTCTGAATACTCCAGCTGAAGGCGCTTTGCCTCCTCAAACCCAACGCTCTCGTCCTTCAGGGCTGACTCCACTTTCGTCGCGAAGGCAGCAGCCTCCTCCCTGGAGCCGAAGACCGAAATGGGGATCTTCTTTCTGATTTCCTCGCCGGCCGCATCGATGAACATCACGCAGAAGCCGAACAGCCCAAGCAGCAGAAACACCTTCACGAAAGAGCAGAAGAAATACCACCTTTCGATTTCATTGCGCCACTACAGCTCGCTGCGCTTACTCCCGACTCTTTGGAAGAAGTCAGGGAAGCGGCGCCGGACTGCGGGGACATCGCGAAGGCCATAGATCACGAAGTACGAGCCGAACAGGGCTATCAGTCCTTTGATATGCCAATCGTCCGCGAATAGCCCCAGAGTTATGATCATCAGGCCGAACAGAACCGTTATTGCTTTCATCCCTGAATTCCTCGATGTGGTGCGTCGCACCCTATCCCACCCTCTTTCGCTGCGCCACCACGGCGCGAGGACTCGTCATGCCCGAACAAACCCTCAAGGCCTGCCAGGTAGGCGACAACGACATCGTGGCCGCCTACGACGAGGCCGGCGCAATCAAGGTGCTGTGCGACTACTGCGGCTATCCAGACAACGAGTACACGTCGGAGGAGGTGCAACTGGTCGGCGACCGCTATCTGGATTCGCGCGAAGCCTTTGATACCGACGAAGGCAAGGTCGTAAAGGTCGACAAGACGCTGCGCGAAGAGATGGCCGAACTGACCGAGCCCGCCTACCTGTGCGGGTGGGAGTGATCATGCAGCGAATCTACCTCGCCGGCCCCATGACCGGCCTGCCGGAGTTCAACTACCCGGCCTTCCACGCCGAGGCCACGCGCCTGCGCCAGCTCGGCTACCACGTCGAGAACCCCGCCGAGAACAACGCACCAGCCGACACCTCCGGGTCCGGCTACCTGCGCTTGGCCCTGGCCCAACTGATCACCTGCGACTCGATCGCCATGCTACCGGGCTGGCACAACTCCGAAGGCGCCCGCCTCGAGTGTCACGTCGCCAGCAAGCTGGGAATGCAGGTATTCACCGCCAGCCAGATCACCGAACCAGCAAGGAGCGCAGCATGAAAGTCGACGCAATCCAGGTCACGAAGTTGACCATCACCGGCGCCGACCGCCTGGACCCCATCACGGTGTTTATCGAGGACTTGGGCGGGCGCAACGTCAAACTGCCCGACAACCCCGACTACATCACCCGCGCCGGCAAGATCACCATCGAGTGCTTCGGCGACTCCTGGTCCGCGTATTGGGGAAGCATGGGGCCTGGCTTCGTGTCCCAATTCGTTACCGGCGCGAGCGTCGACTACCTGGTCGGCTGCCTCGCACGCGGCGCTGAGATCGACCGCGAGGTCTTCGACGGAAGGGCCCTAGAGGCTGCCGCCCGCCGCTGCATCCTCGACTGCCGGCGGGCGCACCTCTCAGTAGGAGTGCTTCTCCCTGGACAAGGAGGAAGCGCGAGAGCTGTACGACGCGGCGGACAATCTGTCGAACTTCGAAACCGGCGAAGAGCTGATTTACAGCGCCGAAGCCAGCGAGCTGCTGACCAAGCTGTTCGGCGAGGAATGGCACTACGCGGTCAGCGAGCACGCCATGGTCCCTCACCCAAAGCGCCAGTACCTGGCCCGCATCGTCGGTGCGGTGCAGCAGGCGCTGGAGCTCCAGCACCAGAAGGTGGCGGCATGAATCCCCGCATCCTGAAGAAGCTGTGCAAGCGCATCGCGCCGATCCTCCCGAGCATCGGAATCGATACCGAGCAGTTCCCCGCAGTGCGCTGGGACAACTACCACGGGTTCTATGGCGCGTGGGAGCGTAAGGCCCTTCTGCGCCGTAGCACCATCTATCCGTTTGAGAAGGACCGCAAATACATGCCTCGGCACGGGGAGCGCTGGGTAGTTCTCGAATATCCGTGCCACCCACTGAAGGGGACGCCGATGGTTGGCTCAATGCAGGGCTACTACGAGCCGGAGTGGGAAGAGGAATGCACCTGGGTCTCCTTCACCGGCATGGTTTGGAGCACCTTTACCGCTTGGGATGGCGGACCACGGGACGAACACGGCATTCCTGACCCGGTCCTGCCTCGCAAGCGCTTCCGCACCAAGCGGGATTACCTGGCGGCAGTGCCGGAGATGATCGCTCGGCAGCGAGAGTGGGAAGCGGAGTATCGCCGGAAGGTTGCAGCATGACCCGCCCCACCTTCTGCCGCGGCACCGGCCAATGATCCGAGAAATGCGACTGCCTGCGCTGCAGGCCTGCCCTCCAAGATCCACTCCCCCGCGGACGGACGGTATCGCACTGAGATTCTTTCTTCTGATGGCCCGGCTAGCATTCTCAAGATATGCCGCCCACTCGAGGGGAATAGCATGAAGCTCTTCAAGCCTGTGACCATCGGAGTGCTAGCACTTCTGCCCAGCTTTGCTTACACAGCAGAGCTAACTCCCTCGAACAGCCCAGTAATTCATATTCCAAGCGGTATCGATATTCCGAAGCAGCCCAAGCAATTGAAGCCGCACGACTATGCACCAACGGTCCTGCAGGGCAAGCCTGGTGGCCCGTATTACCCAACGCCCGATCCTGATCATGGCGGCGGTTCTGGGAATGCCCCGGACGGGGTGGATGTCCCCAAGCCGAAGGGTCCTGACCCCGTTAAGAACTAGCACCACCTGCTCAGTAAAAAGCCTTGGACAGCGATTATCAGTACGACTATTGGCGTAGTGAACGCAAGGATCACTAGCGCTGGCTGTTGGAACGGCCGTCCGGCGACCCAAAGCGGAAGTGTTGAGCACGCCGAAAGAATCAGCATCACCGCCACAACAAGCTTGCAAACCCGAAGCATGGCAATCAAAGCGTTGTCCATAACCCTCTCCTTGAGTTAACGCACGCTCGTTTCTAACCACATTCTCAGGCCGGCGTATGCAGGCCGCATCCCTATCACCTGTCTGAACCTTCGCCGGCGCCAGCCGGCGTAGAGAGGAGTCGCCCATGGAACCTATCGTTTTCCTCGCGCATGAGGAGGTTTGCCAGCTCACCGGCGCCAGGACGAAGGCCGGCCAGGCACTAGTCTTGAAGCGCAATGGGATCAGGCACACCATCAAGCGTAACGGCTGGCCCTGTGTGCT
Source organism: Pseudomonas sp. GD03903 (assembly GCF_029840045.1). Classification (NCBI taxonomy): domain Bacteria; kingdom Pseudomonadati; phylum Pseudomonadota; class Gammaproteobacteria; order Pseudomonadales; family Pseudomonadaceae; genus Pseudomonas; species Pseudomonas sp. GD03903. The sequence continues at coordinate 168,956 of NZ_JAOCBT010000005.1, read as the reverse complement.
GGCATCAGCGATCACCGGCACCGTCGAGGTGCGCCAAGAACCGACAGGCTGGAAGCCGCGTAAGGCGGGATGACATGGGAAGACGACCGAAGTACCCCGGCGCGATCACCAGGCTGCGTGAACGCAAACGCGGCAACACTACCTACTACTTCTACGACCTGGGCGGAAAGCCCCGGAAGGAAGTGTCGCTCGGCAAAGACTATGGCCTGGCGATCATGAAGTACGCCGAGCTTGAGCGCTCCAGGACGGCGACCGAGGCCGCAGCAATAGTCATCACCTTCCGCTACGTGGCGGAACGGTACCAGATCGACGTCATCCCGAAGAAGGCTGCCAGCAGCCAGGTAAAGAACATTCAGCAGTTGGCCAAGCTCATGGAGTTCTTCGACGACCCGCCTGGCCCACTGGAGTCCATCCAGCCACAGCACGTCCGCCAGTACCTGAACTGGCGGATGGGTGCCCCAGTCAGCGCAAACCGGGAGAAGGCCCTGCTCAGCCACATCTGAAATTATGCGCGTGACATGGGCTACACCGCCCTTGCCAACCCGTGCACCGGCATCAAGGGGGCCGGGACGTCTACATCGAAGACTCACTATACAAGGCTGTCTATGACGTAGCGGAGATCGGCCTGCGCGATGCGATGGACCTCGCCTACCTCACCGGGCAACGCGTTACCGATACGCGCCTGATGGACGAGCGCGATGTGCGGGATGGGTTTATCTGGGTCAAGCAGGCGAAGACCAAGGCGAAGCGGCGTATTGAGGTAGTTGGGGAGTTGGCAGTATTGCTGGACAGGATCAAGGCGAGGAAAGCCGGCCACAAGGTCAGGTCCACTCGTCTGATTGTTGCTGAGGATGGCTCGCCAATGTCGGCGGCAATGCTGCGGGGACGTTTTGACTCTGCCAGGGAGGCGGCTGGAGTTGAGAAGTCAGCCTTCCAGTTCCGTGACCTTCGGGCGAAGGCAGGTACCGACAAGGCTGAATCGAGCAGCGACATTCTGCAGGCCCGGGACCAGCTCGGCCACACCACGGTGGTGATGACGGAGAAGTACATCCGGGACCGGAAAGGCAAGGCCGTGAAGCCTACTCGGTAGGAATTGCGGAATAACTTCAGGATTGCGGAAATTCACTTGTGCGCCAGTGGTTCCGCAAGTACCTGATTTTAAATGGTGCCCGGAGCCGGACTCGAACCGGCACGCCCAAAGGGCGAGAGATTTTAAGTCTCCTGCGTCTACCGATTTCGCCATCCGGGCGGCAGCGCGTTGCAGTGTTTCCGGGGTAAGCCCGGAAAGGGCAGGACTATATACAGCCCTACTCTCCCCGCGCAAGCTGCTGAAGCTCGCAGTTCCTGCAGCGGGCAGTTAAAGAAAAAGCCCTGTAAATCTTCGATTTACAGGGCTTTTCTATTGGAGGCTGAGGTCGGAATCGAACCGGCGTTCACGGATTTGCAATCCGGTGCATAACCACTCTGCTACTCAGCCATGACACGGATGACTCAAGGCGAATCATCAAAATCTGGAGCGGGAGACGAGTCATGCACTAGAGCGCTAAGTCTCTGTTTCCCAATCACTTTCTCCACTGTGGTGATCAGCGAAGAACTCAATTATAGCCTTGTTTTTCGCCCTCGGCAACAAAGTTCATCCAACCACTTCCACCAGCGTCCAAGGATGATCCATCCACCCGTCGTTACGCCTGATGCGTCCAGCTGCTGAGCGGGTTCGCTATCGAACTCCAACTTGCGACGATCATGACTTGCGCTCGCTCCGCAGGCAGCGCGGGGTGGTGTCGCGTGGACTACCTGGCACCTGGACGGCTGTAGGACACAACCGCCGGCATCGGAACACCGCAAGTACTCATCTTTACATCGCTGCGGCTAACTTCGCCGGAGCGCAACGCGGCGCCAGTGTAGTGGCAGCCAGCCTCAACGAAGGCGTGCAGCAATCCGGTTCATCTGCTCGATCTCCGCGCGCTGGCCATCGGAAATCGCTTGGCATAGGTTGACGAGTTCCGGATCTGAGAGCTGCGCCTCGCGGCACATGAGGATCGCTCCCGAATGGTGCGGGACCATAGACGCGATGAACTGTCGATCGCCGATTCCGGTTTGAGCACGGGTAGCGGCAAAAGAACCGAGTGTGAGAACGGCAAACAAGCCGTACAGCACGAGATTGAGCCGCCGGTTTGGAAACATGCCGGGCATTGTCGCTAGCATGAAGATGCCCATTGGCGCCCACATAGTGACCGCCATGTAGAGCATGTTGAGATTGTTTCTGAAGTCCCTGGCGCCGTCGATCATGCTGAACATTACGAAGTACATGACGACGAGGCCCAACACCATGTTCACCCAGAACTTGGCGTATGGTCGGCCGTGCTTACCCATCTGACCGGATGTGTGATGTTGATGTTCATGGGAATGTTCAGCCATCTCCGTCTCCTATGTGCTGGGGCAACCTGGCAGGGTCACTGGTACTGCGGCAGATACTTTGTCGATATATCAGCATGTGGAGCGATGCATCACTAACCGCTGATTTCCAGTCCCCAACTGGACGTAGGGGCGTCGAACGCTTCAACTCGCTGGTCTTGAACCGTCTGGATATCAGACCATACCAAATCGGTCTTGATGGGCTTTGCGCCACCTATGACGCTGGTACCGTGAGCGCCAATATCGAGCTTGCGTCCTCATCGCTCGATGGGCCGGCAACTGATCGATTCTTGCATATCAAGCAAGACAAGGCCACCTGCGGCGGACGCCAATGGCCTCCTCCGCCTTCGCTTAGGGCATCGCCTCAAGCGTCCGTCGCAGGCCATAACGACACAACAGCCCTTGGGCAAGAAAGGAGCCGGTGATGTAGCGCACCCGAAAGGAGACGAAGACATGCACAAGGACATTTCAACATCAAAGGTGTTCTATCGTCCCATCGAGGCGGCCATCCGATGGGCTGGGTTGCTGCGGTATCTCCCGATGATCCTGGCCACGATCGCGTCACCGCGTGTCCTGCCTCGGTCGCTGAACTGCCCTCGATGGAATGAGTGCCGGCTGCACTCGGAACGTATCTATGACGGCATCCTCAACGGAGAGCTGCCCTACGGCAAGAACGGGATCACGCTCAATGATCCGAACCTGCTCAATTCTCTGGATCTGACTGTTCGCCATGTCGATCTAAAACGCTGGATGCGCACCCACTATCCCGAGCACCGGCCAGGATTTCTGTTCAGCCGTGGCGAACGCATGGCGCATCCTTTCATCACCATGGAAACAGGACAGGCGATCCTCGTGGAGCGGCTGGCCCTTCAGGCCGCGCTTGAACAAGCCCGACGTGAGATGCGAGAACTGCAGGAGCAGCACGACACGCTACTCAAGCAATCCTCGGTGCTGTTGGCATCCAAGCAATGCGAGATCAGCGAACGGGCGGAAACGACCTATCTCAACATCATTGGAGGGATGTTGACGCTGATGCTGAGCCAGTCGCCTTCAGGCGTGCCCTATTCCAGCTTCAAAACGCAGGAGGCCCTTGTCTCTGCATTGGTCGCCCACTACGGCGGCACCATGGGCATCACTGAGCGCACCTTAAACGGAAAGTTCGCCAACGCTAAGAGGTACGTTCGTAGCGCAAGCGCATGAGGTTATCCAGCTTGTATGTGCAATCGCGGAGATTGCATTTGCAATGTCTTTCCGCAGCCAGGTCTATTGAATAGAGGTCACGCCAACAAACGCCACCGAGCGTTCAGGAGTGACCGCCATGTCGCAGACCCCTGTACTCCCGCCGAACGAGCGCCGCATCCTGCGGCTCGATGAAGTCGAAGCGAAGTCCGGCTTCAAACGCGCCCACATCTACAACCTGATGAAGAAGCGCCAGTTCCCTCAGGCGCTGCGCCTGGGCGTGCGCGCTGTCGGCTGGGATTCGATCGAAATCGACCAGTGGATCGCCGAGCGCCTCAACCACCGGACCTGACCCGCTCTCCCGCGGACTTCCCATTCCCAGCCGGAGAGCGCCATGCAGGTCGTGTCCATCATTTCAACGAAGGGCGGCGTCGGCAAGACCACGACGGCCGCCAACCTGGGCGGGCTCGCCGCGGACGCGGGCCTGCGCGTGCTGCTGCTCGATCTCGACGTGCAGCCCACCTTGTCCTCCTACTACGAACTGACCCAGCGCGCGCCGGGCGGCATCTATGAGCTGTTGGCCTTCAACGAGCGCGACCTTGGCCAGCTCGTGTCCCGCACGATCATCGCGGGCCTGGACCTGGTGCTGTCCGACGACCACCGGGGCGAGCTGAACACGTTGTTGCTGCATGCGCCGGATGGCCGCCTGCGGTTGCGGCATCTGCTGCCAGCACTTGCTCCCCTCTACGACCTGGTGCTGATCGACACCCAGGGCGCGCGTTCCGTGCTGCTGGAGATGGCGGTGCTCGCCTCCGATCTCGCGCTGTCGCCCGTCACGCCGGAGATCCTCGCGGCACGCGAGCTGCGGCGCGGCACCATGCAGTTGCTCGAAGACATTGCGCCGTACCGGCACCTGGGCATCGAACCGCCGCCGCTGCACTTGCTCATCAACCGCGTCCACCCGGTGTCCGCCAACGCACGGCTGATCCAGCAGGCCTTGCGCGACCTGTTCCAGGACAGCGCCGGCATCCGCGTGCTCGCCACCGACGTGCCGGCCATAGAAGCGTATCCACGTGCCGCAACGCGCGGCCTGCCGGTGCATCGGGTCGAGCACCGCCAGCCGCCCGGCAGAGTCGCCCCTGCCGCGCTCGACACGATGCGCGCGCTCGCCAGCGAGTTGTTCCCGCAATGGCAGGACCGACTGGCTCAAGTATCCGGCCGCCCGCAGCGACCTCTTGATCCTGGGAGGCCCCATGGCGAACGCACATGAGCTGGCCCGCGGCCACAAGCGGCTGCGCGCCCTGATCGAGTTCGCGGTCGGTGAGGGCTGGCACGTCAAGCGCACGCCGGGCGGGCACCTCAAGTTCACCAAGGCCGGCTGCGCGGCGATCTACACGAGTTCGACAGCGAGTGACCACCGGGCCGAATTGAACGCCCGTGCGCAGATCCGCCGCGCCGAGCGAGAGGCCCGCATGGCGCCGGCCGGCGGTCGTGGGGACTGCGAGGGGTGCGGCCATGGCTGACATGACCTCGCAGGACATGGCAGGCAAGCTGCTCGCGGCCGGCTTCGAGCGCAGCGGCCCAGCGGCTACGGCCTTGAGCGACCCGATCGCGGACACGCCCATGGTCGTGACGCTGGACCAGTTGCGGCCCTACGACCATGACCCGCGCATGAAGCGCAACCCGGCTTACGAGGAAATCAAGGCATCCATCCGCGAGCGCGGCCTGGACGCGGCGCCGGCCATCACGCGCAGGCCCGGCGAGGACCACTACATCATCCGCAACGGCGGCAACACGCGACTGGCGATCCTGCGCGAACTCTGGTCGGAGACCAAGGAAGAACGCTTCTTCCGCATATCGTGCCTGTTCCGACCATGGCCGGAGCGCGGTGAAATCGTCGCGCTGACCGGGCATCTTGCCGAGAACGAACTGCGCGGCGGCCTCACGTTCATCGAGCGCGCGCTCGGCGTCGAGAAAGCACGGGAGTTCTACGAGCAGGAGAGCGGCGCCGCCCTGAGCCAGTCGGAACTGGCCCGCCGCCTGGCGGCCGATGGCTTCCCCGTCCAGCGGTCGCACATCACCCGCATGGCCGACGCGGTGCGCTACCTGCTGCCCGCCATTCCCACTGTGCTCTATGGCGGCCTGGGGCGCCACCAGGTCGAGCGGCTGTCGGTCATGCGCACGGCCTGCAAACGCACCTGGGAGCACTACGCCAAGGACCGTTCGCTGCCGCTGGACTTCGACAGTTTCTTTCAGGAGGTGCTGGCGCAGTTCGACACGCAGGGCGACGAGTTCGCGCCGCAGCGCGTGCAAGACGAGCTGATCGGCCAGATGTCCGAGCTGCTGGGCATCGGCTACGACGTGCTGGCGCTGGACCTGACCGAATCGGAAAGCCGCCACCGGGCGCTGGTCAGTGACCCGACGCCACCTGCGGCGCAGCCGGCGTTGCCTTCGCCCACCGCCGGCACGCCGACTCCGCCGGGCGCAGCATCGTCCATCGCCACGCCTGCAGCGGCGGCCGGTCCTCCACCCGCCAGCCCTCCGGCGTCCGAGCCCACCTTGCGCCACGACGACACGGCGGTTGGCGAAGCGGCCACGGGAAGCCAGCCGGCCGCACCGGGCGATCTGCTTCGCGAGCACATCGTCTCGCCAGCACCGACGACAGAACGGCTCCAATCGATCCAGCGCATGGTCGCCGACCAGTTGGGCGATGCGCTGCCGCCCGACTTCTCGGCGAGCGTGCTGCAGTCCATCCCGGTGCAAGCCGGCGGACTCTATCCGATCTCCGACGTCTGGTACATCGACGCCGGCCTGGACACGCCCGATCGGCTGCGCATCCACATCGCGCAGTTCGCGCGCGAGATCGCCGGGGAGGCAGGCCTGGACGAGTGCATCGAGGATCGCGCCGATGGCATCGGGTTTGCGTGCCGCGCCCGCGGCCAAGCCCCGTCGCCGCTCGGCCGCGCGGTGCTGACGCTGCTCACTTCCCTGACGGGTCAGCCCGTCGCCGAAGCGGGCCTGGACGGCGCGCAGCTCGCCGCCGACCTGCCGACCCTGTTGCACGGCCAGAGCCAAGGCCATGGCAGCGGCGCAAGGCGCTTGAGCGACACGGCGTTGGTCAAGCTCTTTCGGCTGCTGCGCCTCGCCCGGCGTCTGCTGGACCTGGAAGCCGGCACCACGGCGCCCGGGACGTGAGCGAGGGAGGCCGCATGTCCACATCGCATCCGCTCAACCAGGCCGTGATTGCCCAGGCGCTGTATGACCTTCGCAACGGCCAACTGCGCCGCTGCAAGGCCATGGGCTTCGGCGAGGCCGAGCTGGATGCGCTCAAGCACCCCGCGCTGATCAGCGTGCTGGCCAACGCCAGCGTCTCGTGGTGCTCGGTCACGGTCAACCGCGAAGTGCTGCAGCGCCTGCTCAACCAGGCACAGGACGTGGAGAAGGAAATCGCCACGGTCGATCGCATGCTGCGGCTGGGGGCCAGCACGGAGATGGTCAGCCGCTTCTATGGCCTGACCCATCAGGAAGTCGCCCTGCGGCGGGAGATCCTCGGCCTGCCCAAGCGCAAGGGGCGCCACCCCGTCCTGGACGAGACCCAGGACACCGAACTGTGGCGGCAATGGAAAGCCGTGACCAGCAGCAGGAACGTCGATCTGGAGGACGAGACCTCGATTCTCGATGCGGCCATGGACCTGGCCGAGGGCATGTCGCTGCCGCTCTCGGTGGTCTGGGCCGCGATCAGGAACTGGGTCGATCAGGGATTGGGCTAGGCCATGGCCGTGGACGACACCGCCCCACGAGCCCAGCGCCCTGGCCCCATCGCACTCGCCGACCTGTTCGACGCTGCGCTGAAGGACCTCGCGCCCAAGTCCAGCTCTGGCGCTCCCGCGTCCCTGCCTGCTCCAACGCCCACGCCTCCTACGTCCGGCGACGCCTTCCTGTTCAGTGGCAATCGGCACGAGAGCGTGCCGCGGCGGCTGTTCCTCGACCGCCGCCTGACACCGCTGGAGCGCAACGCCTGGCAGGTGTTCCGATTGATGCTCAACGACGATGGCGTCACGGCATTTCCCACCTATGAGCAGTTGCGCCCCTGGCTGGCGTCGATGCCCTGCGCAGGCCAGGCCTCCCATGAGACCGTGGCGCGGGCGCTGACGCTGCTGCGCCTGACGCGCTGGCTGAGCCTCGTGCGACGACGGCGCGACCCCAAGACCGGTCGCATCCTCGGCAACCTCTACGTCCTGCACGACGAACCGCTGACGCCGTTCGAGGCGATGCAACTCGACGCCGACTACCTGGCCCTGGTCAGCCAGTCGCTGGGGCATTCGGCCAAGGCCGTCCAGGTGGTGGGACTCAACACCCTCCAGGAGATCGCGGACGACCCGATGCTGTCCGGACGCACCTTGCCGTCGCGGCTGCAAGTGCTCGCCGAGCGCCTGGCCGACCAGGGCATCACCGCCTCCGAAAGTTATCCACAGGAGGATGCGGTCCACGATTCCGAAGAAGGGCCCGCGAGCCTTCTTCGGAATGGCGATCGCCCATCTTCGGAATCCGAAGCAGGGCCGAAACCCGCGCCAGACGGCGCTCTTCGGAATTCGAAGCAGGACCGTACAGTACGTAGTAGTCGTATTGATGAAGTACGTACTACCGCGCAGGCGCGTGCGCTGGGCGACCTGCAATGGCCCAAGCGCTTCGCGGAACTGAAGGCGGAACAGCAGGCCGGAGCCAAGATGGCGTTGCAGCAGGTGGACGCTGCCCTGCGGCAGGCCGTGCTGGACGAATGGGCCGCACGGTGCGGCAAGCATGGCATCCGCAACCCCGCCGGTTATCTGTTCGGCATCATCCAGCGCGCCATGCGCGGCGAGTTCAATGCCTGGGCCAAGCAGACCGGCCCGGCACCGCCAACACCATCGGCGGCGCGAGCGCCACCAACCGAGCCGCCGCGCAACGTCGTGCCGCCCGAGGTGGCCCGGCAGCACATCGAGCGCCTGCGCGATCTGCTGCGCAAATCCTGAGCACAGGGCTTGTCAAAGCCGTGAAGTAGATCTCCATGGCGGTCGGCAGAAACGGTCCCCTGGGGACGGCTGTGCGGTGAAGCGCCGGGCGACGGCGCGACATGCTGCGCAAAACCTGAGTAGAGCGCATGCAAGACCATGAAGCAGACCTCCATGGCGCTCAACGGAACGGTCCCCTGGGGACGGCTGCGCGGCGAAGGATCGTGTCGAACGGCAGCGCGACGTGCGGTGCAGCACGCATACCGTCAACAACCGAGGACGGGAACGCCGATGTGAGTGCCCATCTGCGGAGCGGTCCCCAGGGGACCGTTGCGCGCTGCGCCGCCAGCGCGCACAGAACCGGGGGTCGGCTCATTTCGGTTTGTTGACTGACTGCCTTCCGCTGCATGCGGATGCTGGCGGCTCCCTGTCCACCAGCGAGCGATCACCATGGCAACCAGCAACGAACCATTGCAACTCAACCTCGGCTCCCTGCGCAGCGCGATGTCGCTGACGCTGCACACCCACCACGCCTCGCGCATCTGGCATGGCCGCGCCGCCGCCGAGGGGCGACCCGGCATCGTCGGCCTGAACGGCTACATCGCCGTGATGAACAAGATGAAGCGCGGCTCGGAGCAGGACGACCCGTACAGCGACTGGTGGATGTTGCGCATCGAGGAAAAGCTCGACCAGACCAGGACCACGTTGCAATCGCTGCGCGAGCAGGTTGACCAGGCACTGGCCGGCGTGCCTGCGGCGTTGAGCCTGGGTGAGAACCTCAACGTGCAGCCGGTGAAGCTCCCCTTGTTCGTGAACGCGCAGCTCGGCTTTGCCGCCGTCTATCTGCTGGCCGACTACGACGACATCGCCCGCAAGCTGATCCTCGCCCACCACACCGCGCTGATCGATCGCTCGACGTTGGAGCGCTGGCTCAACGAAGGTGCCCACGCGCTGCGCAGCCTGTTCAGCCTGGCCCAGCAATACCGCTACTCGGGCTGCACCCGCGACGACTTCGCGGCCAAGAACGCCGCAGCTCGGGCAGCATTGGAGAAGTTCGGCGAACTGCCGCAGGACGTGCTCGAAGGCATGCGCCGCTCGAAGTTTGCGCCGCCCGTCGTGCGCCGTGGTCTGCAACAGCGTGGTGATAGCGCTGCCGCAGCCGCATCTCCCACCGACGAAGGCGCTGCCGCCGATTCGGCCGAGGCCAAGTCCACAGCCGCCGGCGAGGACGAACCGGCATGAGCGACCCGAACCGCGAACCGCGCTACTTCCGTCGTCTGGAACAGCCAGCCTTCATGCGGCTGGAACACGCGGCCTCTCTAAAAGGCCTTTTAAAGCCTTTTAAAGGTAAAGGGGACTTCGAGGCCTGGGCCAGCCAGTGCTTCGCCATGCGCGACGAGTTGATTGCCCTGGCGCAGCGACAGGTGCTGCCACAGGCGTGCGGGCATCCCTTCCACCTGCTTCCCGTCGAGCTGGCCCAGCAGACCACTGGCGCAGGCACGACCTTTCTTCGCTGGCGCAAGCACGATCGATCGGCCATGGGCGTGGCGTTGTGGCAGGAGCTGATGGCGAGCCCCAGCACGCCGGTCAACCTGCTGCACGACCTGCACGAGATCGAACTGCAGCGCGTCATGCTGAACATGCAGATCAGCCTGCTGCACACCCTGGGCAGGCAAGCACAGGAATGCGCCAGCAAGGCCGCGCAGGCGGACAACACCTACCTGCGCCGGCTCGCGTCCGTTCCTGCCGCAGTGCGCGATCGGTGATTGCGCCTGCCATCCGAGCACGCGCCCGAGCCCAACGAGGCACGGGTATTTCAACCACCACGGAGATTCCAACATGAGCACACAATTCATCGGCGAGGGCAACATCGGATCGCCTCCCGAGTACCGCGAATTCCCCAATGGCAACGACGATCCTCGCCGGTTGCTCCGGCTGAACGTGTACTTCGACAACCCCGTCCCCACCAAGGGCGGCGAGTTCGAGGACCGCGGCGGCTTCTGGGCGCCGGTGGAACTCTGGCACCACGACGCCGACCGCTGGCAGCAGCTCTACCAGAAGGGCATGCGGGTGCTGGTCGTCGGCCGCATGGAGCGCGACCCCTGGACGGACAACGAAGATCAGCCGCGTGAGACTTGGCAGGTCAACGCGCGCAGTGTCGGCATCCTGCCGTACCGCATCGAGTCTGTGGCCCTCAGCCCGAAGCCACAGGAGGCAGAGCCGAAGCCCCAGGCCACCCAGGAATCGACGGCGCCGAAAGAGACCAAGCGCAGGAAGTGATCGGGCATGGAGGGCGGCTGCCGCAGTGCTTCGCCGCCCTCCATGCGCTGCGAATTATCCCCAGGGGATAGCTCCACCAACGTCCACCGAGTTCCACGCGCGCTCCCGGAAATCGCGGCTCTCGGCCCGCACACTTCCGGCCACGCACCTTCCCCGCACTCGCCATTTCATCGGCGTGAAAGCGGTCGCTGCCGCATGCGGCTTGTTTGCTGCTGCCAGGGGCTGCGCTCGGCATCCTCGATCCCAGCAACTCCATGAACAACAGGAATCGGGATGGACGGATATGCGGCTGTTCTTGTGCGAGAAGCCCTCCCAGGGCAAAGACATTGGCCGGATTCTCGGCGCCACGCAGCGCGGTGAAGGCTGCCTCAACGGTTCCGGCGTCACGGTCACCTGGTGCATCGGCCATCTCGTGGAGGCGGCGCCGCCCGAGGCCTACGACGAGCAGCTCAAACGATGGTCCGTTGAGCAGTTGCCCATCATTCCCCAGCACTGGCGGGTCGAGGTCAAACCGAAGACCGCCACGCAATTCAAGGTCGTCAAGGCGCTCTTGGCGAAGGCGACTCACCTGGTTATCGCCACCGATGCCGACCGCGAGGGCGAATTGATCGCCCGCGAGATCGTGGAGCTTTGCGGCTACCGCGGCCCCATCGAACGCCTGTGGCTGTCGGCGCTCAACGATGCGTCCATTCGGGCGGCACTGGGCAAGCTGCGGCCTTCGGCCGAGACGCTTTCGATGTACCACTCGGCGCTGGCGCGCTCCCGTGCGGATTGGCTCGTGGGCATGAACCTGAGCCGGCTGTTCACGGTGCTGGGGCGACAGGCGGGTTACGACGGCGTGCTGTCGGTCGGCCGCGTACAGACCCCGACGCTCAAGCTCGTTGTGGACCGCGACCGCGAGATCGCGCGCTTCGTGTCCGTACCATACTGGGCCATCGCCGTGTCCCTGTTCGCAGGCGGTTCGACTTTCGCCGCGCAATGGGTTCCACCCGATGCGTGCACCGACGACGCAGGCCGCTGCCTGCGGCAGCCGGTCGCACAGCAGACCATGCAGCAGATCCGCGCTGCGGGCAGTGCCCACGTCGTGTCGGTGGAGACTGAGCGTGTCCGCGAAGGCCCGCCGCTGCCGTTCGACCTGGGCACCTTGCAGGAAGTGTGTTCCAAGCAGCTTGGGCTGGACGTGCAGGAAACCTTGGAGATTGCCCAAGCCCTGTACGAGACGCACAAGGCCACGACGTACCCCCGCTCGGACTCCGGCTACCTGCCCGAGAGCATGTTTGCCGAAGTGCCCACCGTTCTCGACAGCCTGCTCAAGACCGATCCCTCGCTGCGCTCGATCATGGGCCAGCTCGACCGCTCGCAGCGCTCGCGCGCCTGGAACGATGGCAAGGTCACGGCGCACCACGGCATCATCCCGACGCTCGAACCGGCGAAGCTCTCCGCCATGAGCGAGAAGGAACTGGCCGTGTACAGGCTCATCCGGTCGCATTACCTGGCGCAGTTCCTCCCTCACCACGAGTTCGACCGCACTGTGGCCAAGTTTTCGTGCGGGGGGCAGAACCTGGCGGCCACGGGCAAGCAGGTTGTCATCCCGGGTTGGCGCCAGGTGCTCGCCGAGCCGCAGGCCGAAGACGGTGATGGCGAGGGCGATACTGCGGTCCGCGCCCAGGTGCTGCCCGCGCTGCCGAAACTGTATGAGGGCCTGGCATGCCAGGTGGCCGACGTCGATCTCAAGGCACTCAAGACGCTGCCGCCCAAACCGTACACGCAAGGCGAGTTGGTCAAGTCCATGAAAGGCGTCGCCAAGCTGGTGTCCGATCCCCGCCTGAAGCAGAAGCTCAAGGATACGGTTGGCATCGGCACCGAAGCGACGCGGGCCAACATCATCGGCGGCCTGATCGCTCGCGGCTACCTCGTGAAGAAGGGGCGCGCCATCCGCGCCTCGGATGCGGCTTTCACTTTGATCGATGCCGTGCCTGCGGCGATTGCCGACCCTGGCACCACCGCCGTCTGGGAACAGGCGCTCGACATGATCGAGGCCGGACAGCTCACCCTGGACGTGTTCATCGGCAAGCAGGCCGCGTGGATTTCGCAGTTGATTGCGCAGTACGGCAGCGCCTCCCTGTCCATCAAGGTTCCCCAAGGGCCGGCATGCCCGCAGTGCGGCGCACCCACGCGCCAGCGCAGCGGCAAGAGCGGCCCGTTCTGGTCGTGCAGCCGCTACCCGGACTGCAAAGGCACGCTGCCAGTCGAATCCGGCAGCTCCAAGCGCGGCGCCTCGCGCCCGCGCCGTAGCGGCCGCAAAGGCTCCTGACCGCCCCCGTTCCCCGTGAGCCGTGCCCGCCTTCGGCGGCGTGGCCCCTGTCCCGCACTCCGCCGCATGCCCTGCGGGACGCCCAGCGCGCAACGCCTTCTTGATCCGTGTGCGCGTCCCGCCCAGCCGTCCCCGGCCGCGGGACCTGAAGGTAGCTTCTCTGCGAGCCGCACCACGCGCGTTCTGTTGATCTGCGTTTCTTCCGCCCTCTGCGAAGGGTCTCCCGGTGGCTTGCCAGGCTGCACGAGCCACCGGGAGACCCTTCGTGGTCAGCGGTAATCGGTGCCGGTGCCCGCCGGTGCAAAAACGGGCTCCCTTTGTGCGCGGATGTGCGCCAGACGATGCCGGCCCCAGCCACGACATGGGCCGGGTGTGATTGCTTGATGAGCAGACGGTTCTAGCGACGACCGGGCCTGCCAATCAGCCCACGGGTGGTTCCTCTTTTCTCCCGAGCCGAAGGCCGTTGGGCCTTCGGCGCCATTCTCCTGCCCATCAACGTCCCGGCCCGGCCATTGGCCTGGGCCACACGAACAGGAGAGACGACATGCACCCTCAACCTTGCGCACCGCTGCTGTACGGCAGACGGAGGTCGAGAACGGCATGCCCGCCTATCGCGCGGCCATCGCCAATGGTACGCTCGGCTGCAGCCGAGGCCGTAGCCCAAAGGCTGGACTACCTCTTTTGCAGAGGTAAACCTCGGGATGAACTGGGCGAAAACATGCCTTATGTGCCCGCCTTACGGCGAGCTGTTTCCGATGCTTCGCGCAGGATTTCCCGCCCCCCATTCGCTGCGATTGCGGCCACGATGACGCCCAGCACCAGATCCGGGATGTTCGACCCGAACCCCATCACCAGCACCCCGGACAGCACAATCGCACCATTGACGATGGAGTCGTTGCTGGTAAAGATCGCTGACGCCTTGAAGTTCACATCTTCCCCGCGATGGCGGCGCAGTAGTCTGAGGCACACTAGGTTCAAAGCCGCGTTCAGCGCGGCCATGGCCATCATGGCTGGGCCGACAGGCTCTTCCCCTCCAGCGAAGCGGCGTAGGACTTCCAACAGCAGCAGCGCGGCCAGGCCGATTAGCAAGAAACCCGACAAGCGGGCCGCGCCCACCTTGACCGTTGCCGCACGACCGACGGCATACAGGCTAACCGCATAGACCGACGCATCGGCGAGGTTGTCCAACCCGGCGCCCATCAGCGCCGTAGAGCCAGCCCAGATGCCAAGGGCAATGCCGGCGGCGGACTGCGTCAGGTTGATCAGCAACACAGTCAGAAGAATCTTTCGGTCCTTCGCATCGCTCGCATCTAGGCGGCCCAACTCGTCGTTTTCGTGATTTCTGTGGTTTTCAGCCATGCATTGTTCCTTCCAAATCGATGGATGCTGAAGCCTGTAGCGGCTGGAGAGTCAAGGCGCAGATGCAACGAACTTGCCACAGGGTCTTCCCGGACGCCCTTGACTCTACCGTAGCTAGAAGGTTTTCCAATCCAGTCAGAGCTTTAGGACAGAACAGATGAGCACCAATGCGCCCCCTTCATTGCGACTGTCATCCGGTATGGCTGCTATCCACTGATCCGTGGCGCCACTGCGGTTGTGCTCTTCGGCGAGCTCGCGACCGGCCGGCCGTCTTTTCCGACGGAGCTACTCACAGTGATCGTCGCGCTCGCTTGTGCCGCCTTGCTAGAGGGCGGGCGGCCTTTCCACTCCCCGTTGAGCCAGTAGCGGCGTTCCAAGCTGTGGTTGGCCGTCGGCGCATGGCTCGGCTTCTTGGTCGTGCATCTGGCCTTCCAGCACTCCAATCTGGGATACCGGGTCGGGCCGTTGGGATTGTTGATCGGGGTGGCTGAAGCCCATCGCTGGCATCACAAGCGTGAGCACGAAGACGCCCAAGTCAACTACGGCGATTTCTGGATGCCCGGGGGCCACTTGTTCAGCGCTTTCCGGTCGCAAAAGCACACGCTGGGCGCCAAAGAGTGACACTCAAGAAAGATGGACTTTCCAATGGACTACGGCCCGCAGCTTGTCTATCCCTTCCGGAGCCGGCCAGCAGCGGCAAACGCTTGCGCTGCTGGCTATACGATCTTGCCCACGTCGCATTCTTGCGCGAGTCGGGCCTTGCGGCTTCTTGCGAAGCGATCGCGAGTTGCGTGGCGTGCCCATGAGTCGGGCCGCGTCGTGGCGCACTGCTACCTTGGCCTGCACCTGCACCTGCGCAGCCACGCCGCGATGCTCGGTCTGGCCTGGAGAACCCGTAAGGTGGCGGAGATTGCGGCGCGCAGGTCGTCCGGCTCGCGCTGGCTCCTGTGGGCCACGCCCTCGGTCGCACGCCGTCTCAAAACGTCAGAATCGCGCGCTTTCGCATGATGGAGCGCGGCACGTGGCTCTCAGAACTGGACCCGATCACTTCCAGCACCGATGACACGCTCGAGCTTCAGGCGGGCTCGGCCAAGCTGTTGAGAATGCCGCACTCGCGCGAGGTTCGGGCGCTATCGCAGGAGCGTCGCAGATCCATTAACTCGCGCTCCAAGGCGCGCAATTCCTTCATCTTGGTCCGCACTTGCGCGATATGAGCGTCGACCAGCGCGTTCACCTCGCCGCAGCCCAACTCTGGCCGATCCCGTAAGTTCAGCAGTTGACGGATCTCATCCAGCGTCATGTCCTTCGCCCGGCAGCGGCGGATGAACAGCAAGCGCTGCAAATGGACTTCGTCATAGAGCCTGAAGTTGCCCTCGCTACGTGCAGGCTCGGGCAGCAAGCCTTCTGACTCGTAAAAGCGCACGGTCTGCACCAAGCAATCTGCCTTCTTGCCCAGTTCACCGATCCGCATCATGGTTGCTTCCTATAAAAAACTTGACTCTATATCTACTAGAGGTTTTCTAATGATGGCATCCGGGGAAAACCTTGTCAATGAAGAGCGATCTATGAACAAAGAACCTTCCAGCCCATGCGCCTGCTCCGGCGGCAATGGCCAACAGACGGCGTGCGCCAGTGAGCAGGCCAGCACTGAAACCACCGTTTTCCACGTGAGCAACATGGATTGCCGCAATGAGGAAGCACTGGTGCGGCGAACGCTGGAGGGCATGCCCGGTGTCGAGCGGCTCCTGTTCGATCTTCCGCAGCGTTTGTTGACCATTTCGCACCGCGAAGTCTCGGCCGATGCCTTGGAGCAAGCGCTGAATTCGGTGGGCATGAAGGCTCAGGCTGTCCGAGACGCCGCCGTGTCGACCACCTACCGCATCGAGAACATGGACTGCCCGAGCGAGGAGAAACTCATCCGCTCGCACCTCGGGGCAGTCGAGGGAATTCAGGACCTCGACTTCGACCTCGCTGAGCGCACCCTGTCGGTGAAACACCTCGCTCAGGCACGCGCGCAGATGGAGCAGGTCCTGGCCTCGATCGGCATGCGCGCCAAGGAGCAGACCTTCGGCCACACGGGGCCGATCGAAGCCGCGGCTGTGATCCCATCCTCGGCCCTGCAGCAGCAACCAACCGCTGCCGTTTCCGCGCCGCCGATCGGCGAGCGGGTGACGTACCGGATCGAGAACATGGATTGCCCGACGGAAGAAGCGCTGATCCGCGACCGGCTGGGCAAGCTGCCGGGTGTGACCGCGCTCGACTTCAATCTGATGCAGCGTGTGCTGGGAGTCCAGCACACGCTGGCGACCTCAGCGCCGATCGAGAAGGCGCTTGCTTCCATTGGAATGCAGGCTGCGCGGCAGGACATGCAGACAGCCACCACGGTACTTCGCATCGCGAAGATGGACTGTCCGACCGAGGAAAGTCTGATCCGCGGCAAGCTGCAAGGCATGCCGGGCGTGCAGGGAATGGATTTCAACCTGATGCAGCGCACGCTCACGGTTCGGCACACACCCGACGCGATCAAGCCGGCAGTCGAAGCCATCGAATCGCTGGGCATGGAAGCCGAGGTCCAGAGGACTGATGAGCCGCGCGATGCCCCGGTGGCCGCGCACAAGACCAATTGGTGGCCGATGGCGGTTTCGGGCGTTGCGGCGGTGGCCGCCGAAGGCGTGTACTGGGTCAACGACGGCAATCATTGGGCCGTGATCGTGCTGGCACTGGTTTCGATCTTCACCGGCGGCCTCAGCACCTACAAGAAGGGCTGGATCGCGCTGAAGAACCTCAACCTGAACATGAACGCCCTGATGGCCATCGCGGTCACCGGCGGCATGGCGATCGGCCACTGGCCGGAGGCCGCCATGGTCATGTTCCTGTTCGCGTTGGCGGAAGTGATCGAGGCGAAGTCGCTGGACCGCGCCCGCAACGCCATTCGGGGGCTGATGGACTTGGCGCCCGAGACCGCGACCGTGCGGCAGGCCGATGGCTCATGGACAGAGCTGCCGGCCAAGGAGGTCGCAAAGGGCGCGGTGGTCCGCGTGCGTCCTGGCGAGCGCATCGCACTGGACGGCCTGATCACCTCGGGTCGATCGGCCATCAACCAGGCGCCCATCACCGGCGAGAGCCTGCCCGTCGAGAAGGCCGAAGGTGACCAGGTCTTCGCCGGAACCATCAATGAGACCGGCTCTTTCGAATACAAGGTGACCGCAGGCGCCAGCGACTCGACGCTCGCGCGCATCATCCATGCCGTGGAGTCCGCGCAGGGCAGCCGTGCGCCCACGCAGCGCTTCGTCGACCAGTTCGCCCGCGTCTACACGCCGGCGGTGTTCGCGGTGTCCGTGCTGGTTGCCGTCGTGCCGCCGCTCGCCTTCGGCGGCGCATGGTTTGACTGGGTCTACAAGGCCCTGGTACTGCTGGTGATCGCCTGCCCCTGCGCTCTGGTCATCTCCACGCCGGTCACCATCGTCAGCGGCTTGGCCGCTGCCGCCCGACGCGGCATCCTGATCAAGGGTGGCGTCTACCTGGAGGGCGGGCGCAAGCTCAAGGCGTTGGCCCTGGACAAGACCGGCACACTCACACATGGCAAGCCCGAGCAGACCGACTTCGTGCCGCTGATCGGCGAGGCGCAGGAAGTTGCCGCCTGGGCCGCAAGCCTCGCGGCACGCTCGGACCATCCTGTGTCTCAGGCCATCGCCCGCAAGGCGAACCGTGACGGCATCGCGCTGCACGAGGTCGACGACTTCGCGGCGCTGCCTGGCCGCGGCGTGCGCGGCCGCGTCGCCGGGCGCATGTTGCACATGGGCAACCACAGGCTCGCCCAGGAGCTGGGCCTGAGCGAAGCGACGCTCCAGGCTCGGCTGGAGACCCTGGAGCGCCAAGGCAAGACAGCGATCCTGCTGATGGACGATGCGACCGTGCTCGGCATTTTTGCAGTGGCCGACACCGTGAAGGAAACCAGCCGTGAGGCGGTGGCCGACCTGCAGGCGCTGGGTGTGCGCACGCTGATGCTGACGGGGGACAACCAGCACACGGCCGCGGCCATCGCTGCCCAGGTCGGAATCTCTGAAGCCCGTGGTGACCAACTGCCCGAAGACAAGCTCAAGACCATCGAAAGCCTGGTCGGCGGCGAGGGCCAGGTGGGCATGGTGGGCGACGGCATCAACGATTCGCCCGCGCTCGCCCGTGCCGACATCGGCTTCGCCATGGGCGCGGCCGGCACCGACACCGCGATCGAAACAGCCGACGTCGCCCTGATGGACGACGACCTGCGCAAGATCCCCGCCTTCATCCGGCTGTCGCGTAGCACTGCGGCGATCCTCACGCAGAACATCGTTCTGGCCCTTGGCATCAAGGCGGTGTTCCTTGCGTTGACGTTCACAGGGCATGCCACCATGTGGATGGCTGTGTTCGCTGACATGGGGGCAAGTCTTTTGGTTGTCGTCAATGGGCTGCGCCTCCTGAAGTTCAAGGCGGCATGAACAATGGATGAACCATCTCTTCGCAAGACGCAGTGGTACTCACTCGCGATCGTTATATTCGCCGGCGATCAGGCAGCTAAGAGCTACATTGACGCGACAACTCCCTTGGGTTGGTCGCACGAGGTGGCGTCATTCTTCAACCTAGTTCACGCTCTCAATCCCGGCGCGGCGTTCAGCTTCCTTGCTGGCGCGGGCGGCTGGCAGCGGTGGTTTTTTCTGGCGATCGCGTTCGCAATATCGGCATGGCTCGCATGGCTGCTCTCCCGGCCGCTGCGCAAAACGGAAGGCCTTTCGTACAGCCTCATTCTGGGCGGCGCATTGGGCAACGCGTTCGACCGCGCCACGCGCGGGCACGTTATCGACTACATCGACTTTCACCTGCACGGCTGGCACTGGCCCGCCTTCAACATCGCTGACATGGCCATCGTGGGCGGGGCGATCGCGCTGGTGGCCCAGTCGTTCATGAGCGTGGAGAACCCGGCCGCCACAAAGGAGTCCCAGTGACATTGGGACGATCCGGAAATTCGCAATGCACACGGTGCAGGACACCAATCTGAAGAGAACGGCCCCCAGCATGAGCGGCCGCGGCTTGGCCCTCATGCTAGCGCCCACCGCCGCTTTTGCTGCAACGCCCTGTTGCGATGGCGGCGATTGCTGCAACGACGTCGCAATGCCTTGCTGTGAATAAACAGCACGCAAGCCAGTTGACCTGGCAATTATGAAAGTCCATCACGGCGATGCTGGCCTTTTTCGTTCCAATGAGCCGTCACGGAGAGGTGATGATGAAGCTATGCCGGGATCCTGCAAGCTTTAGGACGGTCTTCTTTACCGCATAGCGATATGCTGATGTCACCCGTTCGCCTCGCCTGGCAAGTACAAGTAGTTCGTCGCGGTTTTCTGGCCGTGTCCGCCCGCTTCGCTGGCCCTTTTGCCCCAAACAAGCGCAATCATGCCTGCGTTACCACCAAAGTTCGCCCCCGCCAGTTGCTGTTCCTAAAGGGCATCAAGCTCAACGCCATCGCCGACCGGCCAGCGTATTTCGCATCGCTGCGTGCCCGTCGGGGCCAGCCCATCGTCATCCTCGCAGAGCTGGGACCGGACGAGGCATTCGCCCTGTGGAAGCAGCATGTACTGGGCGACAGGCCTCGCTGACCCAGTTTCGCCTCATCCTCCTGACAGCCCCGCACTTATTGCGGGGCTTTCTTTTTTCCGCGTTCGCCAATCGGGGCTGTTGCAAATGCCGATTTCCGGCTGACGCGGCTCGCCTCGCGCATGAAGCTGCCCGCATGTGTCGCTGATTCGTCAGCACCATGCCAGCAGCCAGAGTTTCCAGGCTGCCGCGGATTCTTTCCGCGCTACCCGCCAGTCCGCCATCGCATCGAGTCTGCGGACGCGCGTCACCCGTGACGCCGATGCTTTTTTCTCAACCGCGTGCGGGAGCTGCCATCCCGTGAGGGACGAGGCCCCGCTTTTTCCAAGGAGCCCGTCCATGTCCCAGCAAGCCTCTTTCGGCCAGTTGGCCTTGATCCATTGCGGCAAGTTCCTGCCGCTCGAAATCCTGCATAGCGCCGCCGGCCACTACATCGGCACGCGCGATACAGAAGGTCCCGTTTCGCGGGAATCCTGCCAGTACTTCCGCAGCTATGCCGCGGCTCAACGTGCCCTCGAAAGAGGCGGCTGGTCCCAGCTCGCCACACCCTGATCCAACTGGAGGAACCACGTCATGAACCAGCTTTTGCCCCAGGAAGTCGTCGATCAGATCATGCGGGAAGAGCAGCATTTCGCCGCCGCGCCCCAAGCCTTCTTCGAGGTCTGGAAGCGCGGCGTCGAGATCGCAGGCCCGCAATGGTTTGGCGACGGCACGCGCGAAGGCCTGAACCAGGCAAAGAGCAAGTGGGATCTGCGTCCCGACATGCTGCGTGCCAACGACGCACTCGGCGTCCTGAGCAGCGGGGAACGCATGTTCCTGTCCGCCATGTTCAGCTTCTACAACGCGCGCGAGGGCGGTGCCATGCTCAAGCGCTGCCACTTCCAAGGACTGTCGGACTTCGATGGTCTCGATCTGCAACGTCGCCAGGTGATCGCCGACCTGCTGCTGAACTACAGCGGTTGGTGAGCCGGTCCCTGGCACACCTTCATCACTGCGTTCACGGGACCCCATGAGGGACATGCGCCTCGTTCGAGGCCATGTCCCTCGCGTTTTCTCCCCGCCCAGCGCCATCCGGCATCAGGCGGTTTCCCCTGCGGATGCCATCGTCCGCAAGGGCTGGCTCCGTTCATTCATCGAAAGGAGCCTTCATGGCCAACAACTACTACGAAGCCACCGGCGTTCTCGTGCTCGACCGTGTGACGCCCGTCATCCAGGCGCTGTTCGGCGCCTTCGCGCTGGACGAGAGCCACCCCGGCAACGGGCAGGCCTACATCGCCCAGATCGCCGAGACCACCAATCCGCAATGGCCGGACGTGCTCGATGGCCTGGAAGACCTGGCCACGCAACTCGGTATTCCGATGCCGGACGACGAAGGGCTGTCGATCCCGCCGCTGCTCGAACTGCTCGCCGTGCACTTCCGTGCCGATGAGGACGAAGAGCTGGGGAACTTGATCGACCGTCATTCGTTCGAGGACACCGCCGATCTCGACGCATTGTTTCTGATCGCCACCCGGTTCGATGACGGGCACCACCTGACCGCCATCCAGTTCGAGGGCTGCTGGTACTGCAGCAAGCCGCGGCTGTTCGAGTTCGGCGGCAACGGCTGCTACCTGAGCCGCGAGGTCCGCTTCATCAGCTCCTCCTCCCAGGCCCTCCAGCTCGGCGACCAATTGCGCAAGACCATTGTGGCCGCCGACATCGAAGAGGCTTCGGCCCTGATCGCGCTGGAGACCATCAATCTGCTGGCGGGCGTCAGCGACGAGCCATTCCGCATGAATTTGCGCCGGCGCGTCGCCGAGCGATTGGCCCAAACGCCAACGATCAGCGTCACCTGACGCTGTTTCCTTTCTTTCCACCCACCGGGGTCAATTCCCGGTGGCGGGGATTTGCTCCATCATTATTCTGTTGGAGAAATCCCATGTCCCAGAATCCCAATCCCTTTCTACGCGGCTACTGGAATCTGAAAATCGTCCGCACGCTGTCCATCAGCTACGAGGACGGAAGCCCGCATGTTTGGCGAAACATCCACCCGAGCCAGCAGCACCTCTGCGACGCGGCGCTGGTTTCTTCTCCTTGCATCATCACCAGCGACTTCGCGGTGGTCAGGACTGGCACCGAACCTGTCGGCGCCGCACTGATCGCCGAATGCGACGCGGCTGAAGGGGGCAGCGGCGAAGGCATGGTGGGTGCCGTGGTGTACGCGATCCACGGCGACGACTTCGACGGCCGCCCCGTCCACATTGGCGACACCTATTCGGCCGAGGCCGCACGGGAAGTCGTGCAGCGGTTGAGCTTCGAGACCGGCTACTACAGCCGGTGCTGGGAAATCAGCAGCGCGCACATCAGCCGCGAAACCGGCCAGTACCTGGCCAACCTGGCTGACCTCGCGACGCCGGAGGCCTTTTTGTTCATCGCGTTCCGGATTCCCTACAGCCCGGCGATCGGCGTCAAGCTGATCTCCACGCCCTGGACGGACCAGCACCTGCAGGACGTCGAGGGGATCGCCGCCGAGCAGCTTCGGCAGGAGCACCGCAGCAAGGGCATGCCGGACGAGCTGGCACAGATCCTTGAACTGGCCGGCCAGGCCGACGTGCGCATCCTCATCCTCGATGCCGACGCACCCGTGTTGCCGGGCCTATCGCTGGCCGGCGAATAGCTGCCACACACATCCCCGGCCTTCCTTGTCCTCACCGCATGCCGGCCCGGTCTCCCGCCAGAGAGCCGGGCCGGCGCACTTTCACAGGAGCGATCCCATGTTCCCCGACCTCATCACACCCGCATCCGACTTCGAGCACCAACTCGGAGCCTGCGTCAACGCCATGAGCCAGGAAGATGCCATCGGCCAGATCCTGGTATTCGAGCGCATGAGCGGCACGCTGCACATGCGCCATATCGCCAGCGCCGACCTGGTGGACACCGACGTGGACGACTACGAAATGGTCGTCTTCGACGGTGGCAACACAAGCGGCGACACGTGGAAACACGTGTTCTTTCCGCGTCAGCGCGAGCACTACTTCGTGTACCAAGCCTGATTCCTCCAGCCCCTTTCGAGGGGCTTTTTCTTGCCCGCAGCACAGGAAAACGGTTGTGGTGCGGTGCCGTTTCCTGCGGGCAGGCAGACCGCCCCAGGGCCATGCTTGCCCCATGTTCGTCGGCGTTGCCGGCACATGCCCAGGCAGTCGAGACCTTCGAGGCTGCAAGCGCGGGAAACCGTGCTGGTCGTTTCTTCCTACGGACCTACCGCGTCCATCCACGCCACCCACAAGGGACCTCTCCCTTGCGGGCGGGGAATCCCTTGTTTTTCCTCAAGGAGTTTCCCCATGGATCGTTCCCTCATCAAATCCATGATGCCTTCGCTGGTCGCAGGCCATGTGCCCCGCAACGTGCGGTCGTTCAAGTACCGCGTGTTCGATGATCAGCCGCTGTCCTCAACGCTGGGCTTCGCCATCGACCCCCAACCCTTCGACGGCAAGGTGGTCGCCGCGACCGACGATGCCATCGTCGTCAAGCTCAAGCCTTCCGAGTTCGCGGTGCTCGATCCCAGCCTGGTGACCACGGTTCCTGCCGAAGGCGCCAAGGTGCATGTCCAACCCTATGCCCGTCGTCGCTTCGACGGACTGCGCGCGGACACGCCGGAGGTCATCACCGAGGAGACTTCGGACGGCACGCCGTACACCATCACGAGGCACATCCTCGGCTCGGCGCCGGCCAAGCTGCCCATTCCCACGCCGCAGTGCATGGAGTTGGGCCAGCTCATCGAGCAGTTGGAGGAGATGCCGGCCCCCGATCGCTTCCGGCGCATCACCCACATGCTGGTGGATGCCGGTGCCCGCGACTTCACCTGGGTCGATCCCACGCCCTCCAAGATCATCGAGACCCCGCCGGCGATCAGCTTCACGGTCTCGACCGCGAAGTTCGAGGGCCGGGTGACGATCCTCTACGACCGCGGCGGAGACACCTACGTGGTGGAACTGCACCGTCAGAACGGTGAATCGGTCGAACTGGTCGATCGGCACGACGAGGTGTATTTCGACATGCTCGGCGAAGTGCTGGAGAGGCTCATCGACGACGGGCGCTGGCGCCAGATCGACGTGAGCATCCTCGACGCGAAAGCGGCCCGCAAGCGCCAGGCCGTCCCGGCATGACGCCCCGCAGCGAAACCGGGCGGTCCTGCGGCTGACCCGAGGCATCCGCCACGGCGTTCCAGCCGTTCCGGCCGCGTGCACTACAGGCCCTTCATCCCATCGGATGGAGGCCTTTCTCATTCTTCCACACAGGAGATTTCATCCATGTCACTGCGATTCAAAGGCGCTGACCTGCGCCCCGTGCTGACCGAAGCCATCGCCAATCAGGGGTCGTCTCAGAAAACGGAAAAAAATCGTACGCTAAGAGCCGAAGTGGGCCCTTTAGCAGCAATGCAAAGCTGCGATCAACGGGCAGGAAACATTGCCATGGTGCGCGTTGCACTCTCTCACTAGCGTCGACAGGGCCTCTTCCATCCGCGTGAGGTCCGCCATGCGTGCGCGCACATCGGCCAGCCGGTGAGCAGCCAGTTCGGCCGCCTCGCTGCAATGGGTGCCGTCCTCCAGTTTCAGGAGCTGGCCGACTTCATCCAGGCTGAATCCCAGGCGCTGGGCTGACTTCACGAACTTCACCCGCGCCACGTCCGCCTGCCCGTAGCGGCGGATGCGACCGTAGGGCCGCTCCGGCTGGGGTAGCAAGCCCTTGAGCTGATAGAAGCGGATCGTCTCCACGTTGACCCGGGCTGCCTTGGCGAAGGCCCCGATGGTCAGATTCTCTTGAGCGTTCTCCATGGCGCTTGACTCCGTAGTTGACTACGGAAGTAACGTTACAGCATCAAGCGAAGTCCCGGAAGGAGAACCTTATGTCGGAACCCAAGAACGGCTGCGGCGCACTGGCGACCGGCGGCGTCGCGGCCGTCCTCGCCTCGGCCTGCTGCCTCGGCCCCCTTGTCCTGGTCGCGCTCGGCTTCTCTGGCGCGTGGATCGGCAACCTGACCGTGCTGGAGCCGTATCGGCCGATCTTCATCGGCGCAGCGCTCATCGCGCTGTTCTTCGCCTGGCGCAGCATCTTCCGACCAGCCCATGCCTGCAAGCCCGGCGACGTTTGCGCCGTGCCCCAAGTGCGGACTGCCTACAAGGTGATCTTCTGGATCGTGGCCGCCCTGGTTCTGGTTGCCCTCGCGTTTCCCTACGTCCTGCCGCTGTTCTACTGAAAGGAGATCACCATGAAGAAACTCACCACCCTCACCACCCTCATCGCCCTGGCCGCCGCTCTAAGCGCGCCCGCCTGGGCTGCCACCAAGACCGTCACCCTGTCGGTGCCCGGCATGACCTGCGCCGCGTGCCCGATCACGGTCAAGACGGCTCTGTCCAAGGTCGCCGGCGTCGAGAAGGCCGAAGTCAGCTTCGAGAAGCGGGAGGCCGTCGTCACCTTCGACGAGGCCAAGACCAATGCCGACGCCTTGACCAAGGCCACCGCAAACGCGGGTTACCCGTCCAGCGTCAAGCAGTGAGGGCGTAATCATGGCCGAGGCGATCACCCTCCACATCGAAGGCATGACCTGCACGTCGTGCGCCGAGCACGTCCAGCAGGCTTTGACGAACGTGCCCGGCGTGCGCGCGGCCTCGGTGTCCTATCCGCAGCGGCAGGCCGAAATCGAGGCGGATGCAGGCGTGAGCGTGGCCCCGCTGGTTGCCGCAGTGGCCACGCTCGGCTATCGCGCACGGCTTACCGACACGCCGAACAAGCCTGCCGGCCTGCTAGACAAGGCGCTGGGCTGGCTCGGTGGCGAAACGAAGCATGTTGGCGGTGAACAAGCGCTGCACGTGGCTGTGATAGGCAGCGGCGGCGCGGCGATGGCGGCTGCCTTGAAGGCCGTGGAGCAAGGCGCCCGCGTCACGCTGATCGAGCGCGGCACCATCGGCGGCACCTGCGTCAATGTCGGCTGCGTGCCGTCCAAGATCATGATCCGCGCCGCGCACATCGTCCACCTGCGCCGCGAAAGCCCGTTCGATGCTGGCCTGCCGGCCGCAGCGCCCGCTGTACTGCGCGAGCGGCTGCTGGCCCAGCAACAAGGCCGCGTCGAGGAGCTGCGCCATGCCAAGTACGAAGGCATCCTGGCAAGCACTCCGGCCATCACCGTGCTGCGCGGCGAGGCCCGGTTCAGGGACACGCGCACGCTGACCGTGGCGACCGCTGACGGCGGCACGCACGAGGTGAACTTCGACCGCTGCCTGATTGCCACCGGCGCGAGCCCGGCGCTTCCGCCAATCCCGGGCCTTGCGGACACACCCCACTGGACCTCCACCGAGGCGCTGGAAAGCAGCTCGCTCCCCGAGCGGCTGGCCGTGATTGGTTCCTCCGTGGTGGCGGTCGAGTTGGCGCAAGCCTTCGCCCGGCTGGGCAGCCAGGTCACGATCCTGGCGCGCAGCACGCTGTTCTTCCGAGAAGACCCGGCCATCGGGGAAGCCGTAACAGACGCCTTCCGCGCCGAGGGCATCGAGGTGCTGGACCACACCCAGGCGAGCCACGTTGCCTATGCGGGCGGGGAATTCGTGCTCACCACCGGGCAGGGGGAAGTGCGCGCCGACAAGCTGCTGGTCGCCACCGGTCGCGCGCCGAACACGCGCAGCCTGAACCTTGAAGCGGCAGGCGTCGAAGTCAATGCGCAGGGAGCCATCGTCATCGACCGCGCCATGCGCACGAGCGCACCGCACATCTTTGCTGCCGGCGACTGCACCGACCAGCCGCAGTTCGTCTATGTGGCGGCGGCGGCCGGCACGCGCGCCGCGATCAACATGACCGGCGGCGACGCGGCGCTGGACCTGACGGCGATGCCGGCGGTGGTGTTCACCGATCCGCAGGTGGCGACCGTGGGCTACAGCGAGGCGGAAGCGCACCACGACGGCATCGAGACCGACAGCCGGCTGCTGACGCTCGACAACGTGCCGAGGGCGCTCGCCAACTTCGACACGCGCGGCTTCATCAAGCTGGTGGCGGAAGCTGGCTCAGGGCGGCTGATCGGCGTACAGGCGGTCGCGCCGGAAGCGGGCGAACTGATCCAGACGGCCGCGCTGGCGATCCGCCACCGGATGACCGTGCAGGAGCTGGCCGACCAGTTGTTCCCCTACCTGACCATGGTCGAGGGACTGAAGCTCGCGGCGCAGACCTTCAACAAGGACGTGAAGCAACTGTCCTGTTGCGCCGGATGAGGAAAAGGGAGGTGTTCGATGAACGCCTACAGCCGCGCCAACCGCCGCATCTACGCGGCCTTGTCCGATCCCCTGTCGGCCACCCACCGGCACCGCCTCGACGATCTGCTCAAGCGCCACGACAACGGCAAGACGACCTGGCTGGCCTGGCTGCGCCAGTCGCCCGTCAAGCCGAACTCGCGCCACATACTCGAACACATCGAGCGCCTCAAAGCCTGGCAGGCGCTCGACCTGCCTTCCGGCATCGAGCGGTCGGTGCACCAGAACCGCCTGCTCAAGATCGCCCGCGAAGGCGGCCAGATGACGCCCGCCGATCTGGCCAAGTTCGAGGCACAGCGCCGCTACGCGACCCTGGTGCGCTCGCCATCGAGGGCATGGCCACCGTCACCGACGAAATCATCGACCTGCACGACCGCATCCTGGGCAAGCTGTTCAACGCTGCCAAGCACAAGCATCAGCAGCAGTTCCAGGCGTCCGGCAAGGCGATCAACGCCAAGGTGCGGCTGGCCACCTCGATCAAGCAGGGCACGGTGACGGCCTCGCTGATGCTCAGGAAACTCGGCAGCTACCCGCGCCAGAACGGCCTGGCCGTGGCGCTGCGCGAGCTGGGCCGCATCGAGCGAACGCTGTTCATCCTGGACTGGCTGCAAAGCGTCGAGCTGCGCCGCCGCGTGCATGCCGGACTGAACAAGGGCGAAGCCCGCAACGCGCTAGCCCGCGCCGTGTTCTTCAACCGGCTGGGCGAAATCCGCGACCGCAGTTTCGAGCAGCAGCGCTACCGGGCCAGCGGCCTCAACCTGGTGACGGCGGCCATAGTGTTGTGGAACACGGTCTATCTGGAACGGGCCTCAAACGCCTTACGCGGTCACGGCCAGACTGTCGATGACGCCCTGTTGCAGTACCTGTCGCCGCTGGGCTGGGAGCACATCAACCTGACCGGCGATTACCTCTGGCGCAGCAGCGCCAAGATCGGCGCGGGCAAGTTCAGGCCGCTACGACCGCTGCAACCGGCTTAGCGTACGATTTTTTCCGTTTTCTGAGACGTCCCCAATCAGTGCCGCATTGTCCTGGTCAAGGATCAGGGCGTGTACTTCCTCGCCGAGCGTGGGGAGCGTCGCCCGGATGGGCGCCAGGCACTGCTCGCCTACGCCGTCGGATGCAACCCGGACACCGACCCGTTCGATGACTGGTGGCACCTCGCCGGCCGCGAGCTGGGCGGCGATGACTTCGCGGAGTATTTCGACCCGAAGGACGGCCTGTTCACGCGCCTCCAGCACTCGGCGGACGATCTCGTGCTTTCCGCCACCGCCACGCACCTGTCCTTAGCAGTGGTGCCTCCCGCCTGACGCGGCAACCGCCTCGCAGCCCCCGCATCGGGGGCCTTCTTTTGTTCGCACCGCCGCCATCGCCGCGCGTGCGCGTTTGTCTCCAGCCGCCGAGGCACGCCCCGCCGGCCACAACGCCGGCATGCCACCGGAGACAACCGCATGAACACGCCATCGACCTCGCCGAGGCTGCACCTCCTACCGGTGTCGCTGCGCACGGCCAATGCATTCGTTCTGTCGCACCATCGCCACCACCGCCCGGTCCAGGGCGCGAAGTTCGCCCTGGCCGTCACGCTGAGCGACAGCGACCTGATCCACGGCGTGGCCATTGTCGGCCGCCCGGTCGCGCGGCACCTGGACGCTGGAAGTCACGCGGCTGTGCACCGACGGCACACCCAGCGCCTGCAGCAAGCTCTACGGCGCGGCCTGGCAGGCGGCAAGGGCGCTGGGCTACATACGCCTGCTCACCTACACCATGCCCGACGAAGGTGGCGCCAGCCTGCGCGCCGCCGGCTGGCGGCTGATCGGCGCGCGCGGTGGCGGCGCCTGGAGCCGTCCCGGCCGTCCGCGCGCCGATACCCCCGAGCACCTGCGCGGCGCCAAGTGCCTGTGACAGGCGCCGGGTGGCGCGGACAAAGGGAAGCGCCCGGGTGCCGATTGATTGCTGCCGCGCGCGCGAGGCCCCGCCATGCTGGCCCCATGCCTGCTGACGTCGTCAGCGACATGCCAGGCAACCATCGGTCTTCGAGGTTGCGGCGCAGTTCCCACTGCGTGACCGAGCCAGCTCGCACCGCATCCTTCCGCGAGCGGCCACCAGCCTCTGGTGGCGGATGCTTTCGCCTTATCAACCCACCGCGGGGTCACGCACCTTCCCCGCATGCGTGGGCCGGTGTGTCTCCGCTTCATCCCAATGGAGATTCACCATGAACACCACGTCCAACGAGAAATCGTATTTCGACCTCCACACCTCGGGCATCGGCTACATCCAGCGTGTCCGTGAAGTGCCCGTCCGGGGCGGCCGCCGTGCGCAGCCTTTCCTGGCATGCACCATCGCCGCGCTGGTCGGCCCCGCCCGGGACCCCAGCTACCGCTACTTCGACGTCAAGGTCTCGGGTGCCGAGGCCAAGAAGCTCGTTCAGCGCTACATCGGCGTTGACGATCCCAAGCAGCGCCCGCTGGTGCGCTTTCGCCTCGGTGACCTGTGGGGCGATGTGTACATCCGCGACAAGGGTGAGCAGAAGGGTCAGGCCGCCGCGTCCCTCAAGGCGCGACTGCTCAAGGCCGAACTGATCGACCGGGCCGAACTGGCTTCGATCGAGCAGCACGAGT
The DNA here is from genome assembly GCF_029840045.1 of Pseudomonas sp. GD03903. NCBI lineage: Bacteria > Pseudomonadati > Pseudomonadota > Gammaproteobacteria > Pseudomonadales > Pseudomonadaceae > Pseudomonas > Pseudomonas sp. GD03903. The sequence goes on along the minus strand of NZ_JAOCBT010000005.1, from coordinate 138,901 downwards.
TGATCACCCGCGGCATCGGCTATCTCAATCGTGTGAAGGACGTCACCCCAAAAGCTGGCGACTCGTTCCTCTCTTGCACCGTCGCGGCACTGGCCGGGCCTGTCGATGAACCGGAGTATCGGTACTTCGACACCATCGTCGCCACCCCGGAAGCCGAGCACCTGGTTCGCCGGTGCGTTCAGGCCGTCGAGGGTGACCGCAAGGTGCTGATCGCCTTCCGTCTGAACGACATGAAGATCGATCCGTACATCCGCACCAAGGGTGAGCACGCCGGGGAACCGGCCGCCAGCCTGGAATCGACGCTGGTCCACATCGGTCTCATCAAGATCGACGGCACCCAGGTCTATCCGACGAGCCAGGCGCAAGCCGAGGCGCCGCCGGCCGAAGACGCATCCGCGTCCGAAGCCGACGATGCCATCGACACGGCCACCGAGCCCGCCGAGCGCGAGCCCGAGGCGCAAGTCCAGGAGCAGGAGCCGGCATTGGCTGCTTCGTTCTGATCCGGCACGGCCTCTCACGGGGCCTTGTCGCTTTTCCTCCCCACGTACGCCGCGTCCCCAGGACGCGTGCTTGCGCATTTCATCCCCCGAGTTCCGCGTGGTCTCACGGCCACGCGGTTGTCGAATTTCTCAAAGGAGATCAGCCATGTCTCTGGTATCCCGCTTTGCTCCGCAATCCCCGATCCTGCGCTCTGATCGCCCACTCTCGGACGACCGCATTCGTGCCGTCGTTCCGTCGATCTTCGCCGACGCTCCACATGGGAGCCGGTCCGATCGGTATGCCTACATACCGACCTCGACCGTGCTGACCAAGCTGCGCCAGGAGGGCTTCGAGCCCTTCATGGTGTGTCAGACGCGCGTGCGCAACGAAGACCGGCGCGAGTACACGAAGCACCTCATCCGACTTCGCCATGCAAGCCAGATCAACGGCGACGAGGCGAACGAGATCATCCTGCTCAACAGCCATGACGGCACGAGCAGCTATCAGATGCTCGCCGGCATGTTCCGGTTCGTCTGCCACAACGGCCTGGTTTGCGGTGACACCACCGCAGACATCCGCGTTCCCCACAAGGGCGACGTGGCCAGCCAGGTGATCGAAGGTGCCTACGGAGTCCTCGAAGGTTTCGAGCGCGTGCATAACGCGCGCGATGCGATGCGCACCATCACCCTCGATGAGGGCGAAGCGGAGGTCTTTGCGAACTCTGCGCTCGCACTCAAGTACGACGATCCGGCCAAGTCCACGCCTGTCACCGAGAGCCAACTGCTGGCCCCTCGGCGATGGGACGACCGCAAGAACGACCTGTGGGCCGTCTTCAACCGCGTCCAGGAGAACCTAGTCAAAGGGGGCCTGAACGGACGCACGGCCAACGGCCGCAATCAGCGCACCCGTCCGGTGCAAGGCATCGACCAGAACCTGCGCCTGAACCGGGCGTTGTGGCTGCTGGCCGAAGGCATGCGCCAGCTCAAGGCGTGATGCCACGCGGACCTCGCCCACCTCGGGCGAGGCCATTTCCTCTCATCCACCGGGTGCCGTCGGCGGCCCGTCATTCATCATCAGGAGAACCATCATGGCAACCCCATCGGCTTCCGAGAAATCTGTTGCGCCCATCGTCGTCCCCGGCCAGCTCACGCTGCGTACCATCCGCGGCAAGAACGGCCCGTTCACGGTTGGCCGCCTCGCGACGCACCTCGGTACTTTCGAGGTCAAAGACCCGGAGCTGGAGCAGTACCCCGAAGGCAAGTACGACGGGGAATTCATCATCAGGTACATCTTCCCGAAGTCCTATCCGGTCGGCGGCGGCATGCGGTTCGAGATCCGTGCCAGCCTCGACGGCATGACGCTCAACGGCATCGACAAACTCAGCCGCGACGAAGCCCGCAGCTTCGCCACCCAGGACGTCGATCCGCTCGATGAAGAGCAAGGGGCGCAGCCTGCGGCAACGCCGGCCAAGCCCACCAAAGCGTCCAGGCCCGCCAAGCCCGCACCCGTGCAGGCGTCCGCGGACCCGCTGGTCGATACCACGCCCTTCGGCGTGGATGCGCCACCGCCTGCTACGGCCGCTGCCCCCGGCAGCACCGAAGACGGTGACGCCGCGCTCTTCGGCCTGCTGTGGCCGCTGGGCGAGTCCGTGAAACTGGATTCGACCATCGACCGCCGCACCCTGCGCGCGCAGATCGCCCGCCTGGGCGAGCTGGGCTACGCGCTGGACTTCAAGACGCAGGAGTGGAGCCGCCAGGCCGAACCAAAACCTGCGTGATCGCAGACGCCGCATGCGCGGTGTTCTTCATCCACCCGCCGGGGTTCCTTTCCCATGCGGGGGAGGCCCTGGCCATTTTCTGGAGGTCTCCATCATGTCCACCATCGCTTGCGATACCCCGCGTTCAACGCTGGATGAACCCGCGTGGCGGGACCTTTGCAAAGCGGCCGCCGCACACGCCCAGCGCGGTTGCGGCTTGTCCTACGACCACTACGTGACGCTCTTCAGTTCGGCGATCGACGCACAGGCCAATCGTTTGCCGGATGAGCAACGTGCTCAGGCTCTCGAAATCGCGGCCCAGGAATGGGACTACGCAACACCTGCCGAACGGCAGGAAACCCAGGACTGGAATGCGGAGCATGGCTATTGCTCGCACGGGATCGAGTTCGGCTACTGCCCGGCCGGTTGTGATCGAGACGATGACGACTGGGATTGAGGGCGACGCATAGGTTCCTTCGCCGCAGATGCGGCATTCCATCACCCGCTGGGGGTTCTTCCCCACGGGGAGGCCTTCAGCTCAACTTTTCGAGGAGGCCTCTCATGGGCTGGTATTTCTCAAACCAATCGCGGTCCGAACTGATCGCGGAACTGATCGCACCGCAAGAGACCGAGCGCGCCAGCGTCAAGGTCATCGCTCACACCCTGCGCGGCAACGTGCTGTGGTCCGTCGCCGAAGTGACCGCCAAGGTCGAAGGCGTGCATCGTGATCTCGCACCGGGCCAGTCCCTGCGCTACATCCGCTGCGATCTGCTTGAACGAAGCGGCGGCCAGTGGGGCTACAAGTCCTTGGACGAGTCCATGCACCCGTACTACTACACGTGCCCGCTGTCCTATCTGGACCTCGCACCGGAGCAGTCCGCCGACTGGCGTGCAGGCGTTCGCGCCTACCACGCCCGGCGGCGCACACCCACGGCATCCGCGGCATCCGCCGCGGCGTCGATGGCCTGAGCCAGGAGGAACCGACATGGACCCGATCCTGGCAACGCTTCCGCCCTCGTTGCTGGCACTCGTTGAAGGGAGTTTGTCCAACGACGAAGTGTCCTCCGACGAGGAAATGCTGGCGTACTTCATCGACAACGGCCTCACCGAGGACCAGGCACGGCAGGCACTGACCTACCGCGACCAGTACCTCAACAACATCTACCTGGAAGGCTTCACGCCGATCACTTCGGCGGACGAGCCGCTTCACTTCAACCCGCACACCCGGCAGTTCGAGCCGGACTGAGCGGTTTTCTTCCACCCCCTGGGGCAGTACTTGCCCCAGCGGGCGGTGCTGTTCCCGTTCATCCGAGGACACCACCATGCCCGCAAACACTTCTTCCACGCTGTACCGCATCGACGAATGCCCGGACGTGATGGCCGACGCCTGCGTCGGCGATGACCAGGGCAACCTGATCTTCCTGTCCATCTGGGCGCGGGACACCGCCGTCCAGCAGTTCCTCGCTCGCCTGACCCTCGGGCGCGACGAGCAGGGACTGGACCAGTTCCACGTCATCACCGACCAGGGCGGCAGCGTCCCGGTATTCATCGGCAACGTCGATCGCCTGGAAAAGCGCATCACGCGCGCGTACCGGCGGACGCTGTTCGGCTCGCTGTCCAACGTGTGGCTGTTCGACCGGCGCTGCGTCAAGCCCGACAAGGCCAACGCCAGCGCATTGGCACTGCTGCCACGCGACAGCGCCCACAGGCTTGACCGCCTGTGGATGCTGGTGCGGGACACCTGCCCGTTGCCGCTGCTCGATCACTGGCGCGAGACCGTGCTGGAACTGCTGCAAACCCGCGAGATGCTGGCCCGCCTTCCGTTCGCCCTCGGGCCGCTGGAAGGCCATCGGCTCGCCATCGACGTGCCGGCGCTGACCCTGGCGCTCGGCTCCCTGATCCGCAGCGACGCGCTCACCGCCTATCCGTATCCGGCCAAGATTTGGACGCCGGAAGCGGTAGCGGCTTGACCCACCCTCGGAGGCACGCCTTGGCGTACTTCCGTGTTTCATCCCCGCCAACCAGGAGACTTCCATGGCCCTCATGTTCCCGCGGCTCGCCCGCAATTTCGTCAAGAACGGATATTTCCCGACCGACGAACCCACGCTCGAAAGAGCGCTCAACGCACTGATGCCCAGCGACGGGCCGATGTGCATCCTCGATCCCTGCGCCGGCGAAGGCGTGGCGATCGCCGAAGCCGCCCATGCCCTCGGGCGCGAGCAGGCAAAGGCGTTCGCCGTCGAGTTCGACGCGGAGCGGGCGCGCCATGCCCGCGGCCTGGTCGATCACTGCCTGCACGCGGACCTGATGGACACGATGGTCTCCAAGCAGTCCTTCGGGCTGCTCTGGCTCAACCCGCCGTATGGGGACCTGTCCAAGGACGTCAACGGCAACATCGGCTATCAGGGCCAGGGCCGTGCCCGCCTTGAAAAGCTGTTCTACCAGCGCACGCTCTCGCTGCTGCAATACGGCGGCGTGCTGGTTTTCATCGTCCCCGGCTACGTGCTCGACGCGGAGTTGGTCGGCTGGCTGACGCGCCACTACACGGACCTGCGCATCTACCGAGCGGTGGAGACGCAGTTCAAGCAGGTGGTGATCTTCGGACGCCGGGTGCGCCAGCGCGAGCAGGTGCCCGATGGCGTCAAGGCCGTGCGCAATCTGCTGTTGCAGGTAGGGCAAGGCGAAGTCGAAGCCGAGGAACTGCCGAGCGAGTGGCCGTTCCTGCCGTACATCGTCCCCGCCAGCCCGGCCGAGCCAGAGCATTTCTTCCGCGTGACGATGGAGCCCGAGCAGTTCGCCGATGAGGTTGGCAGGCTGCAAGGCTTGTGGCCATCGCAGGACACGCACCTGGGGGCTGCGCAGCAATCGCTGCGTCCACCGGCGCGGGCCTTGTCCCGCTGGCATCTCGCCCTGGCTCTGGCCGCGGGTGCGATCTCGGGGGTTGTGCGCTCCAAGACCGGGCGCGTGCTCGTCGTCAAAGGTGACACCCACAAGGACAAGACGCTCCAGCGGGAGTTCACCGAACGCGAAGACGGCTCCATCGCCGAGACCCGCATCCTCACCGACAAGTTCGTTCCCGTCATCCGCGCGTGGGACATGACACCTGGCTCCGCGACACGGGGCGAGGTGTTGACCATTCGCTGATCCACCGGACGCGCTGCCGTCCTGCTGTACCAACTCGAAGGAGAAACACCATGATCCCCAATCCGTTCAAGCGGCCTGCGCCGCACAAGCAACCGTTGTTCGCACCGAGTACGTTGAAGTTGAGCGAGAAGGTGCATTGGCTGGCCCGGCGAGGCCTGATCGACCCCTTGGCCTATGTCCAGCGCCATGTGCGCGGGGACTGGGGCGAGATCGATGAGGCCACACGCCAAGCCAACGACGTGGCGATCCAACAGGACAACCTAATGATCTCGCAGTTCAGGATCACGCCGGACCTGGCGCTGATCGTCAAGACCAGCGAGGACCACCAGACCACGGTGGTCCAGCTTCCCGAAGAGCGGGACCTGATCTGAGGCCCCACATCGTCATCCTCATCCACCTGACGGAGCCACTTCACTCCGGCAGGGGTGTCGTGGCTCAATGACTCATCAAGGAGGAGCCCATGGCATCGCATCGCATCGAAACCTACTGCCAGCGGCTGGCGTTCCCCATCGGGGCGCTCATCTTCAGCAGAGGTGTAGACCGCCTGGTCCGCGCGGGTCGCCTGGACCCGATCCCGTACTTCAGGCGCCACACCCGTGGCGACTGGGGCGACGTCAACATCCAGCAATGGCAGACGAACAGCAGCGCGCTTCAATCGGGCGCGTCGCTGGAATCGCACTACGTGATCCATCCGGGGCTCGCCATTCGCATCGTCACCGATTCGCAGCGCTGCGCAACCGTCATCGTGCTTCCGTCCGAAGACTGAGCACGGTTCACCTGCGGGCCGCCCAGGCCAGCACCTTCAACCACCCTCAGCCACGCGTCGATTCTCTTCCCACCACGGGGCATGCCATTGCCCCGCTGGGGGTGGTGCATGCCCCATTTTTCTTTGGAGCATCACCATGTCCCTCGATCTCGAAACCACTGCCGCTGAATCCGCGCCCGTACAGGGCGAACTGCTCGACGCGGAATCTTCCCCTCTGACCCTGAGCCTTCAGGATTTTGTCGGCGAGTTCGGCGACGAACTACTCGACGCCCTCAACAGCGCTAATCCGCCGGTCTATACCGGCCAACCGCAGGCGCACCGGCAACTGGTGGTCGCCAGCCTCAAGCGCAAGCTGTTCCCAGCCCAGGCCGAAGTCGTCCACGCCGCCGCCGAGCTGCTGATCGACCGTGGCGAACGTGCTGCGATCGTCAATGGCGAGATGGGCTGCGGCAAGACGACCGTCGGCATTGCCACGGCCGCCGTGCTCAACGCCGAAGGCTATCGCCGCACTCTGGTGCTGTCGCCGCCCCACCTGGTTTACAAGTGGCGGCGCGAGATCCAGGAGACGGTGGCCGGTGCCAAGGTGTGGGTACTCAACGGGCCGGATACGCTCGTCAAGCTCATCAAGCTGCGCGAGCAGTTGGGCGTGCAGCCCACGGGCCAGGAGTTCTTCGTCCTGGGGCGCGTCAGGATGCGGATGGGCTTTCACTGGAAGCCTGTCTTCACCACGCGGCGCACCCGCCACGGCGACGTGGCGGCCTGCCCGGACTGCGGCACGGTCATCACCGACCTCGACGGCGAGCCGGTCAACCCGATCGCGCTCCAAGCCGAGGAGTGCCGCAGGAAGTGCGGCCACTGCGCCGCGCCCCTGTGGACACTGATCCGCCCGCGCAGTCTGTCCGGCAGCGACCAGTCCTCGGCCGTGCTCAAAGCCTTAAAGCGCATACCGACCATCGGAGAGGTCACCGCGCAGAAGCTGATGCAAAAGTTCGGTGACGGGTTCCTGGCGTCGATGCTCGGCGACAACATCCATGAGTTCATCAACCTCATGGATGGCAACGGCGAGCTGGTGTTTTCCGACCGTCAGGCCACGCGCATGGAACGTGCGATGGCCAACATGGAGTTCGGCTTTGGCGAGGGCGGCTATCAGCCGTCCGAGTTCATCAAACGCTACCTGCCGCAAGGCACGTTCGACCTGCTCATCGCCGATGAGGCACATGAGTACAAGAACGGGGGCAGTGCCCAGGGCCAGGCCATGGGCGTGCTGGCGGCGAAGGCTCGCAAGACCTTGCTGCTGACCGGCACGTTGATGGGCGGCTACGGGGACGACCTGTTCCACCTGCTGTTCCGAGCCCTTCCGGGGCGGATGATCGAAGACGGCTACCGCCCGACCACGAGCGGCAGCATGACCTCGGCTGCGATGGCGTTCATGCGCGATCACGGGGTGTTGAAGGACATCTACTCCGAGAGCACCGGCACGGCGCACAAGACGGCCAAGGGCACCAAGGTATCGGTGCGCACGGTCAAGGCCCCGGGGTTTGGCCCCAAGGGCGTGCTGCGCTGCATCCTGCCGTTCACGATCTTTCTCAAGCTCAAGGACATCGGTGGCAACGTCCTGCCGCCGTATGACGAGGAGTTCCGTGAAGTCGCGATGGACACGGCGCAAGCCGCGGCCTACCGCGATCTGGCGGGTCGGCTGACCGCGGAGCTGAAACAGGCTCTGGCGCGACGCGATACGACCTTGCTGGGTGTGGTCCTCAACGTGCTGCTGGCCTGGCCGGATTGCTGCTTCCGGTCGGAGACCGTGGTGCATCCGCGCACGCGCAACACCTTGGCGTTTGTCCCGGCTCAGTTCAACGAGTTCGAGATCAGCCCCAAGGAGCGTGAGCTGATCGACATCTGCAAAGAGGAGAAGGCGCAGGGCCGCAAGGTCCTGGCCTACACGGTCTATACCGGCACGCGCGACACCACGTCGCGCCTGAAGGTGTTGCTGGAGCAGGAAGGCTTCAAGGTGGCGGTGCTGCGCGCGAGCGTGGATGCCAGCCGCCGCGAAGACTGGATCGCCGAGCAACTGGACCGTGGCATCGACGTGCTCATCACCAACCCCGAGTTGGTCAAGACGGGGCTGGACCTGTTGGAGTTCCCGACGATCGTGTTCATGCAGTCGGGCTACAACGTGTACTCGCTCCAGCAGGCGGCACGCCGCTCCTGGCGCATCGGGCAGAAGCAGCCCGTGCGTGTGATCTACCTCGGCTACGCCGGTTCCTCGCAGATGACCTGCCTGGAGCTGATGGCCAAGAAGATCATGGTCTCGCAGTCCACCTCGGGCGACGTGCCCGAATCCGGGCTCGATGTCCTGAACCAGGACGGTGATTCCGTCGAGGTCGCACTGGCCCGGCAGCTTGTCGCCGCATGACACGTTCCACTTACGGCCCTTCGGGGCCGTTTTTTTTGCCGCTCCCGGTAAATCGGACGCTGCCTGGTTCGCATTGTTTGCTGCCGCTCGCGGCCTGAGCGGCGATGGTGAGGGCTGGATGTTTCAGGACGCCGAGCTATGTGCCCCTCTCCACCGTGGTTTCACTATCCCGAACGCCGCCTTCTGGCGGGATTTCTCGGCCTGCTGTGGTCGGTGCTGGCCGGTGGCTGCGCGACGACGACTGCGCCGGTCGCGCCCGACACCATCGCGGAAGTCTTGGCCGCGCCTGAACCCGAGGCTTCCGAGTACATCCCGGTCGTGCGCTACGCCCGCTACACACTGGTCGAACTGGCACCCATGGCGGCGCAGCGCGACCTGTTGTTGCAGACCATCGACGTGTCCATGCCCGAGGATGCCCGCGCCACGGTCGGGGATGGGCTTCGGCACGTGCTCAAACGCAGCGGCTATGGCCTGTGCCAGACCGCGCATGCCGTGATCGAGCTGTACGCGCTGCCGTTGCCGGCGGTACACCTGCACCTCGGCCCCATGACCTTGCGCGATGCGCTGCTCACGCTGGCTGGCCCGGCCTGGGAACTGCACGCGGATGACCGCGCACGGCAAATCTGCTTCGAGCGGCCCGGCGATCGCGCGGTCGCCGAGTCCCCATCCGAGCCACCCGCCACCGAGGCGGTGCAGACGTTCCCGCTGGCACCCATGGTTTCGGGAGGCCAGCCATGAACGCCCCGCAACCTGCCCAGCGATCGACCGCCGCCGTGGTGGTGCAGAGCCTGATGTGGCTCTGGTTGATCTTCCTCAGCGTCTTGGCGGCCCTGGGCTACCAGGCCCTCAGCGACCAGGCCGACCAGGAGCGGCTGGATTCCCGCCTGCAACGCCTGGAAGCGCAGGCAACTGGCTTGGCCGAGACGATCGAGGCCATCCAGCAGCGCCCGGCCGTCGCGACGGACGCTGACCTCAAAGACACCCGCCAGATTCTGGAAGCACGCGCGGCCCAGGTCGAGAAATCTCTCAGTGGCTACGCAGCGGCCGACGACCTCCAGGCGCTGCGCGCGGAGGTCGAGCAGATCAAGGCGCGCCAAGCCGCCGCGCGTGCCACCGCACCCGCCCAGCGGCGCGCATCGCGCACGTCCGCCGCCTCCAAGACCGAGCTGCCGCCGCTGCCATTCCGCGTCGTCGGCGCCGAACTGCGCGCCGGCCAGCGCAGCGTGTCCGTCGCGCCGAGCATCGGGGACTTCACGCCCGCCCAACTTCAGGTGCTGCTGCCCGGGGATGCGGTCGGCCCGTGGCGCCTGCAGGCGATCGAGGGCAACACCGCAGTGTTCCAGGCCGGCAACCAGACCCGCCGCGTGGCGATTCCCTGACCGGAGCACCCCATGAAGCCGTCGATCCTCCTTTTCGCGGTCCTGGTGGCGTCGTCGCAATGGCCCGCCTGGGCGCAGCAGCCCGCAACGACCTCGGCGCGCAACGCACAGAGCCAGGAGCGCCCGCTGGCCGCCCGCGTGCTGGACGACCGGGTGGCAACCGAATGGGGCTTGCAGCCACAAGAATGGGCACGCTACCGCGAGCTGATGGATGGGCCGCTGGGTATCTACTCGCCCAACCTGGACCCGCTGTCCGCCCTGGGCATCGAAGCTCGCACGGACGAAGAACGGCGCCGCTATGCGGAACTGCAGGTGCAGGTGGAAGCGCGCCGCGTCGAGAAGCTGCTCGCCTACCAGCGCGCCTACGACGAGGCCTGGCAGCGCCTGAATCCGGGGATGCAGCGCGTGAACCTGCCCGACGACAAGCCGGGCGCCGGCCCATCCAGCAGTCCCTTGCGCGGCAGCGGCCGCATGGCGGTGTTCGTCAAGGACGGCTGCGCAGCCTGCGGACAGCTCGTGCAGCGCCTGCAATCCTCGGGCGCGGAGTTCGACCTGTACATGGTGGGCAGCCGCCAGGATGACGCGCGCATCCGCGACTGGGCCAAGCGCGCGCAGATCGACCCGGCGCGCGTGCGCGCCGGCAGCATCACGCTCAACCACGACGGCGGCCGCTGGCTGTCACTGGGCCTGCCCGGCGATCTGCCCGCCGCCGTGCGCGAAGTGAACGGCCAATGGCAGCGCCAGCCGTAGCCATGCCCCTGCGCGCACTGGTGCTCACTGCCGGCCTGTATGCCGTTGCCGCCCTGGCCCAGGAGGTTCCGCCACCGGCTTACCAGCTTGCCGCCCAGCGCGCAGGCATCCCCTCGACCGTGCTCTACGCCGTGGCCTTGCAGGAGAGCGGCATCCGGCGCAACGGGCGCCTGGTGCCGTGGCCGTGGTCCCTCAACGTCGCCGGCCAGTCGCGCCGCTTCGCCACGCGCGCCGACGCCTGCGCTGGCCTGCAGCAGGCGATGCGCGCCACGCCGCACACGCGCATTGATGCGGGCCTGGGCCAGATCAACCTCGGCTACCACAAGCACCGCTTTACCGGCGCGTGCGACCTGCTGGATCCGTATCGCAACCTGGCCGTTGCCGCCGAGATCCTGAAGGAGCAGCACACCCCCGGCGAGGACTGGCTGCTGGCGATCGGCCGCTACCACCGCCCCGCAGGCGGCGAGCCCGCCGCCCGCTATCGGCGCAGCGTGTCGCGCCACCTTGCCCGCGTGCAGGGCACGCGACCAGCCGCCGCGGTCCTCGCGGCGCGCCAGGAGACCTCCCCATGACGAAACCCCATCCCGCCCATCTCGCGTTCACGGGCCTACTCATGCTGCTGTCAGGCCTGCCGCTGGCCTCGCGTGCCGGCGAGCCACTGATCGTTGTCGAGGACCGTGGCGGCACGTCGGCATTGCCGTACTACGAAGCCCTGAATCTCCAGCCGCGCGCCAACGCACCGGCGCGGCCGTCCATCCCGACGCCCCAGGTTCCTGCCACACGGGCGGACGAAGCCGCGATGCTGCCGGTGCGCAGCGCCAAGCTCACGCCCGGCACCGTCGCGCGACGGGTGATCGAAGCGCCCGGCCTGCGGCCGTTCGTGGTCATCGGCGACGACGAGGCTTCCCGGGCCTGGTTGCAGCGCCGCGCCGCCGCTTTGCGCGAACGTGGCGCGGTCGGCCTGGTCGTCAACGTCGAGACCGCGCAGGGCCTGGCGCGGCTGCGCGCCCTGGTGCCGGGCGTGCCGCTCGCGCCCGTGGCCGGCGACGACCTGGCCGATCGCCTGGGCCTGCGGCACTACCCGGCGCTGATCACGGCCACCGGCATCGAGCAATGAAGCCATGTCGGGCAAACAGCCGGTCGAGGTTCTGCTACGCCCAGCGGTGGAGCTATACACCGTCGCGGCGTGTGCAGGCGCCGCGTTTCTGTGCCTGGTGGCCCCATGGTCGCTCGCGCTGAGCCCGGCCATGGGCATCGGCAGCGCCTTGGCGTTCGGCGCCTACGGCGCGATCCGCTACCGCGATGCCCGCATCATCCTGCGCTACCGGCGCAACATCCGCCGTCTGCCGCGTTACGTGATGACCAGCAAGGACGTGCCGGTCAGCCAGCAGCGCCTATTCGTGGGGCGCGGCTTTCTCTGGGAGCAGAAGCACACGCATCGGCTGATGCAGACGTACCGGCCCGAGTTCCGCCGCTACGTCGAGCCGACGCCGGCCTACCGGCTGACCAGGCGCCTGGAGGAACGGCTGGAGTTCGCGCCATTGCCGCTCTCGCGCCTGCCGAAGCTCACCGGCTGGGACGCGCCTTTCAACCCCGTGCGCCCGTTGCCGCCTGTCGGCGGCCTGCCAAGGCTGCACGGCATCGAGCCCGACGAAGTGGACGTCAGCCTGCCGCTGGGCGAGCGCGTCGGGCACTCGCTGGTGCTGGGCACCACGCGGGTGGGCAAGACGCGCCTGGCCGAGTTGTTCGTCACGCAGGACATCCGTCGCAGGAATGCTGCCGGCGAGCATGAGGTCGTCATCGTCATCGACCCCAAGGGGGATGCCGATCTCTTGAAACGGATGTACGTCGAAGCCCAGCGCGCTGGCCGCGAAGGCGAGTTCTACATCTTCCACTTGGGCTGGCCGGAAATCAGCGCCCGCTACAACGCCGTGGGCCGCTTCGGTCGGATCTCGGAAGTGGCGACACGCATCGCGGGGCAGCTCTCCGGCGAAGGCAACAGCGCGGCGTTCCGCGAGTTCGCATGGCGCTTCGTGAACATCATCGCCCGCGCCCTGGTGGAACTGGGGCAGCGCCCGGACTACATGCTGATCCAGCGCCACGTCATCAACATCGACGCGCTGTTCATTGAGTACGCCCAGCACTACTTTGCCAAGACGGAGCCCAAGGCCTGGGAGGTGATCGTCCAGATCGAGGCCAAGCTCAACGAGAAGAACATCCCAAGGAACATGATCGGGCGCGAGAAGCGTGTGGTGGCGCTGGAGCAATACCTCTCCCAGGCGCGCAACTACGACCCTGTGCTCGATGGCCTGCGCTCGGCGGTGCGCTACGACAAGACCTACTTCGACAAGATCGTTGCATCGCTGCTGCCGCTGCTGGAAAAGCTCACGAGCGGCAAGATCGCCCAGCTCCTGGCGCCGAACTACTCCGACCTGGCCGACCCGCGCCCGATCTTCGACTGGATGCAGGTGATCAGGAAGCGCGCCGTCGTCTATGTCGGCTTGGACGCGCTGTCCGATGCGGAGGTCGCCGCAGCGGTCGGCAACTCGATGTTCAGCGATCTCGTCTCGGTGGCTGGGCACATCTACAAGCACGGAATCGACGATGGCCTGCCGGGCGCATCGGCTGGTGCGCGCGTGCCGATCAACGTGCATGCGGACGAGTTCAATGAATTGATGGGTGACGAGTTCATTCCGCTCATCAACAAGGGCGGTGGCGCGGGCCTGCAAGTCACCGCCTACACGCAAACGCTTTCGGACATCGAGGCCCGCATCGGCAACCGCGCGAAGGCCGGCCAAGTGATCGGGAATTTCAACAATTTATTCATGTTGCGCGTGCGCGAGACGGCCACCGCGGAACTGCTGACGAGGCAGTTGCCGAAGGTCGAGGTCTATACGACCACCATCGTCTCGGGCGCGACGGACAGCTCAGACATCCGCGGCGCGACGGACTTCACGTCGAACACCCAGGACCGCATCAGCATGGCCAGCGTGCCGATGATCGAGCCGTCACACGTCGTCGGTCTGCCCAAGGGCCAATGCTTCGCGCTGCTGCAGGGCGGCCAGCTTTGGAAGGTGCGCATGCCGCTTCCGGCGCCAGACCCCGATGAAGTGATGCCGACGGACTTGCAGCAACTGGCCGGGTATATGCGCCAGAGCTACAGCGAGGCCACGCAGTGGTGGGAGTTCACCAGTTCCGCAGCCTTGCCGCATGCAGCCTTGCCCGACGACCTGCTGGATGACGCCGCTCCAGCCGAGCCTGACGCGGTGGCCACCGGCGCCGACGACAGCACCGGCGAGGCCGCACCATGAAGGATGCCGCCTCGACCGCGCAGCGGGAGCAGAACCAGCGCCAGGGGCTGATCGTCGGCACCATCACCTTGCCGTTCCGGCTGCTCGGGGTGCTCATCGGCTCGCTGCTGTTCTCGATCGTGGTGGAGTGCGTCGGCATGCACCTGTTCTGGAAGGACCAGGGCTGGCGCCACTCCCAGCAGATGCTGCAGTACGAACTCGGGCACCTGTCCAACCACTTCACGCGCAGCGTGGTGGTGCAGGAGCCCGGGCGCACGGCGCACGAGCTGGTGGATACCGGGTACGAGTGGGTGTTCGTGCGCTCGGGGTTGCTGGAGCGCATGAGCCAGACCGCCGAGCGCGCCCGCGCGGCCAGCCACGGGCAGAGCCGCAACTTCCGCTACTACATCAGCCAAGTCTATGTCTGGGCCGAAAGCTACCTGATCGCTGCGGCCTTCACGACGCTCACCTTCCTGGTGCGCCTGCTGGTCCTGGTACTCACGCTGCCGCTGATCCTCACTGCAGCATTCGTCGGCCTGATCGACGGCCTGGTGCGACGGGATGTGCGCCGGTTCGGCGCGGGCCGCGAATCCGGCTTCATCTACCACCGCGCGAAGGCCAGCCTGATGCCGTTGGCCGTGCTGCCTTGGGTCACCTATCTCGCACTGCCCATAGCGGTGCATCCTCTGGTCATCCTGCTGCCCAGCGCGGCGTTGCTGGGGATGGCAGTCAGCCTGACCGCAGGCAGCTTCAAGAAGTACTTATGAGGTGACACGGGCGGCACTGCTCTGCAAAGCCGTGTGCCGTTCATCGGTTCTGCAGGGTATCAAGAGCAGCATCCAACGCCGTAACCGCCTCGACGACCGTTCTTACCGTCGCCCGATCGAACTCATGATCGCGCTGAGCGTCGTGCACACCGCTATTGAGGTAACCCCATTCAATACTCGTACCGCTGACATTGAGCAGCCTGACCAACGCCCCTACGGCATCCGGCGCACCCGCATGTTGCGCCGCGATACGCTCGACGGCCGACCGCAACTTGGTGCATTTATTGTTCAGCTCCCAAGGCGCGCGGGGCCCGCTCAGCTTGATGTCGATCCGGCCGTCCGCCCGCCGACCCAGCCACGTCCACAGGCGGTCCGTCAGACTCTCCAGCGCCGGCCGGGCCTGGCGCAGTGCCTCGCGTTTCTCGTCAGCCGCCAACGCCTGCTGGGCCAGAAGAACATAGTTCTTCGCTGGCGGGTCGCTGTCGACCCGCAGTTCGTGCTCTCCCTGATGCGGGAGAAACTTGTAGCGCTTGATGGCCGCGGCGCGGCGCACGCCCAACTCCTGCTGGATGCGGTGCAGGAACTCCTCTGCGTGCGAGGTGAGGATAACCTGCTTGCCGTGGAGCAAACCGTCCTCGAAGAAGGTACGCCAGATGCCATCGCGATGGTCGTCGTCTATCGCATTGACGACGTCATCGAAGATGACCACGGGGCAGCCCTGCGCGAGGTTCTTGGCAAGCAGAATCGCCAGACCCAAGCATTTGATGTGCCCTTCGCTGAAGACGATCAACGCGTCGTAGCGCACGCCCGGCTCGCCGGCGAACTCCACCTCGATCTTGCCGTTCTCGGCCACGGGCAACCACAGCGCGTGCAGCAGATCGCCGGGCGGATCGGCCCGGTTGAATGCGTTGTAGAGATGGCGGGCTTGGTCTCCCAGCCCCTGTAGCAGAACCCCCGGCAGAGCGGTCAGGTATGCCTGAATCTCGGGTAGGAAGCCGTCGTAGGCGGCCTTGACCCGCTGATGGTGCACCACCACCGGCATTTCGTCCGTGGCCGCCTGGATCAGGCCGCGGTTCGCGTCGTCGAATTGGGCCACGGTTTGGCGGGCGGCCGCCAGCTCCTGATCCGCAGTCGTGCGCATGGTCCGCAGCCGTTCGATCTCCAGCTGATGCTGTTGCAGGCGGTCCCGCTCCTGGGCCATCGCGCCGCGCTGGGCATGCACGTCGCGCGCCTGCGCGTCGAAGCCTTCGATGATCTGTGCGATCCGTAAGAGGGCTTGCCAGGCGCGCTGGTCCCCATTCACCCAGCCGCCGAGCCAATTGCCCGCCGACGTGGGAGGCAGCAGTGGCAGGCCCGCGGCCTGCGATTCGGCAGGACAAGCGACCCCAGCCGCCGCCACCACGCGGCGCATTTCGTCCCACAGCGCTCGGACCGCCTCGCTCAACTGCGTCCGATGCCCGGCCTCTTGCTGCTGCAGGACGGCCAGTTGCGCGAGCTGCTCCAGGCCCATTCGCGCCCTGGCGAACGGGTCCTGTGCCACAGCGGCCAGTCCGGTTCCACATGCCGGACACGCGGTCGCCCCGTCCGCCAACGCTTGCACGGCCTCGTAGAGCTTCGCGTACGACACCTCGCCCGCGCGGGCCGCGAGTTGCGCGGAAGACGCTTGCCACAGTCCCTGGACGCGGTAGGCCTCTGCCAGCAACGCTTGCAGGCGGGCCTGGGTCACCTCGTGAATGGCAGGCGGGTTGGCGTCCAGCTGAGCCTGGACATACGGTAGCCGTCCTTGCTGCTGCGGCGTACCCAGCAGCCAGTCCACGCAGGCTTGATAGGTCGCGCCAGGTGACATGCGCTGCGCCAAAGCTTGTTCCAGGCCCTCGACCGCTGCGATCTTCTGCGGGTAGGCGGCGATGGTCTGTTCGGAGTTCGCCAACCGCAGGCGACGCTGCGCCAGCTGCGCCGCCTGCACGCCGGCAAGCATCAGGTCCTGATCGAGCGAGGGGTTGAAGCCGCGCACGAACTCGCTGAACTGGTCCACGCCGAACAGGGTGGCGATGAGCTGGCGCTGATCGCTCGGGGTCCGCGCGGCGATTCGGGCGAAATCGTCGAGGCGGTTCTTCTCGATGAAGCAGAAGCGATACTCAGCTTCGTCGGGCTGGACGGCCTGCGCTTCGCCCGCCGCCGTAGACGACAGGACTGGCGCGACGTGGCGGCGCAGGCGAGCGTTGTTGCAGTACGTCCGCTGGTCGACCCGCTTGGCCTGCGCTTCGCTGATCGAACCGAGCATCGCCACTTCCAAGGCTTCGCAGAAGCTGCTCTTGCCGGTGCCGTTGGCACCGTAGACCAAGGTGATGTCATGGCTGAGGTCGAACGTCTCCTGCCGCATGAATCCTCGAAACGGCCCGACTTCGAGCTGGTGCAGTCGCCCGAGCGCCGGCCCGTTTTCGGGGCCGCGCGCGTCCCCGTCGTAGGCGACAGGCATCTGCGCCAGATGCGCGATGGCCAGCGGCGCCAAGCGCGTGGAGCGCCCCCGGCGTGCAGCACCGACCTCGGCCAGTGGCTGCAGGTGATCGAGCACCAGGTGCGCCAGCCGGCGCACGTCGTCGTGCACGTGCCGCTGCGCCAAGTGCGCCAGGAACCGGTGGTACTCCGAACGTATGCTTGCCACAGCGCCCCCTCACTTGGTCAACCACTGACCGTAAGCCTCCACATCGATCATGGGGACCGTTCCACTGAACTGAAGCTGCGCGATCAGCTTGAAAAGAAACGCGGTCGCCGGCTTGTTTTCGTTGGTGTAGCTGTACGCGCCGCTGGCTTGGTCATAGAAAAAGTGCCCGTGGGCGGCAACGCATCCGATGTCCAGACGCCCCTCGGTGAGGTTTGCGTTCAGCGCCTTGTCCATGGATGGACCCAATGCAGGACTCCATTCGCTCTCGAAGGTGAGCAAGCCACCCAGAATCGGAATCAACGGCTTCGCTGGGTAGGTCCCGCCAGCGTGCGGGATCGGCAGGCTCGTGCGGTGCAGCCTGCGCACACTGGCGACCTTCTCCTGGGCATAGGCCACAAGCCCCGCGTCAGCCGTCTGCTTGGCCTCGAAAACGGCGTACACGCTTTCGGCTGGAATGATCGTCTCGTTCTCGTAGGTGAAGATAAAAGGCGAATATTGCCGATCAAACACCACCACATCGATCTGCTGGCTGAAGTTCCCCAGGCTGTCCACCACATGCGCCTTGGCCGCCTGGTACCGTTTGGGCAGATAGGTATCCAGCATGTCGATCCAGACGTTCTCGCTCGCATCCCCCTTCGTACCCGGGTGACCGAAGGTCTTGCGTACTACGGACAAGCGCTGCTGGATGTCCTCATGCAGGGACGACAGGAGCTGGGAAAGCGACCACTGGGACATGCTGTACCTCGATGGGACGTGTATGGAAGCCGATGGAATCAGGACAGTGGGAACTTGGGGCCAAACAGTGCGCGCCAGGCGCGAAGCGCTTCGATATTGCGACCACGACGCGCGTGGTCGATGGCGATGCTTGCGTCTTGGCTCGCCTGGAACAGCAGCTGCTGCGCGCGCTGCTTGCGCGCGGCATCCATATCGTTGCTGATCGCCGGGCCAAGTCCGGCGGGATCCGGCCACTCGTCATGAACTCGATCGGCAAGCGTGGCAAAGAACGACTGGATCTCGCGATCGAACGATCCTCCCCAGCCGCCGTAAAGACACTCAAGGGCCATTACCTCGATCAGGAACGAGGGCTTCACCGGCTTCAGATCGCCGTGCTTGGGATTGTTGTTCCAGTACTTCACCATGCGCACGAGACCTTTCCACTCATTGCCATAGGCTTGGTGCGCTGCGGTCGCCTTGTCCTTATGGATCTCCGGGTCCGTCTTGATCCACTTTCCGGACGCCGTATCGGGGATCTCATACTGGTCGCCGGTATCGAATGCGGGCACCGCATCCACGCTGACCACCCGGTAGTCCGTGTTGTCCTCCGCGTCGATGTGAACACCGAAATCCACGTTGATCGAGCGCGCCTGTTTGCGCACGGCCGCCGAACCGTATTTCTCCACCAATGCAGAGTGGAAATCATCCAGCACTACCGATGCGGCCTTGCCGTGGTAATGCTTCTCCGAGTCCTTCAGCACGAAGAAGATGTCGATATCCTTGAGCGGCTTCGTCTTCGTGTATCGAGCATAGGAACCGGTCAGGAAGCTGCGCGCAATGCCGAACTTGGTCTGCAGGTAGTCCCGCACTTCGTTCTGGCGTTGCGAGGCATTCTTCTGTTCGCGTTCGTTGAGTTCCAGACGCGACTTGAACTTGCGAAAAGCTTCATCGATCGACAGCATCAGCGTTGCCTCCAATATCCGGCCTGACCCGCCAGGCCGCTGTGTTCGACAGTCGAGCCTAGGCTCTGCTTGACCATTCCATCCGTCGAGCGATAACTTCCTTTGCTCCATCCCTCCACATCAGGTCGCCCTGGCTTTGTATCGAGCATTAACTTGTACTTGGCCTGCGATGGCAGCAGCCCAGCTTTCTTGATCGCGTACTTCAACTGCTCGGTATCTGTCCAGAAGCTGCCGTCGCCATCGGACCACCCATACACGATGTCGATATCCCATCGGGTCACGAGCTTGTCGGTTGCCGGGTTGTAGATCTCCAGAATCACCTTGCGCAGATCACCGGTCCCGAGCCACGTCTTGATGGCTCGGGTATTGCTCTCCCAGCGATCCGCAAAGTGCTCAGGGTCCAGCCCACTGAGCAGGATGATGTCTTTCAAGCTCTTGAGGATGTTGTCGGTCACATAGGTAACCGAGTGCGTGTACGAGTAGGTGGCGACGGTGCTCATGACTTGAGGAAACCTCCGAGGTCGAGCGACAGCGCTTGCCCAGCATCGGCCTGCGCCTGCGTGGCAATTCCTTGGCTCAAGTCCCGTGCAATGATGCGAGAACTGTGCTTTTTGAGCGCGCTTTGCACCCAGCCGAGCTGCTCCTTCGGACACGGCAGCGAGACTCCCCAGTCTCCCTTCAACGGCTCGAACCCCAAGACTTCTTCGTTGGCATCATCACCATAGATCGCGTCTTCGTCGAAGAGGCAGTAGATCCTGGTCCGTGGTCCATCGCATGTCGCAACGATGGGCGCGCTCTTGGGTGCCTGGTCGGCGATCAAGCTGGCGGCCACGCCCGTCACGGCCCTGAGTTCAGAGCGAGCCGTGCCGTCCTTGCCCTGAGTGAGCAGTTCGACAATGGCATCC
Source organism: Pseudomonas sp. GD03903 (assembly GCF_029840045.1). NCBI lineage: Bacteria > Pseudomonadati > Pseudomonadota > Gammaproteobacteria > Pseudomonadales > Pseudomonadaceae > Pseudomonas > Pseudomonas sp. GD03903. The sequence goes on along the minus strand of NZ_JAOCBT010000005.1, from coordinate 118,907 downwards.
CATGTCTGCAACGCATCGCGGTGCGGCGAGCTGCGAAACGTCCGGCTGACAACGGTGGTCATTTTTGCTTCCCTCCTTGAAGGCGCATTTGCTTTGCCTGTCGTATCGCACTGCGCAAGTGCTCTACGGAAAGCTTGTTCGGATCGATAGCCACTTGCGGGTCGGCCGCGAGGGCGTTGGCTACGACCTTGCGAATGGCCCGACCATCCAATCCGACGCACTCGCCAGCGCACGCGTCGAACTGGTGAGCCGAGGAAAGCTTGCCAATCCCCGGAAATGTCTTTGCCAGGCCATTCAGGCAGTCCACTAGGATCTGCTTGCAGGCATCCTTGCCGGGCAGTGGCACCTCCATCACCATGTCGCAACGAGATAGGAAGGCACTGTCGACGGCCTGTGGGAAGTTGCTGGTGGCCACGAACAGCAGATGCGGGTTGCGTTCGGCCAACATGTCCAACTGCACCAACACCGCGTCGGTGGCCCGGTGCACATCAACCGGGTTGGCTTCCAGGCTGAGCTTCGCTCGATCAGCCGCAAGCGTTTCGACCTCGTCCAGAAGGACGATCGTCGGGCCCGCCGCTGCGGATTCTGCGATCGATTGCGAGAACAGGTCTGCCACGGCGCGTTGAGTCTTTCCCATTGCAGAGCTCGTCAGCGTGTGAGGCTCCACTTCCAGCAATCGAAACTTCGCAGAAGAAAAAGATTCGGCCACACGATGCGCCAAGCCCCGTGCCAAGGAGGTCTTCCCAGTCCCCGGCGGGCCGACCAACAAGATCACGCCGTGCAGGGGGAGTACCGTGCGCTCCACCTTGGGGCGCACCGTGAAGTTGACGATCGCTTGTGACAGCAACTGTTTTTTGATGGCTTCGTCCATCACGATCGAATCCCACAAGTCACCCAGCGACTTATCCGGCAGCTTCCAGCTTCGATGGATGCCTTTCGGCAAAGTGGCGTCTGATGAAGGATTCTTGGTCATCCGTGGCTCTCGGCGGGTCAGAGAATGGTGCGATAGGTCGCCAGCACCTTGGTCGTTTGCACAAGGCCTTGGCGCAGCAGGATTTCGAGATAGCGGTCCACATCGATCGGCGGATGCTTGAGTTGGGCACGCTGGCGCTGCGCAGCCGACACTACGGCGGCCGCATCCAGATCCAGCAGGTTGTCCACAAACTCATCGGGGTGCTGCGATTCGATGCCGTACGGAGCCAGCAGATCGTTCGGGAAATCACGTTCGTTGAACGTCACAATCACGCTCGCACCGCAGCGAATCGCCGCAGCCAGGACGTGCCGATCGTTCGGATCGGGTAATGTCAGGCCTGCCACGAGCGCTTCGTAGCCCTCCACCAAGCCGTCCGGAATGGCCCTGTCCATGAGATCCGACGTCCTGTCGACCTGAACCCGGGTGAGATCGGGGCGGTTGATCAACAGATTGCGTTTCCACTCCTCATGAATGGCTTGGCTCCACCGCGCCCGGAAGCGGCCAGACAGGCCGAGCCACATCAGGAAATCCCGCAGTGGCGCGGGATATAGAACGCACGCGTCGTAGACGGCGGTGAATGGGGAATGCCTCATTCGTATCCCATTCCCAACTCTTGCGACTGCTGAGCGAGTTCGGCCATCGCCTGCTCACTGGCGCGCTCGCGCGCTTCCTTGTACTGCATCAGATCGGCGAACCTCACCCTGCGGTGCTTGCCGGTGCGATGAAATGCCAACACCCCATCTTCTAGCAGCTTGACGAAATGGGGACGGGACACGTTGAGCAAGTCCGCCGCCTCTTGGGTCGTCAGCTCTGCATGGACGGGCACCACCTTTACTGCATTGCCATCGGCCAACTCGGCCAGGATGTCGACCAGCAGGCGTAAAGCCGAGGTAGGCAGTTCCACCTGATGAGCCTGTTTGTGGTCATCAAAGATCTGGATGTGCTGCGTCTCGAACTGGGTTGCGAGGTAAGCCGCCAAGGCACGTTGACCCTGGACGGCTGCCTTAACCTCTCCCGCGGCGGGAAGGGTCATCTTGGATTGGGCAGTGGCGGTGGTCATGGGTAGCTCCTAAGCGAAAACGGTTGCAGAGCCGATCATATTCGAAACACTCGAAAAACGCAATAATCGAAACTCCACCCGGGCTTTTGTAGGTTCGCTCGCGGTATGCCCAATCCGGTCGTCCGCCAGTTCCTATTGTTTGCGGCCTAAAACAGCCCTGATCTCCACGATCACCCCATTGCTGATCACACAGGAATGGCGCGATGGTGGCTTCGATCTGGCTGCGCGCCGCGCATCGCGGCGTGCCCACTTTTCTCGTGACGGCCCTCCTGCTGGGTCAGTCCCAGATGGCCTTGGCCGAGTCTCCGGCACAGCGCCAGGAGCTGGTCGCCGCACTGCGCCAGCTCGACGCGCTGGAGCGCACCGTCGCGGACAGCGCCGCGCATGCCCCCATCCAGCCGGGCGAGCGCTACCACTTCGACTACCCGCGGCTGCTGGCTGACCTGGCGCGCGTTCGCGCCGGCATCCAGTTTCACCTGACGCCATCGCGCGCTCAGCCGCGCGACCCCTCCGAACTGGCCGGCGACTACCGCACCGAGCGGGCGGCCGAGCCGCTGCCGGCGACGACTGCGGGGGGCAAGCAATGAACGGCGCCCAGGTCTCGGCATTTCAAGCCAACAGCGGCATCGCGCCTTCCGCAATGGCGACCGTCCTGGTCGGCGTCGTGTTCGCGGTCCTGCTCGTGTGGGGCGTCTGGGCCATCCGAACGGCCTACGTGGGGTGGTCCGAGAGCCGCCTCAACCAGCGCCAGTTCCTCGGCGTCTGCATCCGCTTCGTCGCGATGTACCTCGTCCTGAGTTTCTTCCTTCTGTCCTGACCTGAAAGGCCCGACCATGCACAACCGCATCCTCACTTCCCGTCTCGCCCAGCGCGCCGCCATGGCCCTGGGCGCCGCCGCGCTGCCCGCGCTGTCGTTCGCGCAAGGCCTGCCGCAGTTGGAGAACCCGACGCGCGGCACCGGCAACGGCATCATGGAGACGATCCGCAACTACGGCTACGACATCATCATGCTCGTGGCCCTGCTGGTGGTGGCGTCGATGTTCATCGGCGTCTGCTACCACGCCTACGGAACCTACGCGGAGATCCACACCGGCCGCAAGACGTGGGGCCAATTCGGCCTCACGGTCGCCATCGGCGCCGTGTTGCTCGTGATCGGCATCTGGCTGCTCACCGAAGCCACGGGCATCCTGTAAGGCGAGGCCGGTATGTCCGAGCAGCAGCACGTCCGTGCGGACGGGACGGTCACGTTCCTTCCGCACCGGCTCAACCGCCATCCCGTTGTCGTGCGCGGCCTCACCGCCGACGAGCTGTGGATCTGCTGCGGCCTGTCCGGCGCCGCCGGCCTGCTGGTCGGCGCGCCGCTTTCGTGGGTGTTCCGCACGATCGCCATCGCACCGACGTTCGTTGTCCTGGGCGTGGCCTTGGGCGTGTTCATCGGCGGCGGCATCCTGCGCCGCCTCAAGCGTGGGCGCCCCGACACCTGGCTTTATCGGCAGTTGCAGTGGCGCATCGCAACGGGCCATCCGCTGATGGCCGGCTGGGTGGGCGGCCACGTGCTGATCTCGCGCTCGGGCTTCTGGTCCACCCGCAGGAGCATGCGATGAGTCGCTTCAAGAACGAGATCGCCCACCTGCAGGCGCACATCAAGACCTTGCGCCTGGGCGCGGGCGCGCTGGTCATTGTCGCCCTGGTCATGGGCGGCGGCTGGTGGAGCGCGCCGCGCGACCTGACCATCCACGTCCCGCCCGACCTGCGCTCTGGCAGTACCCGCAAGTGGTGGGAAGTGCCGCCCGAATCGGTCTATGCGTTCACGTTCTACGTGTTCCAGACGCTGAACCGCTGGCCGACCAATGGCGAAGAAGACTACTCGCGCAACCTCCACACGCTCTCGCCGTACCTCACCCCGTCCTGCCAGGCCTTCCTTCGCGCGGACTACGACTACCGCCGCTCCACCGGCGAGCTACGCCAGCGCGTGCGCGGCATCTACGAGATTCCCGGCCGCGGCTATGGCGACGACCCCACGGCGCGCGTGCGCACCGTGTCCGATCGCGACTGGGTGGTGACGCTGGACATCACGGCGGACGAGTACTACGGCGCCGAGCAGGTCAAGCGCGCCCTGGTGCGTTATCCGATCAAGGTCACGCGGGTGGACGTCGATCCCGCCCGCAACCCGTTCGGCCTGGCGCTGGACTGCTACGAAGGCGCGCCCCAGCGCATCAGTGCACCGGAGCCGGCGCGCCCGGCGTCGAGTGGCCTGTCTCCGCAAGCGCCTCAAGGAGGAAACACCCCATGAAGCATCCTGTACTCGCGCTGCTGGGGCTACTGGCCGTGGCCGCGGCACCCGTCGCCCAGGCGGTGGAGATCCTGCGTTGGGAACGCATGCCACTGGCAGTGCCGCTGAAGGTCGGTCAGGAACGCATCGTGTTCATCGACCGGAACGTGCGCGTGGGCGTGCCCGCGGGCGTGGGCGAACGCCTGCGCGTGCAGAGTGCGGGTGGCGCGGTGTACCTGCGCGCCAGCGAGCCGATCGAGCCCACGCGGTTGCAACTGCAGGACGCCGACACGGGCGCGCTGATCCTGCTGGACATCGCAGCCGAACCGCCCAAGGACGGGGAAGCCGAGCTGGAGCCGGTGCGCATCGTCGAGGGTGACAGCGCACCGGGACGCTATGGCGAGCAGGCCGACAGTGCCGAGGCCCCGGCACGCGCCCAGGGCCAGGCAGGTGCGCGGACCGCGCGGCGCGAAACTCCGGTCCCTGTCGTGCTGACGCGCTTCGCCGCGCAGAACCTCTACGCACCGCTGCGCACCGTCGAGCCGCTTCCGGGCGTCATGCGGGTCAACCTGCCCCGCGACCTCGACCTGGACACACTGATGCCAACGCTGCCGGTGCGCGCGGTCGCGCTCGCGTCGTGGCGCCTGGAAGACCAATGGGTGACTGCCGTGCGCCTTACCAACACCGGCGCCGACTGGGTCGCGCTCGACCCGCGCGTGCTGCAAGGCGATTTCCTCACCGCCACCTTCCAGCACGAGGCGCTGGGCCCGCGCGGCACGCCCGAGGACACGACCGTCCTCTACCTGGTCACGGGCGGCCGCGGCCTCGCGCAGTCGCTGCTGCCGGCGATTCACCGCTTCGACCCTGCCGTGCATCTGCCGCAGCCGGACGGCGACGAGAACGCCAAGGAGGCCCGCCATGCGCAGTAACGGCCTGCTCAAGTGGCTGATGATCCCTGTCGCCATCCTGGTGCTGTTCGTCGGTATCCGGCTGTTCTCGGGTGGAGGCAGCACGGCGCCACCCGCGGCGGACAACGGCGCCCAGCTCACGCCCGAGGAAATGAAGGCGCTGGGCATCGAAGGCGACACCCCGCGCGACACCGTGGCGACGCTCGTTGCCCAAGTGAAGCAGTTGCGCACCGAGCTTCAGACCGCGCTCTCGGACAACAAGTCGCAGCGTGAAGAGAACCAGCGACTGCGCCAGCGCGAGAACTCCATCGACCAGCGCATCAACTCGGCGCTCGAATCCGAGCGGTCCAACCTGCGCCGCGACCAGGAGCAGGCGGCCAGCGCGCGCCAGCAGACCGAAGGGCTGCTCGCCGACCTGCAGCGGCGCCTGGACAGCATCGGCGGGCGCGGCGGCGGCCATGCGGACCTGCCCGTGGGCCTGGGGCTGCAGGGCGGCGACGAGGCCGGCATGGAGGGCGGCGTGCGGTGGGTCGAGCCGGACGACGCAAAGCCCGCCGAGGGGCGCAACGGCGGTCGTGGCGCGAGCGGCGGAATGAGCTTCCCCACGAGCTTCGGCCCGGCGCAGAGCACGCTCGAAACCACCGCGGAAACCGTGGCCAACGCGGGCGCCCGCGCCTCTGGGGTCAAGAGTGCCAAGCCGGTCTATACCGTGCCGACCAACTCCACGCTCATGGGTTCGGTCGCCATGACCGCGCTGATCGGCCGCGTGCCGATCGACGGCACGGTCAACGATCCCTATCCGTTCAAAGTCCTGGTCGGGCCGGACAACCTGACCGCCAATGGCATCGACATTCCCGACGTGGCCGGCGCCGTGTTCAGCGGCACCGCATCGGGCGACTGGACGCTTTCGTGCGTGCGCGGCCAGGTGCGCAGCATCACGTTCGTCTTCAACGACGGCACGATCCGCACGATCCCCGAAGACCGCGAGGGCAACCAGCAGAACAACCAGCAACGCGACGGCTTGGGCTGGATCAGCGACCCGCACGGCATCCCCTGCGTCAGCGGCGAGCGGCGCAGCAACGCCCAGCAGTACCTCGGCTCGCAGGCCCTGATCACCGCGGCCGGTGCCGGCGTGGCCTCGCTCATCGAGAGCGACAGCGGCCGCATGTCCTATGTCGGCTCGGACGGCTCCATCGGCACCGTGGGCATCACCGGCCAGGAAGCGGTCGGCCAGATTCTCGCGGGCGGTGTCCGGGACATGTCGGCCTGGGTCAACAAGCTCTACGGCCAGGCGTTCGCCGCCGTCTATGTGCAGCCCGGCGCCAAGGTCGCCGTCCACCTCGAAAAACCGCTCGCCATCGACTTCGATCCCGAAGGCCGCAAGGTCGATCACCGCGCAGGAGAAAGCCATGCTCTCGAACTCGATTAAGGGCCTGGTGCTGGCCCTCGCCGTCGCGGTGCTCGGCGGCTGCGCCACCAGCAAGGAAAAGCTGCTGACCCACGGTGACCGCACGATGATGGACATCTGGCAGCAGGAGGCCGGCGACGGCGGTGGCGCAGCCGGACGGAACGCCGGCCGCCAGCTGCTCGATGCGCGCCAGAGCCTGCGTCGGCCCCTGACCGACGCCGACGTGCAGGCCGCACCTGTCGAGCAGATGCGCTACACGCGCACCGCGCGCAATGAGGTCCACCGCCAGTTCCAGCGCCTGCCCAATCCCGATCTCGTGATGTACGTGTACCCGCATCTGGCCGGCACCGATCCCGTGCCGGTGCCCGGCTACACGACCGTCTTCCCGCTCTACCAGCGCATCCAGTACGCGATGCCGGGCGAGCGCGTGGAGGACTACTGATGCGGTGGAAACTCCCATGGCCGAAGCTGGCCGGCGCCGGCTCCAGTAGCCCGGCTAGCGATGAGCAGCCGGACAGCTGGCAGCGCCACGTCGAGGCCTTGCGCCAGGCCGGCATCCCCGAACCCGGTTCGGCAGTCCACGGCCGCAAGCCAGCGACCGTGGCCGACGAGCAGGCGCTGTACGACGTTGCGCCGTCCTTCGTGGAACTGCTGCCCTGGGTGGAGTTCTTGCCCGGGTCGAAATCGATGCTCCTGGAGGATGGCCAATCGGTGGCGGCGTTCTACGAACTGGTGCCGCTGGGCACCGAAGGCCGGGAACCCGGCTGGCTCGCGCATGCCCGCGACGCCCTGGAAAACGCGCTTCAGGACAGTTTCGATGAACTGGACGAGAACCCGTGGGTGCTCCAGCTCTATGCCCAGGACGAACCGAGCTTCGACCAGTACATGCAGACCTTGCGCGATTACGTGCAGCCACGTGCGCGCGGCTCGGCGTTCACCGAGTTCTACTTGCGCTTCTTCGGCCACCACCTGCGCGCTGTGGCCAAGCCCGGCGGCCTGTTCGAGGACACGGTGGTTACGCGGCTGCGCTGGCGCGGGCAGACGCGGCGTGTGCGCATGGTGGTGTACCGCCGCGCGAGCGGACAGGGACAGGCAAACCGCCGCGGCCAGACACCCGAGCAGATGCTGGGCATCGTCTGCGACCGCCTATGCGGCGGCCTGGCGAACGCCGGCATCCAGGCCCGGCGCATGGTTGCAGCGGACGTTCACGACTGGCTGCTGCGATGGTTCAACCCGCGCCCCACGCTGCTCGGCCCTGGGGTGGAGGACCGGGAGCGCTTCTACGCGTTGGCGCGCTATCCGGACAGTACCGAGGAAAGCGAGGCCGGCGAGATCGAGTTGGCGAGCGGGCGGGATTTCAGCCAGCGGCTGTTCTTTGGGCAGCCGCGCTCGGACGTGGCGCAAGGGGCCTGGTACTTCGACGGCATGCCGCACCGCGTGCTGATCACCGACCGGCTGCGCATGCCGCCCGGCACCGGGCACCTGACCGGCGAGACCCGCAAGGGAGACGCGATCAACACGCTATTCGATCAGATGCCCGAGGACACCTTGATGTGTCTCACCATGGTGGCCACGCCGCAGGACGTCCTCGAATCGGACCTCAACCATCTGGCGAAGAAAGCTGTGGGCGAGACGCTGGCGTCGGAGCAGACGCTCAAGGACGTGCATGAAGCCCGCTCCCTGATCGGCAGCGCGCACAAGCTCTACCGGGGCACTCTGGCGTTCTACCTACGCGGGCGCGACGAGGCGGAACTGGATCGGCGCGGCCTGGACCTCGCGAACGTGATGCTCAACGCCGGCCTGCAGCCGGTGCGCGAGGACGACGAGGTGGCGCCGCTCAACAGCTACCTGCGCTGGCTGCCGTGCTGCTACAACCCCGGCAAGGACCGGCGCCGGTGGTACACGCAACTGATGTTCGCCCAGCACGCGGCGAACCTGTCGCCGGTGTGGGGCCGCGCCCAGGGCACGGGGCACCCCGGCATCACGATGTTCAATCGCGGAGGCGGCCCGATTACGTTTGACCCCTTGAACAGGTTGGATCGGCAGATGAATGCCCATCTGTTCCTGTTCGGTCCCACGGGCTCGGGCAAGAGCGCCACGCTCAACAACCTGCTGAACCAGGTCACCGCGATCTATCGGCCGCGCCTCTTCATCGTGGAAGCCGGCAACAGCTTCGGCTTGTTCAGCGACTTCGCCAGGCGCCTGGGGCTGACCGTGAACCGGGTCAAGCTGGCACCCGGCTCGGGCATCAGCCTGGCGCCGTTCGCCGACGCACGCCGGCTGATCGAAACGCCCAGCGACGTGCAGACGCTCGATGCCGATGCACTGGACGAAGACCTGCCACCGGATGCCTCGGCCATGGAGGCGGACGAGCAGCGCGACGTGCTGGGCGAGCTGGAGATCACGGCACGGCTGATGATCACGGGCGGCGAAGACAAGGAAGAAGCGCGGATGACGCGGGCCGACCGCTCGCTGATCCGCCAGTGCATCCTCGACGCGGCCGAACATTGCGTGGCAGAGAAGCGCACTGTGCTCACGCGCGATGTGCGCAATGCGCTGCGCACCCGCGGCCAGGACCCGACGTTGCCCGAGATGCGGCGCGTGCGGCTGCTGGAGATGGCGGACGCGATGGACATGTTCTGCCAAGGCACGGACGGCGAGATGTTCGACCGCGACGGCACGCCGTGGCCCGAGGCCGACATCACGCTGGTCGATCTGGCGACCTACGCCCGCGAGGGCTACAACGCGCAGCTCTCGATCGCGTACATCAGCCTCATCAGCACGGTGAACAACATCGCGGAGCGTGACCAGTATCTCGGCCGCCCGATCATCAACGTGACCGACGAAGGCCACGTGATCACCAAGAACCCGCTGCTCGCGCCGTATACCGTGAAAATTACAAAAATGTGGCGCAAGCTGGGGGCCTGGTACTGGCTAGCTACACAAAATATTGACGACCTACCGCGCGCCGCGGAGCCGATGCTCAACATGATCGAGTGGTGGATCTGCCTGTCGATGCCCCCCGATGAAGTGGAGAAGATCGCGCGGTTCCGCGAACTGAGCCAAGCGCAGAAAGCGCTGATGCTCTCGGCACGCAAGGAAGCGGGCAAGTTCACCGAGGGCGTCATCCTCTCCAAGAGCATGGAGGTGCTCTTCCGCGCCGTGCCGCCGAGCCTGTATCTCGCGCTCGCGCAGACCGAACCCGAAGAGAAGGCCGAGCGCTACCAGCTCATGCAGCAGCACGGCGTCAGCGAGTTGGATGCCGCCTTCAAGGTGGCCGAGAAGATCGACCGGGCACGCGGCATCGAGTCGCCGGCCCTGGACCTGCCCTGAATCTGCCGTACACCGGAGAACGCCATGGAACAGAAACGCCCATCCATTCCGATGCAGGTCCAGGCGTTCCGTCGTCGGCGCTGGCAGTTCCGCTGGCCCTGGGCATTGGCCGCGGTGCTGGTTGCGCTGCTGCTGATCTGGCTCGTGTCACGTTCGCCAGGCGGGTCCACACCTCAGACTTCGGCGCCAGTCAGCGACACGCAGGTGGCTGGGCCTCCGTGGCAGATGGGCAATCCGGAAGGGCGTTTCACGCTGACGCTCTACGCGGACCTCGAATGCCCGTTCTGCCGGTCCTATTTTCCAGTGCTCAAGCGTTGGGTGGCCGGCAATGCGGACGTGACCTTGCAATGGCACCACCTGCCGTTGGCCGCGCATGAGCCAGCCGCGTCCGCCGAAGCGCGCCTGGCGGAATGCGCGGGCGAAGCCGGCAGCCATGCCGCCTTTTGGCAGGCCGTCGAATGGGTCTATGCCCACACGCGGAGCGACGGCCAGGGCTTGCCTGAAGGGCTGCGCTACCCCGACCTCACTCCAGCGATCGAGCAGTGTCTGGCGAGCGAGCGGCCCGATGCACCGATCCGCGCCCAGACGGCGGAAGCCACGAACAGCGGCGTGATCGCCACGCCATCGCTGCGGCTGCACGATCGCGAAACCGGCAAGGCGATCCTGCTGCAGGGCCCGATCGAGGGCGATGCCTTGCTGTCGGCCATGGACATGCTCGCGGCCGGCGATCCCGCCGCCATACCCACATCGGAAATGCCTGCCGACGTCGTCGGCGACATGCCCAGGTAGCCCCGGTCTTCAAGGCTACGGCGCAGTCCGCTGCGCTGACCGCAACCCGTTCGCCTCGCATCCTGGCCGCGAACGATCACCGCCACCGCGGTGATGGATGCACCTTGTTCGTTCCCCAGGAGGGCTTGCCCTCCCCGGGCGCGCGCCCTCCGATCTCACCATTTGGAGGTTCGCCATGTCTTTCGTCGTCAATGACTCCTGCCTGGAGTCGCTTTCCGCCATCGCTGCCCAGCACGAGGACTGGATCATCCAGCAAGCCATTGCGCTGCTGGAGAAGCGGGTTTTCAAAGCGGGTCCGAAACTCCTCGACCCCACGGCCGTGCGCGACTACCTGCGCGTGAAGCTGGTGGCCGAGCCCAACGAAATATTCGTCGCTGTGTTCCTGGACAGCATGCACCAGGTACTGGCCTACGAGCCGCTGTTCAGGGGCACGATCAACGCGACTTCGGTCTATCCGCGTGTCGTTGTGCAGCGTGTTCTGCAGTTGAATGCGGCCGCGGTGGTCTTCGCGCACCAGCACCCCTCGGGCATTTCCGAGCCGTCGAGCGCGGATCGCATGCTGACCCAGCAACTGCAGGCCGCGCTGGCGCTCATCGATGTGCGGGTACTGGACCACATCATCGTCGGCCAGGGTGCCCCGTTCTCCTTTGCGGAGTCCGGCCTGCTGTAAGGGTTGTACTGCTTCGTTGATCAGCGCGGAGGCTTCGGCCTCCGCATTTTTCTGCGCGGCGACACAAGCAGGTATGCGGGGTGGCCGCGATGCGCATTGTTTGTTGGGGCCGCATGGGGTTCGGCGTTTGACTATGGCCCTGATCAACTTCCGGGGTGCAAGACATGCCAGGAGCTTTTACCCGGTTCGCACCAGGCTGGCGAACCCTTGGCCTGGCCATCGTGCTGCCGGCGTCGTTCGCGGCATTCAGCCCGGCCGCGTTCGCCGCCGACGTGGTGGTCGTCACCGACAGCCGCCACCCGGTCAAGACCATGGGCGGCGAGCGGCTGATCGAGCTGGACCGGGCATCCGGGCTCGAAGCAGAGCTTTCCGCAGATCTGCCAGCCGACCCCGAGCGCGCAGCAGCCATCGTCCGGCAACGCCTGAACCAAGGCGGCACCGACCTTCAGCGCCGCATTGGCACCGCCTACCAGGGCATCACCGACGCATGGAGTTTGGGTGTCACGACCATCCCGGCCGTCGTGGTGGACCAACGCTATGTGGTCTATGGCGAGCCTGACGTGGCCCGGGCCGTGTCCTGCATCGAGCAGCACCGGAGGAGGCAACCGTGACCTATCGCCCATTCGACCTGCTGCGCCGCCTGCGCGTCGCCGTGGCCTCGCTGCTGCTGGTCAGCGCCACGGGCAGCTACGCCCTGAACACCGTCACCATCGTGTCCTCCGTCATGTCGCCGGACTGCCTGGAGTACCGGGTGGTGGGCATCTGCTACTGGCTGTATTGCACCTATGGCGGCTGCTCGGTGCGCACGTCCACCAAGGTCCGGCACTACGTCCCCGATGCGGTCGTCTCCAGCTACAGCAACACCGGAGAGAACCCCTGGGTCGAAGTGCGAGCGATGAGCATGCCGAACGCCTCGGCCCAGGCAGGCGGCGACGGCACCACCAACGAAGACCACGAAAACAACCTCGCCAAATTCAAGAACGCCGATGTCATCGGCCATCCCGGCGGCGAGGTGTTCAACCAGTTCGCCTCGTCCTCGGGCTATTTTTGCCAAGGCGCGGGAACGGCCTTCATGCCGTATCTGCTCAGCACCTTGGACACGCTGGCCTGGCGCTACAACGTGCCCGAGATGGCCTACCCGGAGGCGCTGATCCCGGGCCGGCGCGAGGTCGGTGCGCGCACCACGATGAACCTCTGGGGCAATGTCTATCCGCGCGGCGGCTTCCTGCACCAGACCGACGACCACAAATCCGGGGCGGTCGTGGCTCAGCGCGCCGGTGACGTCGTCACGCGGCGCGGGCAGTTGCACGTGTACCAGCCGCTGCTCGCCAACGCGCGTGATGGCTACTGGCCGGCCGGCGCGCTGATGGAAGGTGATGCCTCGACCGGCAAGTGGCAGGAACTGACGCCGCGCCTGTCGAACACCTGCGTGGTGTTCCCCCACAGCGGCACGCTGACCCAAGCCCAGCAAGGCGACTACGCGTGGGCGCTGTGGCGTCCGTATGCGTGCTGCGAACGCCGGGGCCAGGTGTTCCTCGGCAGCGTCGATTTCCTCTGAGGTGCCACGATGAAGCGTCCTGAACCGAAGAACCTGTCCACCAAGGCGTGCCGCCTGCTGCGCCCGACGGCACTGGCCGGCACGCTCGCCCTGGTCTGCGGCCTGGCGTGGGCACAGGTCGGATACCAGAACAGCGGCCCCGTCATTGGCGATGACGTCATGTACTCGATCGGCGGCGGCAGCGCGGTGTCCATGGGCCGCGCGGCCGGCATGCGCTCCATCGGGGTCGGTGTGGGGTGGAACAGCAACCTGATCTGCGGCGACATGAGCATCCAGACCACGCTGCGCAATCAGCTCAACGGCATCACGAACGGCTTTCAGCAGATCATGAGCAACGTAATCCAGAGCGCCACCAGCGCGGTAGCGTCCCTGCCGGCGCTGATCATTCAGCGCGCCGATCCGGGCCTGTACAACCTGCTGACCAACGGCGTGCTGCAGGCGCGGCTGGACTTCGACCGCTCCAAGCTGACGTGCCGCGCCATGGCGGAGAAGATGGCCGAGACAGCGGGTGGCCAGCTTGGCTGGAGCCAGATGGCCGAAGGCATGGCCTTGCGTGACGCGGTTGGCAGCAACGATGCCGTGTCGGCCGTCGAGCAGGCCGAGACGCGCCGCGGCAACGACGGCGTGCCCTGGGTGGGTGGCAGCAATGCTGGTGGCGCAGGCCAGTCCGCCATCCGGGTGGTCGGCGACGTCACCCGCGCGGGCTACAACCTGGTCAACGGTCGTGGCGTGACGGACACATCCTCCATCGCGTCCGCCAGTTGTGCGAGCCTGTCCTGCCAGACCTGGACGTCGCCGCAGCAGGCGACCGAATGGGCCACGCGGGTCCTCGGAGAGCAGGTGCAGCGCACCTGCGACTCCTGCACCAAGACCGAGACGGTGCCCGGCGTCGGGCTGACGCCGCTGATCCAGGAAGAGTACGAGGCGAAGCTGGAGGTCCTTCAGGAGCTGGTTTCCGGCACGCGCACTACCACCTTTGAGAACCTGCGCGAGGCTGGCAGCACGTCGCTGCCAATCACGCGTGGCGTGATCGAGGCGCTGCGCGACGAGCCGGACCAGGACCTTCTGGCGCGGCGCCTCGCGTCGGAGGTGGCGCTGTCGTCGGTGCTGGAAAAAGCGCTGCTGCTCCAGCGCACGCTGCTCACGGGCAAGAAGGAGCCCAACGTCGCAGCCAACGAACTCGCGGTCAAGGCCGTGAACCACGAGAGCGACACGCTCGACCGGGAGATCCGCAACCTGAAGACGGAGCTGGAGCTTCGGCGCGAGCTGGCAAACAACTCACCGATGGCCATCATCCAGCGGCACGGTACGCGCGCGGCAGGCTCGCGCGGCATCTACGAGGGTGATCCGGTACCCGACCGCCTCGACCAGTTGCAGAAGGGCAATCCAGGAGCCAGGCCATGAGCGCGGCGCGCATGACTTGGCGCCCCTTGCGCTGGCTGTTCAGCCGGCGCGCGGCGAAGGCGCTGCTGTGGACGGTGCTGATCGTTGCCGCCGCGGTCGCGGCCAACATCGCCGGCATCTACCTGGTCGGCAGCGTTGCCGGCTGGGAGCGGTGGCTCGCCGCCGCTGCGGGTTACTTATTCGTGTGGCGGCTGTGTCTATACGGGGCGACGGTGTACGGGTGGATCTGGATGCGCCGCCGGCTGCTGGTACGTGAGGACGACGCCCAGGCGCGGCACCGCCTGGTGCGCACCGAGATCGCAGGCGTCGTCGCCATCGTGGCGCTGGAAGCCAGCCTGTTGATGCAGGGCTGAGAGGAGATTCGGGCCATGACTCTGTTCACGACCGACTACCTGGAGTATTACCTTACGCTGGTGTCCTGGATCGTCAACAACGGCATCTGGGCCGTGCTGGTATCCAGCGGCGTCTTCGCGCTGCCTTTCGTGGCGATCATCGTGCAGGAGTGGTTGAAGGCCCGTGCAGAAGGCGCCGACGAGGGCAATAAAGGCGTGCTGAGCGCCGCCCGCATCGAGAACCGGGTCTTCGTCGCCATCGTGGTGGTGATGTTCGCGGGCATCCCGTTCATCGACGTGGACCTCAACACCATCCAGTACGACAGCTCGCGCTCGGCGCAATGCCAGGTCAGTGTGCCGCAGCCCTCGAATACCGGCTGGTCGCAATCTTTCAGCACCATCAACAACCAGTCGGCGAAGGTGCCGGTGTGGTGGGCGTTCATGCACGCGCTCTCGCGCGCCGTCACGGGCGCTTCAGTGGCAGCGATCCCGTGCGGCACGGACCTGCGGCAGATGCGCATGGAGATCGACGCGACTCGCATTGACGACCCAGTGTTGGCTCAGGAAGTAGCGGATTTCTCGCGGGATTGCTATGGGGCTGCGCGGGCGAAATTGTTCATGCAGCGGCCTCAACTCGATGAGCAGCAGCTGCACGACGTAACCTGGATCGGCTCACGCTTCTTCACGGACACGAACGGCTACTACGACACATACCGTTCCAGCACCCCGCGCGAGGACTGGCCCTATGACAGCACGCGCGACGCAGGGCTTGCGCAGGTGGCCAGCGGCGGCGGCTATCCGACCTGCAGGCAATGGTGGGCCGATGGCAGCAATGGACTGCGGGCACGCTTGCTGGGTCAGGTGGACCCGAGCCTGCTCAATCGCCTGGCGGGCTGGGCTGGCTTCCTGAGCCGTGCCGAGGTGGACGATTCGGTGATCCGCGCGATCGCGTCACCGCGACAGCAGAAGCTGAACCAAGGCAGCGTCTATACGGACTACGGTGGCCAGATCGAAATGACCGACCCAAACATCATCACCCGGGCGGCGGCCGACGTAGGACTGGCGGTAGGCTCGCTGGGCTACTTCCCCTCCATGGATGCAATGCGCCAGGCTCTTCCGATGGTGCTGGCGCTCTTGAAGATGGCGCTGGTTGTCTGCATTCCGGTGGTGCTCATGGTTAGCACCTACAACCTGAAAACACTCGTGACGGTCAGCGTGGTGCAGTTTGCGCTGTTCTTCGTGGATTTCTGGTTCCAACTCGCGCGCTGGATCGACAGCACCATTCTGGACGCGCTCTACGGATGGGGCTGGGGATGGAACCGGCCGCATACGAATTTCGATCCGGTCATGGGCCTCAACAATGCCTTCGGAGACATGCTGTTGAATTTCGTCATGGCGACGATGTTCATCGTGCTGCCCTTGTTCTGGGTAACCGCCTTGGGATGGGCGGGCTACGCCGTGGGGGGCATGTTGCAAGGGCTTGCTGCTGGTACGGCAGGCGCCAAAGCGGCCGGCGGCAAAGCCGCCGACATGGCCTTTGGCGGCGCTATGAAGTGGGCATCGACACCCAGCAAGAGGAAGTAGTGCCTTGCTTCTTCGCTAGGTCTCATCAGATGGATCATGTGAATCTATCCGATACTCATCGTGGGTATAGAGGCCAAAACCGGCGTGCCCGTGCCGCCACTCTGGTTCGGGCGGCTCCCATTCGACGGTATCGTGCCCCCGGGCCACAAACACCAGCGCGACCAGCAGCAACGCCAGCCAGAAAGCAACGTAGAGCAGCAGCCCCAGGACAGCCAGTTTGCCGGCCCACAGCAGCGCGGCGGCGGCAGCCAACGGCACACCCTTGGACACCAACCAGTTCGACGCCCGACGTTCGCTGCGCGCATAGGCGCGCCACCCGCGGCCAAGGGCGCGGCCGAGGCGTTCCGCAGTGCTGATGCGGGTCGTGGTGCTCATGGTCGTCTCCTGCTACTGAGGGATGCCTATTCCAATTTGGTCCATTTCATTCTGCTGCGGGCTTCAAAGTGCTTCATGACGCTTCGTCATCCGGTTCCACCGGGCCGGGGTCAGGCTCCACGTCGACGCGATACGTGGCAACGAAGTGCGGCCAGTCCACATGGTCCACCAGGTCGATGTCATCGACAACGCCTACCTTTGCTGCCGCACGCTCGAACAGGGCGATGCTCTTGGCGGGATAGTTGTTGCGCGACGGATAGAGCACCCCGTCGAACAGCGCTTGGCCGTCGTCTCCGAGAATTGCATGCACCTGGGCGGACACTTGCTGCGTGTGCGTGTAGTCGCGGCTGGCCAACTGCTCCAGGTTCAGGCCGAAGTAGCCCGCCATGACGCCCGGCGCCGTGAGGTCGGCCAAGAGCACATCGTCCATCACGCCTACTGCGCGCACCATCCGGGCCTGGACTTCTTTCAGCGCGATCGAGCGCTTCGTGTCCGCAAGCCACTGGTGCTTATGAAACACCGACTCCATCAGCGCCGTGGGCAGGTCGCGCCCCAGGTAGAGCACGCCGTAGGCCCGCGCCGGGTCATCGTAGCGATTGGTGCTGCTGCGGCCATAGTACAGCGGGCTGCCCCGATAGACGACGCGGCTCACATGCTGGAGCAGTTCACCGGCATCGATCAGGAACGAAGGCAGCTCGTGGCTCATGGCGATCTCGCTTCAATGCACCTGAACGCCCAGTACGTTGAACACGGCATCGGCCACGTCATCGATCGTGCTGTGCGTCACCGCATCCACCGGCGAGCGGCCGCCCAAGCCTTCGAGCGGTTCGGACAGCGCGCGGTAGATCGTCCAGGGGTCGATGCCCTCGACCTCCTGAAGCACGGTTTGGGTCAACTGCTGCTTTACCGGGTCGAGCTGCCAGTCGGGCAGCTTCTGACCGCGCGGCCCCACGTTCAGCGCCAACAGCCGACGGGCGAGGATGTCCTTGTAGATCTGCTGGCGCGACTTGTCCGCCAGCTTGGCGTACTCGGGGATCGGCAGGTTATGCGGCTGGTTGAAGGCTTCCAGCAACACGGCGCGGCCTCGCTGGACGTCGGTTTCAGTCGGTGCCCAGCGCGTTTCGGTGCGCAGCGCGGCCGCCTTGCGTGCCAGGGCCTGCCCCACCGTCTCTCCGTCCAAGTTGGCGGGCAGCTTCACCGCCTCCACGCGCTCGTGAATGAAAGCCTGCAACTCGGCCGCGAAAGCCGGCGCATCCCGGATTTCGACGGTATCCGCGAAGCGGCGCACATCCTCCACCGTGACGCGCGGCAGGCGATCGGCAATGAATTCAATGGCATTGGGCATGGTGATCTCCCAGGCAGGTTTGAGACAGGATTCACTCTAGTCTCTATTGTCGCTTTTGTCAACTTTGTCGCCTTTCGAGAACCTGCCCGGCGGAAGCGGCGTCCACTCAGCATAGAGCGCGACCAGCACCGGCTCGCCGTCCAATCCATTCCACCGAGTTCCCCATTGACGCTGGAATCGCATCCCGTGCCCCGCTATACCGAAACGGTGAAAGGCCAGAGGGCCGAAATGGCAAGGGAACGGGGTGCAAGGGGAAAGGCCCTACCTCGAAAAGGCCAAAAGGCCTCCCGATCGGCCCGTCATCAGGACACCCACATGCTTTCCCTGTTCCAGCGAAAACGGCCCGCGGTCGCTACCGCTCCAACGCCACCACCCGCATCCGACCTCCCGAAAGGGTTGATGCGGCCCGAGTCGGCCGCATCGCTGCTGGCCACCCCGCGTCGGCAGAAGCTGCTGGAGCACATCTGGCAGCGCACGTCTCTGTCGCGCAAGCAGTTCGCCGTCCTGTACCGCGCGCCGCTGGAGCGCTACGCCGAACTGGTTCAGGCCTTCCCGGCTTCCGAATCGCATCATCATGCGTACCCGGGCGGGATGCTCGACCATGGCCTGGAGATCGTTGCCTATGCCCTCAAGCTGCGGCAGTCCCATCTGCTTCCCATCGGCGCAAGCCCCGAGGACCAAGCTGCGCAGGCTGAAGCCTGGACTGCTGCGGTCGCCTATGCCGCGTTGTTGCACGACATCGGCAAGATCGCCGTCGATCTGCACGTCGAACTGGCCGATGGCTCGCTGTGGCACCCGTGGTACGGTCCGCTGCACCAGCCGTACCGCTTCCGCTACCGCGACGATCGCGAATACCGCCTGCACAGCGCGGCGACGGGCTTGCTCTACCGCCAACTGCTGGACACCCAACTCCTGGACTGGCTCAGTGACTATCGCGACCTGTGGGGACCGCTGCTCTACGTCCTGGCCGGCCAGTACGAGCATGCCGGTGTGCTGGGCGAACTCGTGGTGCAGGCCGACCGCGCCTCCGTGGCCCAGGAACTGGGCGGCGATCCGGCGCGCGCCATGGCCGCGCCCAAGCACGCGCTGCAACGCAAGCTGCTTGACGGGTTGCGCTACCTGCTCAAGGAAGAGTTGAAGTTGAATCAGCCCGAGGCCTCCGATGGCTGGCTCACCGAGGATGCCTTGTGGCTGGTGAGCAAGACGGTCTCGGACAAGCTGCGCGCGCACCTGTTATCGCAGGGCATCGATGGCATCCCTGCGAACAACACCGCCGTCTTCAACGTGCTGCAGGACCACGGCATGTTGCAGCCCACACTGGACGGGAAGGCGGTCTGGCGGGCGACCGTGACCAGCAACGCCGGCTGGACCCACTCATTCACGCTGCTGCGCCTCGCACCTGCGCTGATCTGGGAGGCTGGCGAGCGACCGGCGCCGTTCGCCGGGACGGTAGCGATCGACACGTCACCTGTCGAGAAGCACGCCGCTGCGGCATCGTCGCCGGAGGTCGCGGCGAAACCGACCCCAGGAGGTCAGGAATCGCCGCCATGGGAAGGCGGCAGCGCTGCTGACCCAATTATCGCCCCCCTGGCTGAGGCCATGCCCGACGTCATGGAGGATCTGCTGACGATGGTAGGAATGGGCGATTCGTCCGCCACACAGCAGGATGAGTCAACCATCCCCACCGAACTCTCTGCCACACGCCCTGAAGCACCACCACCATCGATCGTGGCATCTTCACCCTCATCACCGGCGCCCGCGGCCACACCAGCAGCGACAACGGTGCAGCCATCTGGCGAGCACTTCATGGCATGGCTGAAACAGGGGATTGCCTCGCGTCGGCTCATCATCAATGACGCGAAGGCACTCGTGCATACCGTCAGCGATACCGCATACTTGGTCAGCCCAGGAGTGTTCCAGCGATACGCTCAAGAGCATCCGCAGTTGGCAGCCATTGCCCGCCAGGAAAAACTGGAGCCGTGGCAGTGGGCACAAAAGCGCTTCGAGAAGCTGGCCGCGCACCGCAAGCAGGCCAGCGGCCTGAACATCTGGACTTGTCACGTCTCAGGGCCGCGCAAATCGCGGCAGTTGCACGGCTACCTGTTGACGCAGCCCGGTGCGTTGTTCGAGCGAGTGCCGCCCAACAACCCCTACTTGTGCCTCTTCAACGAGGAGGCGGGGCGTGAAGTCTCGCTGGCTGCGAAATGAGGATATCCAGTGGGCGCGGTCCGGATGCCCGCTCTTCGGTGCACAGGTCAGAGCGTAACCCCATGGGAAATGCCCTGCTGCGCCGCCCGGTATCGTCCGGGGGTCATACCCGTCCAGTGGCGGAACGCGCGGTGGAAGACGGCAGGGGCACTGAAGCCCAAAGCATCGGATATCTCCTCCAGTGAGCTGTCGTTGCGCACAAGGTGGAGGATGGCCAGATCCCTGCGCAACTCATCCTTGATGCCCTGGAACGACAGCCCTTCCTGCTGCAGCTTGCGCATCAATGTCCGCGAGGACATGTGCAGCCGGCTGGAAACATCGTCCAGCGTCCGTCCGAGATCCACATGCAGCAGCTCACGCACCTTCAGCCGGAGGGCGTGCTGGTGGTAGGAGGTGAAAATCCAGTCGCGCGGCGCCCGCTCCAGGAAGCTGCGCGCGTCGGACGCGCTGCGTTTCGGCCGGACCTTTGCGAGTTCGGCGTGAAAGGTGATCTGAGAGAGGGGTCCGCAGAAATCGATCGGGGCCGGAAACAGGATCGAATAGTCGGCTGCAAATGATGGGCGTGGAAAAGCGAAGGCCACACTGCGCACCGGGACCTCTCGGCCGGCGAGCCATGACACGATGCCGTGCGTCAGCTTCAGCATCAGTGCGTGCCCGAATCGGTTCCCCCCCGCTTTGGAAGACCGCGGGACAAGTTCCAAGCGCAAGGAGGCGTCTGCCTTCGTGAGACTCAGCCTGTAGTCGTCCAGCAGCAGGTTCCAGACCTGCGTGAAGCGATACAGCGCTACCTCGATGCTTGGCGCGTCCATGACCGCTCGGACGATGTACTTCAAAGCGCCGGTCCGTATGGGCCGGCTCCACAGTCCCATCATTTCATCGCCGGTGGCAGCGGCGCTTCGTCGGTACAGCCCGACCAGTTGATCGTGCGTCAGACGCGAGCCGGGGTGGCTGATGAATGCCTTCACGATGCCGGCCTGCTGCAGGCAGCGATCCAGGGCCTGGTCCGAGCACAGCGAGCGCAGGCTGCGCAGCAGGTCCTCCACCAGATCGCATGAGACCGTGGCCGCCGCGACGGCATTTGGGCTCGCAGGAAGTCCTCTTGGCGGCCTGACGAGATTGTCAGTTTTTGCAAATTTCACGGCGCTATTGGCAATTGAGCCCAGCATCCCCGGTAAGTAATCTACGGGCATGGAAAAGGTAAAGGCCCCTCAATAGTATCGGCTGCGAGGTTCGACCGCGATTCCGGCGGTCTCTCTGCACTTCGCGCCCAGGCCAGGCTCAGTGCGCAAGAATTGGCAACATTGGCATAGATCCTCGGCCTTGAACGGATGGTCCGCTTCAGTGCGGGCCATGCCGTCACCGCAGCGGCGAGGCGGCCGATGCCTGCCGGACCGAGCATATCGACCTGCCCGCCGCAGACCACCATGTTCATGACCCACTGCAAGGAGAACTTCATGTCCGAGCCCATTCTGCTGACCTCCGAACAAGACAACATCGGCATCGTCACGCTCAACATGGCGCACAAGCGCAACGCGCTCAATGAGGAAGCGATCGCCGCCATCGACGCCTATTTCTCAGCGGTGCCCAGCCACATCCGGGCCATCCTCCTGACGGCCAAGGGCGATCACTTCTGTGCCGGCCTGGACCTCAAGGAACATCACGACAAGGCACGCAGCGGCGTCGAGTTCATGCGCGTCTGCCAGGGCTGGCACCGCGCGTTCGACAAGATCCAGCATGGCGGCATTCCCGTGGTCGCCTGCCTGCAGGGAGCGGTCGTGGGCGGCGGGCTGGAACTGGCCAGCGCAGCCCACGTGCGCGTTGCCGACAGCCGCACCTTCTTCGCACTGCCCGAGGGCACCCGAGGCATCTTCACGGGCGGCGGCGCCACGGTGCGCACTGCGCGGATCATCTCCGCCCCTCGCATGGTGGAGATGATGCTCACCGGACGGGTCCTCGATGCGCGGGAGGGCCGCGAACTGGGTTTGGCCCACTACGTATGCGACATCGCGAAAGGCGACACGCCCGCACCCGAGTTCGCCCTGACCCTCGCAAAGAAGATCGCGGGCAATGCGCCCCTTTCAAACTACGCCATCGTCAGCGCCATCAGCCGCATCGCCGACATGTCGGCCACGGACGGGCTGTTCACCGAGGGGCTGGTGATGGCCATGATCCAGCAGGGTGACGATGTGCAGGAGCGCCTGGGCGATTTCGTGAACAAGAAGGCGCACAAGGTCCAACTGAATGCTTGATCTTCAAGACGCGCGCTACCGGCCTCGGCCAGCGATGCGCGACCGCGTCATGGCTGGGCTCAGGTCACTTGCAAGGACCCCCTGGCGCCCATCAGCAACTCCACCACATCGGGTGCGTTGATGACGCTAAAACGCGGGTCCATCTGCGCGGCGGTCATACCGTTGTGGATCATGCACGAGCCGCAGATGGCAATGCGACCTCCCTTTTCCAAGAATTTCTCCAGCAGATCGGCAACGGGTTCGAAAGGCTTGCCGATGTCCAATCCAGCGGCCGCGCCGGGTTGTCCCAGTTCCACGGCTTCCACCATCAGGATGATGGTCGCCGTATGTCCCTTGAGCAGCGCGTTGAGCGCCATGATGAAGGTCACGGTCACCTTGTTGGGATTGCTTCTTCCGTCAAAAATGGTCGCAACGAAGTCGGTGGTCTGCATGGCTAGGTCCTTGTGATAAACAGCGACTGTGGGGATGCGAGTTGGAGGGTGCAAAGCTCTGGCACCGGATGCAGGCGGTCCGCGGCGCCGCACGACGGACCGGGCCCAGGCTACGGGGCGCTGGCCGGCGCGCCCGGAATGCTGGACAGCGCCGCGAACTCGTTGAAGGCGGCCACCGCGTTCGATGCGTACATCGCCGACGGACCCCCTCCCATATAGATGGCCACGCCCAGGGCCTCATGGACCTCCGCAGCCGTCGCGCCGAGCTTGACCAATGCCTTGGCATGAAAGCCGATGCAGCCATCGCACCGCGCGGCCACGCCGATCGCCAACGCGATCAGCTCTTTCGTCTTGGCGTCGAGTGCGCCGTCGGCGATCGCTGCCTTGCCCATCTCACCAAAACTCTTCATGACCTGCGGCACTCCCTTGTGCAGGGGCGCCAGGTGAGCCACCACGTCCTGCGTCAGTTGCCGGTAACTTGTCGTCATCGCGAACTCCTCATGGTTTTGGAACATCGAATATGAAACCGGGTTGACCCGCACGCTCGACCGGACCCAGACGGCTTCATGGCGCAGCGGCCGCCGCCGACTGCCGGCGGTTGCGCCAAGCCAGCCAACCCAGCAGGGCCAGCACGAGCGCGATGAGGGGCAGCATCAGGCCGTTGATGGTTTCCCAGCCCGAGGTGTTCAGCAGCCGGCCCGACCCGAACGAGGCGACGGCCACGGTGCCGAACACCAGGAAATCGTTGAGTGCCTGCACCTTGGCGCGCTCGGGCGCGGTGTAGCAGTCGGTCACCAGCGCCGTGGCGCCGATGAAGCCGAAATTCCAGCCCACGCCCAGCAGGATCAGCGAGCCCCAGAAGTGCAGAAGTTCGAGGCCGGCCAGGGCCAGCAGGCCAGAGGTGCCGATCAACACCAGTCCGCACGCCGTGATGGCGGTCTTGCCGAAACGCGCGATCAGGTGGCCGGTGAAGAAGCTCGGCGCAAACATGGCGAGCACGTGCCACTGGATGCCCAGCGCCGCCTCGCCCACGGTGTGGCCGCAACCCACCATGGCCATCGGCGCGGCCGTCATGATGAAAGCCATCAGGCCGTAGGACACGATGCCCGCCGTGACGGCCACGACGAAGCCTGGACTGCGCGCGATCACTGCCAGCGGGCGCGCCGCGCCCACGACGGCGGACGCCTGGGGCGGCGGCATGCGCAGCATCAGCAGCAGCGGCAAGGCCAGCAGCGCCAGGCCCGCCTGCCCGAGGAAGCTGCCAGCGAACGGCGCCATGGGCCAGGCGTCGCGCGTCCAGATGACGACCTGCGGGCCGATGACCGCGGCGATCAGGCCGCCGATCATGATGCGCGAGATGACGGTGGCGCGCTGCGGCGGCGGCACCGCATCGCTGGCCGCGAAGCGGTAGCTCTGCACGCACGCGCCGTAGAAGCCAGCCATCGCCGTGCCCACGCAGAAGGTCTCGAAACTGCCCCACAGGACGCCCAATGCGGCGATGAGCCCGGACACCGAACCCAGCAGCGCCCCCAACGCATAGGCCGCGCGCCGGCCCAGACGACGCATCAGCAGGGCCGCAGGGATGGTCGACAGCGCCAGCCCCAGGTTGTAGAGGCTGACCGGCAGTGTGGCCAGCGAAGGGTTGCTGGCCAGCATCTGACCCACGATGCCGCCCAGCGAAATGATGATGGGTGGCGCGGCGCCGCCCAGCGATTGGGCGGCCATCAGCAGGCCCACATTGCGGCGGGCATCTGTCGCAGCGGGCGGTGGCAGCGAAGCAGGTGGCGTCATGAACGAATCAGGAATGAGGTGTCAGGCGAACCCACGCCGCAGCATGAGAACACCGGCAGGAAGACCTGCCGCACTTCCTGCCTTCGAGGAAGTGCCTTGATATTTTATTAGCTTATGCTAAATTAGATACATGTTAAATACAAGCTGCCATGATGGTTGACAAGAAAGACCAGTCGTTTCTACAGGACGGCGCGGCCAAGGCTGCGGCCATGCTGCGGACGGTCGGCAATGAGCATCGCCTGCTCGTTCTCTGCCTGCTGATCGAGCATGGCGAGATGACCGTCGGTGCCCTGCACGAAAACGTGGCGCTGAGCCAGTCCGCCTTGTCCCAGCACCTGGCCAAGATGCGCGAGGAAGGCCTGGTGACCTATCGGCGAGAGTCGCAGACCCTGCACTACCGTATCGACAACCCCGACGTGGCCAAGCTCATCGCCACGCTCAAGGCCATCTTCTGTCCCTGATCCACCCTCGGAGGCCATTGCCATGTCCCTGAAATCCATCTCGCCCCAAGCTGCCAGCGAACTCATGAACCAGGGTGCCGTTCTGGTGGACATCCGTGCGGCGGACGAACATGCCCGTGAGCGCATCGCGCAGGCACGCCATGTGCCGATGGACCGCTTGCGAAGCGGCGGCCTGCCGCTCGACGGCGCTTCGGCAATCATCTTCCACTGCCGCTCGGGCAACCGGACGCGGGTGAACGCCCCGACGCTGGGGGCATGCACGGCCTGCGAGGCCTACGTGCTTGAAGGCGGGCTGGACGCCTGGAAGAAGGCCGGCCTGCCCGTCGTGGCGGACGCCTCTCAACCCCTGGAGCTGCAACGGCAGGTGCAGATTGTTGCGGGGTCCTTGATCGTGCTGGGTGCCGTGCTGGGCGCCACGATTTCGCCATGGTTCCATGTGCTTTCGGGCTTCGTGGGCGCGGGGCTGGTCTTCGCCGGTGTCTCGGGGTTCTGTGGGCTCGCGCGCGTGCTGATGCGCATGCCCTGGAACCGCCGCGCGCTGGCCGGCTGAGTCTACGGGTGGGGAAGCGATTTCTTCACTCGGCCGCCGGTCGGCAAGAACATGCGACGGCAAGTTTTTAATTTTGAGTTAATTCGACCCGGACACCATCTGGCATGTGAGAACGACCCACAAACATCCGATCAAGGGAGCTTGGGCGACAACAGACGGGTCATACATTCAGCGAGGCAAAGACACCGTGAAGATCGAACCCTTCTTTGACGAGGACACCAGCACCTTCAGCTACATCGTGCTGGACACGAAAAGCGGTCAGTGCGCCATCATCGACAGCGTGCTCGGCTACGATCCTAAATCCGGCCGCACCTCGCGCGCCGGCGCGGACCGCATGGCCGAGCGCGTGCGGGAACTGGGGGCGAGCGTCCAGTGGATTCTGGAGACGCATGTGCACGCAGATCACCTGAGCGCCGCGCCGTATCTCCATTCGTGCCTGGGCGGCCGAACCGGCATTGGGGCGAACATCCGTACCGTACAGCAGGTGTTCGGCCAGCTCTTCAACGCCGAGCCGGCCTTCGCGCGTGACGGCCGGCAGTTTGATCGTCTGTTCGACGACGGCGAGACCTTCATGCTCGGCACGCTGCAGGTGCGGGCCATGCATACCCCCGGCCATACGCCCGCTTGCATGACCTATCTGGTCCAGGACAACGCCACACCTGAAGCGCCTGCCGCAGCCTTCGTGGGCGACACGCTGTTCATGCCCGACTATGGCACGGCGCGTTGCGACTTTCCGGGTGGCGACGCGCGCACACTGTTCCGCTCGATCGGCCGCGTGCTGTCGCTGCCGCCGGAGACCGTGCTCTACATGTGCCACGACTACCGCCCCGGGGGGCGCGAGCTTCAATGGAAGACCACCGTGGCCGAGGAGCGTGCGCACAACATCCATGTGCGTGACGGCATCAGCGAGGATGACTTCGCGGCCACGCGCGAGCAGCGCGACGCCACGCTGGCGATGCCCGTGCTTCTGCTGCCCTCCGTGCAGGTGAACATGCGGGCCGGCGAGTTGCCGCCTGCCGAATCCAACGGCGTCCACTACCTCAAGATTCCCATCGATGCCCTCTGAGAGCGGCACCGACCGGCTGAAAGGACAATTTCCGGGCAGGAGACCCTCATGGACATCAAAGCCTTGGACCAGGGACTGGCCGTCAGCGGCCAGATCGCTGCCACCGACCTGCAGGCCATCGCCGAGGCTGGCTACCGCTCGGTGATCTGCAATCGGCCCGATGGAGAAGCGGGCGATCAGCCCGGCTTCAGCGAAATCGAGCAGGCCGCCCAGTCACTGGGTATGGCGGCGACCTACCTGCCCGTCGAGTCCGGCAAAGTGACCGACCAGCAGGCCCAGGCCTTCGGGACGCTGATGACGCAACTGCCCGGCCCGGTGTTCGCCTACTGCCGCACCGGCACGCGCTCGGCCACGCTGTGGGCGCTGAGCCAGGCGCAGCGTCAGCCGTTGGCCTCCATCCTCGAAGCCGCGCGCGGTGCCGGCTACGACCTGTCCGGCGTGGCCCGGCGCATCGCCAACGGCGGGCGCACACCCACCGAAGTCGTGGACGCCACGCATGACATCGTGATCGTCGGCGCGGGCGCGGCGGGCATCGCGGTGGCGTCCAGCCTGCTCGCGCGCAAGCCGGACGCGGACATCGCCGTCATCGACCCGGCGGATGTGCACTACTACCAGCCGGGGTGGACGATGGTGGGCGCGGGCATCTTTCCGCCTGCGCACACGGCGCGCACGATGGCGAGCGTGCTTCCGCGCGGCGTCAAGTGGATCAAGATGGCCGTCGCCGCGTTCGAGCCCGAGCGCGACGCCCTCGTGCTCGATGGCTGCCGCGTCGTCAAGTACCAGCAGCTCGTGGTCTGCCCGGGCCTGAAACTCGACTGGAACGGCATCGAGGGCCTACCTGAAACACTGGGCCGCAACGGCGTCACCTCCAACTACCGCTACGACCTCGCGCCCTACACCTGGGAACTGGTGCAGAACCTCAAGAGCGGCCAGGCCCTGTTCACGCAGCCGCCCATGCCCATCAAATGCGCGGGTGCGCCGCAGAAGGCGATGTACCTCTCGGCCGATCACTGGAAGCGGCAGGGCGTGCTCAAGAACATCCACATCGAGTTCTGCAACGCGGGAGGCGTGCTCTTCGGCGTGCCGGACTACGTGCCCGCGCTCATGGAGTACGTGAAGGCTTATGGCATCGATCTGCAATTCAGCAACCAGCTCGTGGCCGTCGATGGCGCAGCGCATGAAGCCACCTTCATCCGCACGAACGCCGACGGCACCAAGGAGCGCGTCACCCGTCCATTTGACCTGCTGCACGCCGTGCCGCCACAGAAGGCGCCGGACTTCATCCGAGTGAGCCCGCTGGCGGACGCTGCGGGCTGGGTGGACGTGGACCCGTCGAGCCTGCGCCACAAGAAGTACGCCAACGTCTTCGCACTCGGCGACTGCACCAACACCACCAATGCCAAGACTGCTGCGGCCGCACGCAAGCAGGCGCCGGTGGTCGCGCACAACCTGCTCGCCGCCCGGAGCGGGTCCACGCGCCTGGCCAGCTATGACGGCTATGGCTCCTGCCCGCTCACTGTCGAGCGCGGCAAGATCGTGCTGGCGGAATTTGCCTACGGCGGCAAGCTGGCGCCTTCGTTTCCGAAATGGTTCATCGACGGCAAGCGGCCGTCATCGCTGGCGTGGCTGCTGAAGGAACGCATCCTGCCGCCGGTCTATTGGGACGGCATGCTCAAGGGCCGCGAATGGCTCGCGCATCCTGTCCTCTCGGACGGGTGAGCCGCCGCATGCGTCATCGCCGGGACATGGGAAACCGACGCTCATAGTGCGGGCGAAAGGAGGAGCGGCATTCGGCCCTCCGAGCCTCAACAGCGGCTATCCCTGCCAGGGGAGACTGTCCTTCGGGATGCGGGTGGTTATAACGGATACGTGCGTCCACTGTGATTTCCTGGCACTAGGCGAACAAGCGATCGTCCCGCCCCCTGCCGATGCTGACCCCAGGCGCAGCGCCGGTGTCTGCCGCGAGGCGGCCGAGACCTTCGCGTCACGACGATTCGAATATCCGGGCCGACTGTATTTGGATCTCGCCATCCAGACAGTCCACGGTCAAAGAGCGCGGGGCACCTCGAAAAACACTCTTAACTTTCGCTTAATCGAGGCTGACCATCATTCCCGTGATTCACATGCGACATTCATAAAAACAATGCTGAGGCAAGCCCTGATGGAACACTATCGCCAACACCAGTGGTTGGCATCGGAACCAATTCGGATGGTTGCGCGCCATTTCTGGAGCGCCCATGAATGAAAGCCTAGGGTTTCTCCTTGCTCTGAGCTTTATCGTCTCGCTGGCGGCTCTGGGCGCGTTGATCTGGTCCATCGTGACGCGCCAGATCCATGCGGGAAAGAAGGAGGCTTCGACCATATTTCTGGAGGGCGAGGCCGGCTCCCCGGATGATCCATCTTCATTCGATGAAGGGGCGGCCGAGCATCGATTCGACGCCTTGCGTGCCGGCGTCGACGCCCCGGGTCGGAACGTCGTACTGGTCCTGTCCATCGCTTCCTTCCTGTTCCTGATCGTTGGCTCGCTGTTCGGGATGATCGCCTCGCTGAAGTTGCACTGGCCCGACTGGCTGGCGAGTCAGGCGTTCACCACCTTCGGGCGCGCGCGCACCGTCCATCTGAATCTGGTCGCGTACGGCTGGCTGTCCACAGGGGGCATAGCGGTCGCGCTCTGGATCATCCCTCGCATGTTTCATACGCCCCTGCGAAGGCCCGCAATGGCGATGGTGGGCGCGGTGCTGTGGGCCCTCGGCGTGGCGGCCGGTGCCATTGCCATTGCCAATGGATGGAGCGACGGCCTGGAGTGGCTCGAAATCCCATGGCAGATCGACATCGTCCTGGCCCTCGGCGGCTTCTTCATCGCATGGTCCGCCATCGCGACGACCCGAAAACGCAACGTTCACCACATCTACGTCAGCGGCTGGTACTACCTCGCGGGACTGGCATGGTTCCCCATTCTGTTCTTCATCGCGAATATCCCGGGCCTGCATTCAGGCGTGCAGCAAGCCACCACCAACTGGTGGTTCGCGCATAACGTGCTTGGCCTCTGGCTGACACCGCTGGGGCTGGGTGCTGCCTATTACCTGATTCCCAAGATCATCGGCAAGCCGATCTATTCGTATAGCGTTTCGCTGCTGGGCTTCTGGGGCCTTGCCTTGTTCTACAGCCAGGTGGGTATTCATCACCTGATCGGTGGGCCCGTGCCGACGTGGGTGGTCACGCTGTCGATCGTGCACAGCGTCATGATGTTCATTCCTGTCATCGCGGTGGCGATCAATCAGCACGTGACGGTCGCGCAGAATTTCTGGGCGTTCAAGGAGTCCATGGCGCTGCGCTTCGTGTCCACGGGCGCATTGATGTACACGGCCGCATCCTTCCAGGGATCGCTGGAGGCTGTACGGGCCATCAACTCGATCACCCACTTCACGCACTACACGGTGGGGCATGCGCACCTGGGAGCTTACGCATTCGTCTCCATCGTGCTGTTCGGCGCCTTCTACTATCTCTTGCCCTACCTGACGGGCAAGAACTGGCCCTGTCCGCGACTCATCGCCATCCACTATTGGCTGACGGTCCTGGGTTTTCTGATCTATTTCCTGTCATTGACCATCGGCGGTTTCCTGCAAGGCATGTCGCTGCTCGATCCACAGACCAGTTTCGCTGACATCACCCGCAACATCGTGCCGTATCTCGAAGGTCGATCGGTGGGCGGCGGCATGATGACGCTGGGACACTTCGTCTTTGCCTTCCATGCGATGGCCCTACTCTGGTCGAAACGGCGAGGTGACGCATGAACCGGCTGATTCCATTGTTCGTCGGCGCTGTCGGAATCTTGGTGTTCGCGACCGTCATGCTCGTGGTGCTCCCCGGCCTGCAGGTCCGTACGGTCCAGGCACCTGCGCAGTTGCAGAACTACACGATCGAACAGCTAAGAGGCCGTGCGCAGTACGTGGCCAATGGCTGTGTCTACTGTCACAGCCAGCAGCCTCGTTCGAGTGGCCAGACGCTGGCGGATCAGGCCCGGGGCTGGGGAAGGCCGTCCACGCCGGGCGACTACGCCTACGACGCTCCCCAACTGCTCGGGACGATGCGCACCGGCCCCGATTTGCTGAATGTCGGGGTGCGCCTGCCGAGCCGGGACTGGCAATTGACCCACCTGTACCAGCCCAGGGCCATCTTCGACTGGAGCATCATGCCTTCGTACCCCTTCCTCTTCGAGGTCAAGGAGAAGGCCGCGCCCGGCGAGGTCGTGGTCAAGTTGCCGCAGGAGTACCGTCCCGCGGACGGGAAAGTGGTGGTGGCCCGACAGGAGGCGCTCGACCTGGTCGCGTACCTGTTGAGCCTGGACCGTTCCTACCCCGTCAGCGCCAAAGAGGCGACATTGCGTGATCGTGGCTACGATCCGAAAACTCAGAAGGGCCCGCGTCAATGAGGGGCGAGATGAAATCCGAGCTGAGCGGCAAGGGGCGTCGTGTTCAAGACGTAGACCCGACATTCGACCCCTGGGAGCAATCGCGTCCCATTCCCTTGTTTGTGCTGGCCATCTTCCTGGCGCTGGCGATCTGGGGCGCTTTGAGCTACATCGCCGACCTGGCGCCGAATCGCGGGGCGGCGATTGGCGGGACCGTTGCGCCGAAGCAGCAGGCGCCCGCAGTTCCCGATGACGCGCCGGTGCTCGTCTTTCAGGGCAACGACATCGTCTGGGCCTGCGCGTCATGTCACGGCGACCACGGTGCTGGCGCGGGGCTGACGCCCGCGCTGGCCGGCCTGTCCGAAGCCTACATCGCGAAGCAACTCCACGACTTCGCTACCGGAAGCCGCCCCAACGAGTCCATGCGGTACGTGGCCAGTGCAATGAGCGCCGAGGAGATCGGGCAAGTCTCGGCCTATTACGCTGCGCTGCCGCACGTTGCCGGGCCGCCCGTCGATCTGGGCGGAGACGCGGCGCGTGGAGAGGCACTGAGCCGAACGGGCGACTGGAAAAAGGATATCCCGGCGTGCGTGACCTGTCATGGCCAGCAGGGTGAGGGTGTCGGCGGCCATTTCCCTGCGCTGGCGGGTCAGCAGCCCGAGTACATCTTCCACCAGTTGGTCTCATGGAAAGGCGGCCATCGCCACAATTCGCCGCAATCCTTGATGGATGACATCGCGTCGCGCATGTCGGACCAAGACATGCGCGATGTGGCTCAGTATTTCGGATCTTTGCGTCCGGGCAGCAAAGGAGGCAATCATGACGAACAACGGTGATCGCCGCTCTGCGCACACGGGGACACTCCGGCGTGCCGGTTATGCTGCGGCGCTGGGTCTCCTGCTGTTTTCGGCAGGTTACGGCGTCTACGAGAGCGGCGTGATGGGGTATCTGTACAGCGCGATCAGCGGCAAAACGGTCACGATTCCTTCGGCCGCGCCCTATTCGAGAGCAGATATGGAAGCTGCTCGCAAGGCCTACGCAAAAGACGCCAAGGCGTCTCCGCCCGGTATGCCCGTCGGTGCGGACGGCTACTACCTCCCGCCTGCGGAGGATGACATTCCGAAAGGACCCTATGGCGATGCCATCCGGCGAGGAATGAAAATCTTCACCGACACTGGCGCCATGGTCAAAGACCACGTGGGCAATTCGCTGGCCTGCGCGAACTGCCACCTCGACTCGGGACGGCGAGAGAATGCCGCACCGATGTGGGCGGCCTATGCGTCCTACCCCGCTTTTCGCAGCAAGACCGGGACCATCAGCACGCTCGAAGACCGGATCATGGGCTGTTTCACCTATTCGATGAACGCCCAGGCGTCGTCCTCCGGGAAACCGCCGCCCGCTGGCAGCGATGTGTACCGCGATCTCATGACCTATATGGCCTGGATGGCCGATGGGCTGCCCGCCGGCAACAAGCCGCGCGGAGCGCTCTATCCCAAGGTGCCGAAACCAAAGGACGACTACGACGTGGGCCGAGGTCTGGCGGTCTATCAACAAAATTGCGCACTGTGCCATGGTCCTGATGGACAGGGCACGCGGGAGGAAAACGGCAAGATGAGATTTCCCCCGCTTTGGGGACCCGAGTCGTACAACTGGGGCGCCGGCATGGCCCGCATCGATACTGCAGCGGGCTTTATCTGGGCGAACATGCCGC
Source organism: Pseudomonas sp. GD03903 (assembly GCF_029840045.1). Taxonomy (NCBI): domain Bacteria; kingdom Pseudomonadati; phylum Pseudomonadota; class Gammaproteobacteria; order Pseudomonadales; family Pseudomonadaceae; genus Pseudomonas; species Pseudomonas sp. GD03903. The sequence continues at coordinate 86,018 of NZ_JAOCBT010000005.1, read as the reverse complement.
TTGGAAAGCCATACAGTCTGACAGAACAGGAGGCCTGGGACGTGGCGGCATTCATCAACAGCCACGAACGCCCCAAGGACACACGCCAGACCGGAACCGTGGCTGAGGCGCTGGAGAAATACCACGAAGGTGAGCAAAGCTACTACGGGAAGGTCGTGGGCGGAAAACTGCTTGGGGTTGGAACGGATGCCAAGAGCGGACCGTAGTTCCGGTGGGGATTTCGACTATGAGCAGGCCCGTGTGGCGGGCCGGATGGTGTTTTTCGTAGACGGGCTTTGGTGCGTGAGCTGTGCGATGGCCTTGCAGCGCGTCCTGCAGCGTGTGCCCGGCGTGGTCTCGGCGACGGTGAATTTCACCTCCGGTTCGGCGCTGGTGACCTGGGTCCCGGAGTCGATCGACTTCCCCTTGCTGCTGCGAAAGGCCGAGGGTCTGGGCTACGCACTGTCCCCGTTGAAAGGCAGCGACGAGCTGGAAGCGGCCCTGCAGCGGCAGGCCAGGAAGATCCGCTTGCAGTTGACCGTCGCGGTCGTCTTCGGGATGTGGAGCATGCTGGGCTCATGGGTGCTTTACCTGAACGCCGACGAGGCGGCGGCGCTCGTCATCGCCTGGGCCAGCGTCGTAGCAAGCCTTCCCGTCGTCGGATATTCGGCGTGGGATTTCTACCGCGCCGCCGCCCGTTCGCTGCGCGCCGGGATCGCAGGGATGGACGTCTTTGCCTCTGTTGCTGTCCTTGGCTCCCTCTTTGTGTCGGTCGGGTCCCTGGCCATGGGGTCCGTGGCGATTTACACCGACGCCGCCACCATGTTGATCACTTTTCTGCTGATCGGAAGATTGATCGAAATCCATGCCCGGCAGGAGAGCGGACTTGCCGTACAAGCATTGCGCAGCCTTGCGCCGGAAACCGCGACGAAGCTGACTTCTGCCGGCGGCGAAAAGGCCGAGAGCACCGTCCTGCTGGCAGAGCTCGCGCCCGGTGATACCGTTTTGATACGCGCCAACGAGCGCATCGCGGTCGATGGCATCGTCGTAGCGGGACAGTCGGCCGTCGATCTCTCGCTGCTGCAAGGCGAGTCCGCGCCTCGCAGCGTTCAGCCTGGCGAACGGGTCTTCGCCGGGTCCGTGAACCTGCGCGGACCTCTGACGGTCCACGTGACCGCCGGTGCGGGGGACCGACGATTGGACGTGCTCGGCCTGCGCATGCTTGAGCTGTTTGGCGCTCGTTCGTCGTTGTCCGAGACGGCCGAGCGCTTCGTCCGGATACTGCTCCCGGTCGTGGTGACGGCATCTCTGCTCGCCTTCGTCCATTACCTGTGGAACGGCTCAAGCGCAGACCAGGCGTTGCTCGGTGCGCTGAGCCTTCTGGTCGCAGCCTGCCCTTGCGCGGTCGGTCTGGCGATGCCGCTGGCCTACGCCTTTACCTGCCGCGAGGCCGCGCGGCGCGGCGTCCTCCTGAGAGACTCCGCGAGCGTCGAAGCGCTCGCCAGGGCAAGGATCATGGCGTTCGACAAGACCGGCACATTGACGTGCGGTCAGATGCGTATCGTCAGCATCCAGACGCGGCACGGGGGGGCCGAACAGGACCTCATCGACCTTGCGGCAAGGGCCGAGGCCGGCGTCGCGCACCCCATTGCACACGCGGTGGTCCTCGCGGCCCGGCAGTCTGGAATGAGCAGCGCGTGCGAGCCCGACGGATGCCAGGTGACGGCGTGCGCGAAAGGCGTGACGATGCATGTCCCCGGCGGCGAGACCGTGTGGGTGGGTGAAAGGCATTGGCTGCTCGCCGCGGGAGTCGAGGGCATGCCGCCGGAAGATGGCCTGCCAGGGCTGGTACACGTAGCCAATGGCCGGGATTGGCTCGGCTCCTTGCGTCTGCAGGATGCCCCTCGCGACGACGCCCGTTCGTCACTGCAGCGGTTACGTGCGCAGGGATTGAAACTCTGGTTGCTGACCGGGGATTCCAGCGCAGCGTCCGAACGCCTGACGGCTGACCTGGGCATAGACTTCGACCGGGTCGAGGCCGATTGCTCTCCGGAAGAAAAAGCCGACATCGTGGCAAAGAGCCCAGCGCCTGTCGCATTCGTGGGCGACGGCGCCAACGATGGCCTGGTCCTGGCCCAGGCAGCCTGCGGAATCGCCATCCCAGGATCGAGTTCCGTGGCTGTTTCCGCAGCCGGGGTGGTGATCGCGCACGGCAGCGTGGGCGCTGTCGTCGAGACCCGTGAGTTGGCTCGCAAGTTTGATCGCATCGTCCGGCAGAATCTCGCATTTTCCGTCGTGTACAACCTCGCCGTGATTGTCGTGCTGTTCGAAGCAGGCGTGACGCCCTTTGCCGCCGCGCTCGCCATGCTGGCCAGCAGCGCGTCGGTGCTCCTGAACACCTGCAGGCTGCTGCAGGGCCGCGTCGTCTGTGACAAGTCGATGCAGGCCAAGCCGGCTGCGTCCTGAAAGGAGCACTGGAATGCTCAGGCTGTGAGCAGGCTTGCGCGGTGGCGAAATGCCGCGACCTTGGCGTTTGCCGGTAGCGCACATGCGTTGACGTTCGCCCCGGATCCGTTGCCCCAGTGGTCGCTGCCCATCGTTCAAATCCTCGCGCTGGCGGTGCTGGCACGCGCCAGCTTTGCCGCCGAGCGCGGCCGGCAGGCATTCCTTCGCGGATGGGCGTTCGGCTTCGTCAATTTTGCGGTCGGCTTGTACTGGCTGTTCATCAGCATCCATGACTACGGTGGTTTGTCCGCGCCACTGGCCGGTGCGAGCGTCGTGGCGCTGTCTGCCTTTCTCGCGCTGTTTCCCGCTCTTGCCTGCGCGATCAGCAAGTGGCTGCAGTCTCGCACTCGGCGGGGAGCAGCGCTGTCACAAGTGCTGGTCTGGTCAGCTGTCTGGGCCGCCTCGGAATGGCTGCGCGGCGTGCTGTTCTCGGGCTTTCCGTGGCTGAACATTGGCTACGCCCATGTGGACAGCCCCTTGGTCGGCTGGGCGCCGTTGCTGGGCGTGCATGGCGTCGCGCTGCTCGCGGCGTGCGCCTCGGGGACCGTGGCGTTCCTGTCGCGTCCGGCCGCGGCTTCCATGCGCTCGAACGTGTCTTTGCTGGCGACGGTGCTGATCCTGATCGCCACGGGATGGACACTTACTCGCCTCGATTGGTCGACGGCCGAAGGCGAGCCGCTGCATCTGAGGCTAGTGCAGGGAAACATCGATCAATCGCAGAAGTTCGACCCGACCCTGCTTGAAGACGGCATCGCCAGTCACTTGCGGCTGGCCGCACAGCCACCGGGCCCCGGAGAGCCGCATCCGGACCTGATCGTCTTGCCAGAGACCGTCGTGCCCGTATTCCAAGACCAGCTCGACCCGATGATTTGGAAAACCTGGCTCGACGTAGCGGCGAACCAGCGCAGCACGATCGCGATGGGCGTCCCTTTGCACAGCATGGCGGCCGACGGCAGTTCGCGCTACACCAACAGCGCCATCGGCTTCGACTCCGGCACGCCGTTGCAGCAGCTTGTCGACGCCTCCGTGCCGCTACGCTACGACAAGCACCACCTCGTGCCCTGGGGCGAATATGTACCGGCTGGGTTCGAGTGGTTCACGCGGATGCTGAAAATGCCGCTGGGTGACTTCGATCGTGGAGCCCCGGTCCAGAGACCATTCTCGGTGAATGATCAGCATTTGGCGTTCAACATTTGCTACGAGGATGTTTTCGGTTCCGAGCTGCTCCCGTCGCTCCTGCCGACCCCAGGCGCAGGACCCGGCGCGAGCGTGCTCGTGAACTTGAGCAACCTCGCTTGGTTCGGCCAGACCTGGGCGCTTCGCCAGCATCTGCAGATCGGGCGGTTGCGCAGCATCGAGACCGCTCGGCCTATGGTGACCTCCACGAATACAGGCATCACGGCCTCGATCGATCCGAAAGGACGGGTCGTTGCCGCTCTGCCGCCACATCGGCCGGGCGTGTTGTCCGCGACCGTACAAGGCATGAGCGGCCTGACGCCGTATGTTCGCTATGGCGACCAGCCGGTCCTGTTGCTGGTAGGGATAGTATTGGCTGCTCTCGTACGGCGCCCGACCCCACGGTAGTCGCAAGAGCGGCAGCCGCACGAGCACCGCCATGCGCCTGATCCCTGGCGGATGCCTACTCCGAAGTCAGGCGCTGGATCGAACGAAGGCGAACCACATCAGCACGCCTGCGTCCATTGGCTGTGACCGCGCTATCCCTGGCAGGGTCCGAACCTACGGTTTTGAATCCAAGCCACGCCCTGCAGGCCTAGCTTGACCTTTTTTGGGTGCGGGGTCGGTGGGCACGAGAAATTTCGCAACCAGGCCTCCGCCTTCCCGGGGTTCGAGATTCAGGGCCCCACCAAATCTCTCTGCAATGGCCCGAACGATCGAAATGCCCAGGCCCGCCCCGTCCTTGCTCTTTCGGCCCTGATCACCGCGCCAGAAACGTTGGCCAATTTGGCATGCCTGCTCGGCAGTCAGCCCGGGGCCACGGTCCGACACGCTAATCACACACTGCTGTGCATTCGGATCCAGGAACACGCCCACCTCGATGGCCGTATCTCGCGGCGAATAGCGCATCGCGTTGTCAACCAGATTGCGAACCGCCGTTTCCAGCATCGACTTGGGCACCGGGGTTCCGATGTCCTCGCCGCTGACGTTCAACGACAAGCGCTCTTTTTCTGCGGCCTTCCACTGTTCCAGCACGCCGCCGACGGAAGCGACCACCGAAGTGCAACCATCCGCCTTGTCGGCAGACGTCTCGGCGCGGGCCAGTATCATCATCTGGTCCAAGGTGCGCCTCAGCCGCTTCACGCCTTCCTCTGCACTGGAAAGAGAGGACGCCACCTCGTCGCCTTCACTGATCCGGGCCACCTGCAGGTGCGTATCGATCACGGTCAACGGCGTGCGCAGCTCGTGCGCCGCGGCGTCGGTGAATGCCCGTTGGCTGGCGAGTGTCCGTGCCAGGCGCTTGAGAAGCCCATTCATTGCGTCCAGAACCGGGCGCAGTTCCGAGGGTGAATGGTTGACGGCGATCGGGGACGTGTCGTCCGCGTGTTTGTCGCGCAATTGCTGCGACAGAGCCTCCAGGGGGGCGAGCCCCCGTCCGATGCCGATCCAAAGGGCAGCCAGGCCGCCCAGGAAGGCAATCAAGAAGGGCACGCCAGCCACGCTTAGCAATTCGTTGATCAGCATATCCCGCTGATCCACGCGATCCGCCGTCGTGATCTGGTAGCCATTGGCACGAAGAACGTAGACCCTCCACTGATGTCCCAAAACGTCCCGCGTGCTGAAGCCGGCCGGCAGTGACTCGAACTCCGAGTGAGGTCCGGTGGTCGTTCGTGCCAGGATCTCTCCCTGCAAAGACCGGATTTCGCATGCGATGCCCTCCTTGCCGCTGACGCGCACCGCCTCGGTGAAGTCGTTGGACGCTGCATTCGGAGCCAGCGCGGCGCGTTCAAGAAGCCCCGACACCATGCGTGCCGACATGGCAAGACGACCGTCGAGGGTCCGGTCGAGATTGGAATGAACGCCGCGCATCATCCAGCCGGCGGCAGCGCCCCACAGAACCAACAGCGAAATGCCGGCGATCAGAACGGCGCGCAGCCGCAGGCTCATGATGCAAGCCTCCAGCCCAGCCGATAGCCGAGCCCACGGACCGTCTCGATGGCTTCGGCGCCGAGCTTGCGGCGGATGTTGTGGATATGCACATTCAGCGCGTTGCTGCCGATCTCTTCCCCGAGGCCGTACAAGCGCTCGTTGAGCATGTCGGGCGGGACCCACCGGCCATCGGCGTTGGCGAGATGGGCCAGCAGATCGACCTCGCGGCGCGACAAGGAGACGGGCTCGCCCTGGAACCAGGCCAGCCCGCTCTCCGGCTCCAGCCGCAGGGGACCGGCCGAGATGACCTGGGCCGCACGGCCTTGCGTGCGTCTGACCAGCGCATGCAACCGGGCTGCGAGTTCACGCAGGTCGAACGGTTTGATCATGTAGTCGTCGGCACCTTCATGCAGCCCTTTGAGCCTGTGTTCGATGGCGTCCCGCGCCGTGAGGATCAGGACGGGCAATTGAGGTTCGACGGCCCGCATGCTGGCCAGCAACTCCATGCCGTCCCGGTCAGGCAGCCCGAGATCGAGCACCAGGGCATGGAAGGTGTCTTCCGCATGCGTGGCTTCGGCTTCTTCTGCGGTGCCGACGTGATGCACCGCGATGCCGTGCTTGTGCAGACCGGCCACGATCCCCCGTCCGATCAGTTTGTCGTCTTCCACCAACAGTATTCGCATGGCGCCTACCAACCTGAATTTGCTTGTTTGACACGCTCATGTTAGGCCAGAAATGACAGCAAGGTAGGACGCAAGTTCCCGCTAATTCTCAGTTAATCGGGAGAAGACATGATTTTGAAGATTGCCCCTTGAGGGCGCACCTTCCAGGGATGCCCATGTGCATGAACTATGACCCGGCCCATGCTTGAAGCTCTCGATCTCGCGGGCGTTCGCGGGGAGCGCCGCCTGTTTGACCATTTGACTTTCCGGATCGTGCCGGGCGAGTGCCTGTCGGTGCACGGCGAGAACGGCAGCGGGAAGACCACGCTATTGCGAACGCTTGCAGGGTTCGCTACGCCTGCTGCTGGCAGAGTCTTGTGGAAAGGAAAGCCGCTGCGCAACCAGTGGAGTGAATACCAACGCGAACTGGTTTACAACGGCCATGGCATTGGACTCAAAGAAGACCTGAATGCCTTGGACAACCTGCTTGCCGCGGCCGCCATCGCTGGTGAGCCGGTCACCACGGAATGCGTGGAATCAGCGTTGGACGAAGTTGGCTTGGCCGAGCACAGGCACTTGCCGTTCCGGATGTTGTCACAAGGCCAAAAGCGTCGTGCAAGCCTGGCTCGATTGCTCCTCTACAGGAGGAAGTTGTGGATTCTCGATGAGCCCTCCACAGCGCTGGACCAATTCGGTGCGCGATGGCTTGGTGAACTGATCCATCGGCACCAGTCACGCGGCGGCATGGTCGTTCTGACGAGTCACCAGGAGCTGGCCTTGAAAACTTCTCAGACCGTCCGGATGGGGGCATGAGCCGGCCCCTCGTTGCCAATCCGGTATTTGTCGTGATGCGCCGGGACTTGAAGCTCGCCTTGCTCCGAAGGTCAGACGCGCTGATACCTCTTTGCTTCTTTGTCGTGGTCGTCAGTCTGTTTCCATTGGGTATCGGCCCCGAGCGCGAAATGCTCCGACGGATCGCTCCGGGCGTCCTGTGGGTATCGGCGTTGCTGGCCAGCATGCTTTCGCTCAATCGCCTGTTCGAGCAGGATCACGCCGATGGCACGCTGGAGCAGATGATGCTGTCGCCAGCGCCGTTGGCCATGTTGGTCGTCGGCAAGATCGCGGCGCATTGGCTGTTGTCCGGTTTGCCCTTGGCCTTGCTTGCGCCCGCGCTGGCATTGCAGTTCGACCTGCCTGCCTTGTCCCTCTGGATTTTGACCGCATCGCTCGTTATCGGTACGCCGGTGCTCAGCCTCATCGGCGCCGTCGGCGCGGGGCTGACGCTGGGCGTACGCGCAGGGGGTGTCCTCGTTGCTGTGCTGGTGCTGCCGCTCTACATCCCGGTGCTGATCTTCGGTGCCGGCGCGGTCGATGCGTCGATCATCGGTCAGGGAGCGTCGGCCAACCTCTCTTTGCTCGCCGCCGTGTTCGTCTTGGCGGCGTTCTTCACGCCATTCGCAGCGAGTGCATCGCTGCGCATCGCACTGGAGTACTGAGGAGCGAAGCGTATGGTCAACTGGTTCAAGTTTTCATCTCCCAAGGCGTTCTACCCACTCGCGGGGAAGCTCGTCCCTTGGCTCGGCGTGACCGCCGCGGCGCTGTCGCTCGCGGGCGTCTATGTGGGGTTCTTCTTGGCACCCACCGACGCCCAGCAGGGAGAGGGGTATCGCATCATCTTCCTGCACGTGCCGGTTTCATGGATGTCCATGGTCATCTATCTGGCGATGGCGTTCTGGGCCGGCATTGGCCTGGTGTTCAACAGCCGCCTGTCGGCAATGATGGCCTCGGCGCTGGCCCCCACGGGTGCACTGTTCACCTTCCTTTCTCTGTGGACCGGCGCCTTGTGGGGAAAGCCGATGTGGGGAACCTGGTGGGTCTGGGATGCGCGGCTGACCTCTGAACTAGTCCTGCTGTTTCTGTACATCGGTTTCATCGCACTCCAGTCGGCGATCGAAGATCGTCGCCGTGCCGACCGGGCAGGCGCCGTGCTGGCACTGGTCGGCGTGGTGAACATCCCTGTGATCTATTTCTCCGTGCAGTGGTGGAACACCTTGCACCAGGGCGCCTCGGTATCGCTGACTCGTTCGCCCTCCATGGCGACGGTCATGTTGTTGGGCATGCTGATCATGGTTCTTGCGGCCTGGGCTTACACGGCTGCGGCGGCGCTGGCGCGTGTGCGCTGCATCATCCTGGAACGCGAACATCACGCCGGCTGGCTGCAGGACATCGAGGAGGTGAAGCGATGAACTGGGCCAGTGTGGGTGAGTTCCTGGCGATGGGCGGATATGGCGTGTACGTTTGGGGATCCGTCCTGACGACGGTGGTGTTGCTCTGGACTGAATGCCGAATGCTCCGGCGCCGGCGCCGAGCAGCGCTATGGCGCATCCAGTCGGAATTGCTGGGCAAGGAGGCGCGGCGTGAAGCCACGAAATAGACGCATCGCACTCATCGTCGCCGGGCTATCCGCCCTCGGCATCGCCACCGCGCTGGTGCTCAATGCCTTTCAGAGCAACCTTGTGTTCTTCTTCACGCCCTCGCAGGTCAGTGCCGGGGAGGCACCACTGGAGCGCACCTTTCGAGTCGGCGGCATGGTGGAACGAGGTAGTCTGAAGCGCCAGCGTGGTGAGCTTGCCGTGCAGTTCGTCATCACCGATACGGTCAAAGCAATCCCGGTCACGTATTCGGGCATCTTGCCTGACCTGTTCAGTGAAGGAAAAGGGGTGGTTGTTCAAGGACGGCTGGACAGTGCCGGCCTCTTTCGCGCCGAGGAGGTGCTGGCCAAGCACGACGAGAACTACATGCCGCCCGAGGCCCAGCATGCGCTGGACGAAGTCCAGAAGAAGCCGGCTTCAAGGAAGCCTTGACCCATGATTCCAGAAATCGGCCACCTCGCCCTCATCGCTGCCTTGTTCGTGGCACTCGCTCAAGGTGTTCTTGCCCTGGCCGGCGCGGCGCGAGCCAACCTCACCTGGATCGCGTTCGCCCGCCCCGCTGCACGCGCTCAATTCCTGTTGGTGATGGTCGGTTTTGCCGCGCTCACCTGGGCCTTTGTCGCGAAGGACTACTCGGTCGCCTACGTCGCTCAAAACTCCAATTCTCAGCTCCCGCTGGGCTACAGAATGGCCGCGGTCTGGGGCGGACATGAGGGTTCGCTCCTGCTCTGGCTGCTGATGCAGACCGGCTGGGCCTATGCGGTCAGCCGGTTGTCGAAACAGCTTCCGGATGCCATGGTGGCGCGCGTTCTGGGCGTGCTCGGCCTGGTGACGGCCGGCTTCCTGCTGTTCGTCCTGTTGACCTCCAATCCCTTCGAGCGACTTTTCCCGGTACCGCAAGATGGATGGGATCTGAATCCGCTCCTGCAGGATATCGGCTTGATCTTTCATCCACCGCTGCTTTACATGGGGTACGTCGGATTTTCGGTGGCCTTCGCATTCGCGATTGCTGCATTGCTTGCCGGACAACTGGACTCGACGTGGGCACGCTGGTCTCGTCCCTGGGCCACCGCAGCCTGGGCAAATCTGACGGTCGGAATCGCCTTGGGGAGTTGGTGGGCCTACTACGAGTTGGGCTGGGGGGGCTGGTGGTTTTGGGACCCGGTCGAGAACTCGTCGTTCATCCCCTGGCTGGTGGGCACCGCCTTGATCCACTCTTTGGCGGTGACGGAAAAGCGGGCCAGTTTCAAGAACTGGACGGTGCTGCTCTCGATCGGCGCATTTTCTTGCTCGCTTTTGGGTGCCTTTCTGGTGCGCTCGGGCGTACTGACTTCTGTGCATGCATTTGCCACCGATCCGCGACGCGGGTTATTCATTCTGATTCTGCTGACGGTCATTGTGGGCACGTCGCTCGCTTTGTTCGCATGGCGAGCCCCTAAGGTCGGCATGGGAGGACGGTTCGACATGGTCTCCAGGGAGTCCTTGCTGCTGGTCAACAATGTGCTGTTGGTCGTCACTGCCGGCGCTGTCGCGCTCGGTACGCTGTACCCACTGCTCGTCGATGCGCTGGGCCTGGGCAAGCTCTCCGTGGGGCCGCCATACTTCAATGCGGTGTTCGTGCCATTGATGATCCCCGCGTTGCTTCTGATTGCGGTAGGACCCGCCGCCAATTGGAAGGCCGCCCAGTTCGGTGCCATCTTCAGGCAGTTGCGCGTGCCGATGATTGCTGCACCCCTGGTGGGCCTGACCGCCCCGTTCGTGCTGGGGCACTGGTCAGCTTCTGCGGCGTTGGGCTTGATGCTCGCCACGTGGATTGCGGTGTCGGTGGTGACGGGCATCTTCGGCCGAATGCGCGCCACCCGCGGCGGGTTGCGTGCCCAGCCACGCAGTTGGCTTGGGATGCATATGGCGCATCTGGGCATCGCGGTATTCGTGACTGGCGTGACCATCGTCAGTGGGTATGAGACCGAGCGAGACGTTCGATTGGCCCAGGGCGAGTCCGTCAGCATCGGCGGCTACGACCTCACTTTGATCGGCGTCAGAAGCACGCGGGGGCCCAACTACGTGGCGCAGATAGGCGATATCGAACTGTCGCGCGACGGCAAGGTCTTGCGTCGGCTGCATCCGGAAAAGCGCAATTACCCGGCCTCGCAGATGCCGATGACCGAGGTGGCGATCGATGCAAACGGACTGCGCCACGTCTACGCGGCGCTCGGCGAACCGCTCGGCGACGGTGTTTGGAGCGTTCGTGTCTACCACAAGCCATTCGTTGACTGGATCTGGATCGGCTGCATCCTGATGGCGCTTGGCGGTGGCTTGGCCATCAGCGATCGTCGATACCGTCTGAAGCCTCGCCGTCAACACGTCGCTCCGCCATTGCCCGAGGCCGCATCATGAACCGTTTCCTATGGCCGCTGCTCGGATTCCTTGTCTTGGTGTCGTTCCTCGCAGTGGGCCTGACGCTCAAGCCCAGCGAGGTGCCATCGCCCTTGATCAACAAGCCCGCGCCGCGCTTCAGCCTTCCGCAACTGCAAGCTCCGGACCTGACCTTCTCATCCGAGAGCATGATCGGGAAAGTTTGGGTACTGAACGTGTGGGCTTCCTGGTGCGCGCCCTGTCTTGAGGAGCATCCTGTCATCACCGAATTGGCCAGCAGGCATGCTGTTTCGGTGGTCGGCATGAACTACAAGGACACGCCCCAGAACGCCATCGCCTGGCTACGGCGCAATGGCAATGCCTTTGAAACGACGGTCTCCGATGCGCATGGGGCGGTCGGCATCGACTTCGGGGTGTACGGCGTGCCGGAAACCTATGTGATCGATAAGGCAGGCATCATTCGCTACAAGCACACCGGGGCGATTGACGCGGGGGAAATGCGCGGCGAGCTGCTGCCGCTGGTGCGGGAGCTTGAGAAATGATTCTCTGGCGGGTGGCATTGTTTTTCTTTCTGTTCACGGCTCCGGTCTGGGCCAGCGACCAAGCGGCCGAGGACCGAATGCTGGGCATTGCATCCGAGTTACGTTGCCTGGTTTGCCAGAATGAATCGATTGCAGCTTCGCAGGCCGATCTTGCCGCTGACTTGCGCCAACAGATCCGCGAGCAGATCCGTGCCGGCAAGAGCGATGACGACATCCGGACTTATATGGTCGAGCGATACGGCGATTTCGTGCTCTATCGCCCGCCCTTGAAGCCGACAACGATGTTGCTTTGGTTTGGCCCGTTCGTGGTGCTTGCCTTGGGCATTGTGGTCTTGGTCATGAATCTGCGCAGCCGAAACCGCAAGCCGAAGCATGCTGCACTCAATGAAGAGGAGCGCAGACACGCGGACGCGCTGCTGGCTCCGCCACACAATGTACTGGACGAAACATGAGCATCGTTTTCCTGACTCTGGCGTCGGTGCTCGTGGGAGGCGTCTCGATATGGCTTTCTTTCGTTCTCTGGCGAGGGGGACATGGTGCGAGCGACCAAGTTGCCCCTGAAAGCGTGAACGTCGCGGTACTGCGCGATCAATGGGCGGAGTTGGAGAGAGACCACATCAATGGCACGTTGTCGGCCAATGAATTGGCCGATGCAAGATCTGATCTTCAGCGGCGAGCGCTGAATGAAACTGCTGCTCCTCCGTTGAAATTGGGGCCGCCTGCTGGAAGCAAGCGGGCAGCGATCACTGTCGCCATTCTGCTGCCGATCGCGACAGCGCTCACCTATTCGTACCTGGGAAATCCGGCCGCCACGGACCCGTCACAGGTTCGCAGCGCGAGCATGACGACGCAAACCGATGTGCAAGCAATGGTGGCCTCTCTTCAGGCACGGCTGGCCCAGCACCCCGATGATCCTGGAGGCTGGCTCATGCTGGCGCGTTCCTACCGTTACTTCGGCGATCATGAGCAAGCCGTCAATGCCTTCACCCACGCCAATGAGCTGGTCCAGAACGATCCACAGGCGTTGGCGGAGTACGCGGAGTCGCTGTCCAGAATCCGTGGCTCCGGTTTTGAGGGAGAGCCCACTCGTCTGCTTGAGCGCGCCTTGTCGCTCGATCCCAATGCAGCCCTGCCTCTGACTCTGGCCGGCGCTGCTGCGGTGCAGCGCCGGGACTATCAAACGGCCATCGCGCACTGGGAGAAGCTGCTCGGGATGATGCCCCCCGATTCCGAGGCGGCGAAAGTCGTCGCGGCCGGGATTGAACGGGCCCGGACGGAGCAGGCGGAACTCGCCCATGGTCGATCACCAGAGCCAAGCGCAAAGCCTTGATGGCATCCCCGTCCCCCACGGGCCATTGGGGGGACCTTTAGTTTCGCTTAATCGGGTCATCGCATGATCCAGGCAGCTTTGCTTGGAGGACTCGGATTTGGCTTTTTATCGGCGCATCGTAGCGATCTTTCTCCTGTGTGGTTGTGCGGTCGGCAGTGCGTGGGCGGACGGCCTTTTTCCCTCCTGGGGCCGCAGCGAGCGGCAATTTCTGGACGTTGCCGAAGTTCTCAAGCTGGACGCTGTGCAGCAGCAGGGCGATTCGTTCTCGGCCGCTGGACACGTTGCCGATGGCTACTACGTTTATCGCCATGCCATCAAGTTGGTCGATGCGCAGGGCCATGAAGTCAGCCTGACGCTTCCGGCAGGAACAGCCAAACACGACGAATTCTTTGGCGATACGGAAATCTATACGGGCGATGCCCTCAATCTGCGCTTTCCCGCCACCGCCCCCGGCCCGCTGACACTGCATTGGCAAGGGTGCGCGGAGGCAGGTATCTGCTATCCGCCGCAGACCATGAATGTGGCATTGCCGGCAGTGGTGGCCGGCACATCCCCGACCGGCAATGACTCCGTACAGCGGAGTTCGGCTTTGACCTCCACCAACACAGTCAGCTTGGGCGGAGCTACCGAGGTGGCAGAGGATCAAGCGGCAGCGCAGCGCCTAGCAGCATTGGGCCCCGTGTGGGGAACACTGCTGTTTTTTGGCTTCGGCTTGCTGCTCGCTTTCACACCATGCTCGCTCCCGATGATCCCCATCGTCTCCACCATGGTCGTCGGCAGCCAGGCCAAGCCGCGGCGGGCTTTCTTCCTCTCTCTGTCCTATGTCCTGGCGATGGCGGGCACCTACGCCGCGGTGGGCGTGGCCGCTGGCTTGGCCGGGGCCAACCTGCAAGCCACACTGCAATCGCCTTGGCTGCTCGGAGCGTTTGCAGCCTTGTTCCTGGTCCTGGCGAGTTCACTGTTCGGCCTGTTCGAGCTGCAGATGCCCTCGGCGCTGATCAATCGGGTCGAATCCGCCGGTAGAGATCGCTCGGGCGGGAGCATCTCCGGCGCGGCGGCGCTGGGCTTCCTCTCGGCGCTTCTGGTCGGGCCTTGCATGACCGCTCCATTGGCAGGCGCATTGCTGTACATCGGGCAGACCGGCAGCGCGGTCTACGGTGGCATGGCCTTGTTCGCGCTGGGTTTGGGCATGGGACTGCCCCTGCTGGCCATCGCCGTGTTCGGTGCCCGGGTCCTGCCACGGCCTGGCGCGTGGATGGACCGCGTGCGCGTGGCATTCGGCTACGTCATGGTGGGCATGGCCGTGATGATGCTGACGCGCTTCCTGCCCGGCACGGTCAGCCTGGTTCTGTGGGGCGCATGGGTCTTGTCGGTGGCGATTGGCCTGATCGCGTGGGGCCAGGCCGTGGCAGCGAAGCATCGGCTGGCATGGTCGCTGCGGTCCGGCGCCGTCTTCGCCGGCTTGTGGTCCATCCTGATGCTGGTCGGCGCGGCCTCTGGCGGCGAATCGGCATTGCAGCCGCTGGCCCACCTGCGCGGTGGTTCGACTTCGCCAGCACCGGCGGCGGGCGGCGTCGCTTACCTGCAGGCGAAATCGGTCGAGGACGTGGATGCGCATTTGGCACAGGCCGCTTCGCGCGGCCAATGGACCCTGATCGACTTCTACGCCGACTGGTGCGTCAGTTGCCATGTGATCGAACGCAACGTATTCGGCGACCCCGCCGTCGCGTCCCGCCTGGCCCGGATGCAGGTCGTGCGACCAGATGTGACGCGCAATGATGCGACCGATCAGGCCTTGCTCAAGCATTGGGGTGTCATGGGGCCGCCCACGCTCATTCTGGTTGGCCCGGACGGTACGGAACGCCGGGACCTGCGCGTCGTCGGTGAGATCGATGCCCGCGCCTTCCTGGTGCGCTTGGACAAGGCAGGTTCCTGATGATCAGCGTAGGTCCGTTCTCCGTCCAAGTCGTTGCCGTCTTCCTGGCCGTCCTGCTGGCCTGGGCGGTGGCGCGCATGGTTGCCAAGCGGTTGCCCGACTCTCCGTACAAGGCGGCCGGCGGAATGTTGCTGGACGCCGCTTTTGTGGGGTTTGTGGCGGCTCGCCTCGGCTACATCGCGCAATGGTGGGAAGAGTACGCGCAGTCGCCGATGTCCATGATTTCCATTGGCGACCAAGGCTTTTCGTGGTGGGTCGGTGTCCTGGCAGCGCTGGCGCTCATCTGGTGGCGCACCCGTGCGGTTCGGGCATTGCGCCGGCCTGTATTGGCGGGAGTTGCGGTCGGACTCGCAGCCTGGTTTGCTACCGGGGGCGTACTGGCTCTGCTGCAGCGCTCGGCACCGCCGTTGCCAGCGTTGACGCTCGCAACGCTCGATGAACAGCCAGTCGTCCTGAATTCCTATGCTGGGCGGCCCGTCGTGCTCAACCTCTGGGCGTCGTGGTGTCCACCATGCCGTCGCGAGATGCCGGTGTTCGAGCAGGCACAAGCGCAGTATCCCGATATCGCTTTTGTCATGGTCAACCAGGGAGAGAGCGCCCAGCAAGCCCGCGCCTTTCTTGAGAGCGAACGCCTGCATCTCAAGGATGTGCTGCTCGACCCCGCTTCCCAGACCATGCAGGCCGTCGCATCGCGAGGCCTGCCCACCACCTTGTTCTTCGATGAGCAAGGACGCCTGGTGGATACCCATCTGGGCGAACTCACGATGGCCAGCCTCAAACACACGGTGTCGCGCCGATTCGCGCCAGCCCAACAGATCAAGACAGACAAGGAGTAACCATGTTTGCACAACGCTCGCACATTTCGTTCCTGCTGGCCGCCAGCTTCATGGTGGTCACCGGCTGCAGCAAGGCAGAGACGGCTGACAAGCCGGCCGTCCTCAAGGCGCTGGAAGGTCAGGGCCTGACCGTCACGCAGGAATTCAAGGTCGGCGGCGGTCTGCGCGCCTTCGCTGCCGTCGCGGGTGACCGGCCCATTGCCGTGTACATCACGAGCGATGGCAATGCCATCGTGGGAACTCGCCTGAACGCCAAGGGCGAGCCAATGGACGAAGCGGACCTGGAAAAGCTGGCCGCCAAGCCGGTCAGCGACAAGGAATGGTCGCAGCTGCAGTCGTCCACCTGGGTGCTGGACGGCAAGGCAGATGCGCCGCGCGTCATCTACACCTTCAGCGATGCCAACTGCCCCTATTGCAACGCCTTCTGGGAAGCTGCACGCCCCTGGGTGGATTCCGGCAAGGTCCAGTTGCGGCACATTCTGGTAGGCATCATCAAGGATGACAGCCCGGCCAAAGCCGCGGCCATTCTTGGCGCGCCTGACCGGAGTGCGGCGTTGTTGACGAACGAGCGGCAGTTTGGCCAGGGCGGGATTACGCCAGCCAAGAGCGTGCCTGCCGATGTGCGCAAGATCCTCGATGACAACCTGGCACTCATGGCGAGCACCGGCTTCCGGGGGACGCCCGGCATCGTTGTACGCGGCCCCAATGGGATCCTCAAGAAGTACAACGGCATGCCGCGAGGGGCGCAATTGGGTGAAGTGCTGGGGCCGCGCTGAACCAGCCGCCCAGGCGCCGAACCTGATGGCCGCTTCTCTCAGCCCGCATCTCAGGCTGCTCAACGGAAATTGCACAAAGGATCATTCACTATGCTCTCGCTGACGGGTGGAGTGCTGGGCCTCATCATCGGAGCCGTGCTGGGATTGACTGGCGCCGGCGGCGGCATCTTCGCGGTGCCGGCGCTGGTGTTCGGCCTGGGCATGGACATCCGTCAGGCCGCGCCCGTGGCGCTGCTCGCCGTGGGAGCAGCGGCGACCCTGGGCGCTTTGCAGGGCTTGCGCCAGGGGGTAGTTCGGTACAAGGCAGCGATGATGTTGGCGGCTGCCGGCGCCGTGACGGCTCCGCTGGGCGTGCAGTTTGCCCACTGGCTTTCGCCTCGATGGCTGAACCTGATCTTCGTCGCCATCATGCTCGTGGTGGCCTACCGGATGTTCATGTCATCTCGCGGCAGCCAGACGCAGGACGATCTGGCTGACGAGCCAGCCCGGGTCTGCAAGATCTCCAAGGACACCGGCCGCTTCGTCTGGAACGTGCGAACAGCGACCACGCTGGGGAGCATCGGCATCGTCTCCGGTTTGGCCACGGGCATGTTGGGGGTGGGCGGCGGATTCATCATCGTCCCGGCTCTGGCGCATTTCAGCGAGCTGCGCATGCACAGCATCGTCGCGACCTCGCTCATGGTGATCGCGCTGCTGTCCGCTGTAACCGTGTTCATCGCGTGGAGTCATGGCATGACGCTCACCGCGCCCGCCTGGACATTCGTTCTCACGGCGCTCGTGGGCATGTCGCTCGGCCGTGTTCTGGCACGCAGGATTCCCTCAAAGATGCTCCAGCGGGTGTTTTCGATCACCTGCGTGGCCGTGGCGGCCCTCATGCTCATGCGCAATGTTGGCTAGAGGTCCGATGTTCGATTAATTGATTGTGGACGGGAAAATTCAATGCAGACAAGGAAAGTAGATGTCGCCATCATTGGCGCGGGAACCGCTGGCAGCACCGCATTCCATGCGCTGAAAGCGACAGGCAAACAGGTGGTTCTGATCGATCGGGGGCCATTGGGGACGACCTGCGCGCGCGTCGGATGCATGCCCTCGAAGGCGGCCCTGCATGCCGGCATGCACTGGAAGGTCGCCAAGGCACTGGCAGCGAGCGCCACGCCATCGACCCAAGGGCCGCAGGCCTTATGGTCCCACGCCCGCCAGACCAGGGATGCGCTGGCCGGCGCCGCCGCGGAGCGCACGCGCAAGGCGGCTGGCGAGAGCCTGATCATGGCCGAAGCGCGCTTCGTCGCGCCGGGCATCTTGCAGGCAGGTGAACAACGGATCGAGGCCAGCGCCTTCATCGTGGCGACGGGCTCTCGCCCGGTGGTCCCCAAAGCGCTCGACGGCGTTGCCTCCCGCATCCTGACCACCGATACCCTGTTCGACCTGGGCGTCCTGCCCGCACGGATGGGAATCCTGGGACTGGGCGCCATCGGGCTGGAACTCGGCCTGGCCCTGTCTCGCTTGGATGTGCAGGTGGTCGCGGCAGACCAGAAAGACGCCATCGGCGGCATCCAGGACCCCGATGTCCTGGAGCGGGCGATCGCCAGGTTCGAGACCGAGTTGCCGATGTGGTTGGGCGCCGCCGTCGAAGTCAGCCTTGAAGGCGACCAGGTGCGCATGCGCGCCGGCGAGCGCGACGCGCTCGTGGATCGGCTTCTCGTCGTGACGGGACGACAACCCAATACCGAGGCGCTCGATCTCGCCGCGGCCGGCATCTCCTTGGATCAGGCTGGCCGACCGAGCATCGACCCCGCGACCATGCAGGCCTGCGGGCCGTCCCAGGTGCCGATTTTCTTCGCAGGCGATGTGCAGCCGGATCGCCCTCTGATGCACGAGGCCGCGGACGAGGGTCAGATGGCAGCGCAAGCCGCACTGGCGAGCTTGCGCGGCGAAAGTTGGCCGGGCGCATCCCGGCGCGTGCCGATCACGATCCTGTTCACCGACCCGGATGCGTGCGCAGTCGGCATGACCTACGAGGCGGCGGTGCAGGAAGGCGCGGTCGTCGGCACCGCGGAAGGCAGCGGCAACGGGCGCTCCAAGATTCTTGGTGCTCCGGAAAACCTGCTGCACATCTATGCCGACCCCGGCTCAGGCGCCTTGCTCGGTGCCAGCATGCTCCTGACGCAAGGCGAGCACCTGGCGCACCTGATCGCTTGGGCGATCCAGGCGAAGCAGACCGTCAACGATCTGCTGGCCATGCCGTACTACCACCCCTCCATCGAGGAGATGCTGCAAAGCGCCTTGAAATCCGCATCCCAGCAGATGCGCCCGTGAACAACCCTTCTGACTGCACCACCGACCGACCATGACCCAAGACACCCAGCGCCCCACATTGAAAGTGATCCTCCACGCACCGACGGCAGAAGCCTTTGAGCGTGCGCGAAGCAATGCAACCAATCTCAAGCGCGCGGCGCCCGATGCCGATGTGCGCATCGTTGCGAACGCGCAAGCCGTCGCCGCCGCCCTGGACACGGCACCTTCCGACCTCGACGCGCTCACCTGGGTATGCCCGAACACACTTTCGCGGATCGGCAGGGACAACAGAGAGCCGCTCGAAGTACTGGACGGGCCTGCTGTTATCGAGATGGCGCGCATGCAGCAAGCGGGATGGATCTACATACGGGCGTAGCACGCGACTGCCGGTTCGGCATGGGGGGGCTGAGACCATGGAATTACGACATCTGCGCTATTTCATGGCCCTGGCTGAAGAGTTGCATTTCACGCGCGCCGCCGAGCGCCTGCACATCGAACAGCCCCCCTTGTCCCGTGCCATCAAAGAACTGGAGGACGAGCTAGGGGTCGTGCTGTTCGACCGGAACCGCCGTGGAACCGTGCTGACGTCGGCGGGTGTTGTCTTTCTTCAAGATATCCGCAGATTGTTCACCGTGCTCGAACAGGCACGCGAAAACGCCCAGGCCGTGGCAGCAGGTTTGCGAGGCAGTCTGCGCATCGCGATTTCCGACGGGGCAATCGATGCTCGCCTGTCGGCATTTCTGGCCCGGTGCCGCGCGGAGGAGCCGGAGATCGAGATACGGCTGTCCGAGGTTCCGCTGGCCGAGCAGTTGCGCGGCCTGCGGTCCGGGGATTTCATGATCGGATTCGCGCATACGGCCGACGTCGGCGACGACATACGGGCTGAGCCCATCTGGCGAGATCCATTGGTCATTGCCGTGCCGGCACGGCACGCACTGCTCGCCCACAAAAAGGTCCCGCTCCAAGAAGTCGGGATCCATCCACTGGTCTTGTGCGATCCCCATGCGTGCGAGGGCTACTGCCGGGAACTGACACGACTGCTGCAGGTGCTTGAGCACAAGTTGAACGTCGTCGAGGAGGTGTCCTCGCTGGACATGATGCTCACCTTGGTCGGTGCTGGTTACGGTATCGGCTTTCTCGCGGCGAGCAAGATTCCGGTTTGCCAACGCCCGGACGTGGTGATCCGTCCCCTGGCCATCGATTCAGCCGTCATCACGACTTACTTGCTGCGGGCCGACAGCAGTGATTTGTCGGCTTCGCTGGAGCGGTTCATCGTTCGCCTACGTGACTCTGCGAGCGGCTGAAGGCCCCGCTGGCAGACACCCTCAAAGATCGGTTTCGGCACGAAGATTGCGCTCGGTGGCCGCCATCAATTCAGCCGCGCTTATCCCAAGTGCTACTGAAATTTTCAGTATGAGGGGCAGCGTGGGCACGTGCTCTCCACGCTCGATCTTGCCCATGTGCGAGCGCGAAATGCCTGCCCGAGATGCGAACTCGTCTTGCGCGACTCCTTGTGCGACGCGCGCAGCGCGCACGGCCTGTCCGAAAGCTGTCGCCGCTGCGGATTCATACGTTGTTGTGCCAGAAGGACGGCCTGGCTGAATGGTTGATTTCTGCATTAGCAGAAGCGTCAAACAATCTGCCAAAATTAACCACGTTAAAGATAACGGCGTTAAACTTCACTCTTGACCACGATGCAAGTTCACCTACTCGGCCAGAACACTTTTTGGGGGCTCGCATGCATGATGCCACCAGCCAGTTTCCCCATCTCAGGCTTGCGATAGCACCTGGGGTGCCATCCTCATGCTTCTCCTCGCTTCTCGCCCTGCAACGCGCGGAAGAGCCGGAAATCACTATCGCGTTCTTTGAGACATCAAGTGACGACCTGGTGACGGGCATTGATGAAGGTCGTTACGACGCAGGAATGTCGCTTCGGGCCGTAAGCGCTCCGTCTCTGAAAAGCCAACCCTTGTGGATCGAGAACATCGCTGTTGCCATGCCATTGTGGTCCCCCTTGCTCGCCCAGACAAAGCTTACGATCGCCGAACTTTTGGACTACCCCGTGTTTCGCTGGCCGGCAGAAAGCTGCTCACTACTGGATCAGCGGCTGTCATCCCTCCCGTCTTTAAGCCGGCAGAGCGTCCAGCATGTGACCTCGTTCGACATGTTGGCGCTATGGGTCGGCGCTGGCTATGGTGTCGGGATCACCGCGCAATCGCGCATCGAGCGCGCTGATGCATGGGGGATCACCGCCCGGCCGCTGGCCGAGGGGCCCTACGAGGTCGTGACTCATCTGCAGCGCCTCAAAGGACGAACTAACGCGGTTTCTGAGCGGTTCGAGCGCAGAGCGATGCAGGTAGCCAAGGATAGTGCAGTCCAATCGAATACCCGATAGCGCGCCCGCGCTGAGCGTTCCCTGATGTGCAGACGCCAGGCGTCCGGCGATCTGCTGGACATGCATGATCGTCTGCTCGATTTCTCGACGGCGCATACCGGCGCCGTGTCCTTCGCTCCCGCACAGCGTGCTGAGCGAACTCATGCAGGCGGTGCAGATGTAGCGCGGGGGCCGTAAGGCCCCCGCGAGGGCTGTAACCCTATGCGCCGTCCAAGGCGACAGCGCTCTCCATCAGCCGGCGAACACTCTGGCGCACCTCTTCGGAGATAGGCCGCGGCGGTACGACCTCGGGAGCATTCGCATGTGGCTCGCTGCCTGCGATGATCTGTACCACCATGCCCAGATTGCTTGGCGTCACGATGTCGATGGCCGCGCGGTCACCCAGGTCGGGATGTGGCTGGGTCAGCATGCGGTAAAGCTCCCATGAATCCGCCTGGGGGTACTGGCGCATGAGCACCTGGGCCAGCTTGTGTTTGAGCGGCACCAGTTGCCAATCGGGAACTCGCTGCCCCCGGTTGCCCAGGCTGATGGAGAGCAGCTTGCCCGCCTTCAACTCGCGGTTGATCTGGTCCTTGGACTTTCCAGCCAACTTGCCGAACAGGGGCACCGGCAGACTGCTCGGCGATTCGTAGATGGCCAGCATTTCCTCGCGCTCGCGCTGGATGGCCGACACCTCGGGTTCTGGCGCATGAGTCGGGGATGGCGGCACCTGCGACAACCGTTGGAAGGTGATGCCCCCTTCGTTCGGCGTCACGACGATGGGGGTGGCCACCACCGGCGGAACGGGAGGCGCAGAGGAAGCTGCAACGATGGCGTCGGGCTTGTCCTCCTCCGCCATGGCCGGTACGCCCTCGATGTGGATAGTGAGGTGCGCGCTGGCCGCTTCGACTTGGCCCTGTTCGAGCAAGTCGAGGCGGTCGGCCCAGTCCTGCATCATCCGGCGGCGCGGTTCCACGTACTTGGCGTGGTTGTAGGCCGAACTCACCTTGTTTGGGTCGGAATGCGAAAGCTGCGCGTCCACCCAAATCTTGGGATAGCCGATCTCGTTGAGTGCCGTCGAGATGGTTCCACGAATACCGTGGCCGGTCAGTTTGTCCTCGTAGCCCATCCGCTTCAAGGCGGCGTTGAGCGTGTTCTCGCTGATGCGCTTCTTGAGTTCGCTGCGGTGCGTCAGCAGGTGGCGCTGGGCGGGCCGCATCACCCCCAGGAGGTAGCGCACGATCTCGATGGCCTGAAGGGACAGCGGCACGATGTAGGGCGGTACGTCCTGCGGCCGCTTCCCCGCTTTGCGCATCTCGTCCTGAAGCTGCTTGACGATCTGCGGGGGGATGATCCAAAGCCCACGGTCGAGGTCGAACTGATCCGGGGTCGCCAGCCGCAGTTCGCCGGTGCGCACGCCGGTCAAGAACAGCAGGCGGATACCGAGCTGGGTTTGCCAGCCGCGCGGGTTGTAGAGCCTGAGCTTCTGGAGGAACTCGGGAAGCTCGGGCAGGTGCAGGTAGGGGTTATGGGTCACCGCGGGCTTGGGCTCGGCCACTACGTCCAGGTCCGTGGCCGGATTGGCCTCCATGCCCTCGACGATGACGAGCGCATAGCGGAATAGCTGCCCCAGCCAGGTCCGGACCTTTTCGGCAGTGGTGAAGGCCTCGCGCTTCTCGATCCGCGCCAGGACGCCCAGGAGTTGCGGCCTGCGAATGTCATAGATCGACATCTGCTTGAGGCTGGGCAGCACGTCTTTCTCGAAGATCCGCTTGATCTGCGACAGTGTGCTGTTCCGGCCTTCCTTGAGTTCCTTGGCGCGGTGCTCGACCCAAGCATCGAAGACTGCCTTGAATGTGTAGTCCGAGGCCAGCTTGACCGCATGCCGTTTCTGCTTGCGGTCGGTGTGGGGGTTGATGCCTTGGGCCAGGAGCGCCCTGGCTTCGTCGCGCAAGGTGCGGGCTTCGCGCAGGCCGATCTCGGGATAGTTGCCCAGGGATATGCGTTTTTGCTTGCCGAGCCAGTAGTAGCGCAGGTGCCACGATTTGCCGCCGGTGGGGGCGACCACCAGGCCGAGGCCATCGGTATCGGGGATGCTGTAGGTTTTCTTGGCGGCCTTGGCTTGCCGCACGGTCAGATCAGAGAGTGCCATCATCAAACTCCTAAGTCGTGAGACTTAGGCTCAATGCTGCTGGTCATCCCGATCCAACCCCAGCAACAACCCGGAACCGGCACCACCCGCATTCTCTGGCCTCAATTTTGGCCTCAAAAACGCTGGCTGTCGGTGGATTTCCGTGGCTTTGGCTGGAATGAAAAAAGGGGCCGAAGCCCCTAATTTCAATGACTTACA
Source organism: Pseudomonas sp. GD03903 (assembly GCF_029840045.1). NCBI lineage: Bacteria > Pseudomonadati > Pseudomonadota > Gammaproteobacteria > Pseudomonadales > Pseudomonadaceae > Pseudomonas > Pseudomonas sp. GD03903. The sequence continues at coordinate 62,520 of NZ_JAOCBT010000005.1, read as the reverse complement.
GACGTCAGTGGAAGTCTGTAGATCAAAACTTGGAGCGGGAAACGAGACTCGAACTCGCGACCCCGACCTTGGCAAGGTCGTGCTCTACCAACTGAGCTATTCCCGCGTTGTCGTGTTGACGGGCGCCATTCTAACGATTTGGAAATGCCTGTCAACTCCTTGATTCAAAAAAACTTATTTCTCTTTCGGGGTCGTGTTCAGGTGCGGCCAGGCCGCCAGCAGATAGTGCAGCATCGACCACAGGGTAAGGATCGCGGCAACGATCAGCAGCGCATAGCCAACCAGGACCCAGAACGTCATCAGCGGCGGATTGGCCAGGAGAATCACCAGCGCCAGCATCTGCGCCGCGGTCTTCCACTTGCCCAGGCTGGAAACGGCGACATGCGCCCTCGCCCCGATCTCCGCCATCCACTCGCGCAACGCCGATACCACGATTTCGCGCCCGATGATGATAGCGGCGGGAAGCGTCAGCCACAGGTTCGCATGCTCCTCCACCAGCAGCACCAGCGCAGTGGCGACCATCAGCTTGTCCGCCACCGGGTCGAGGAAGGCCCCGAACGGCGTGCTCTGCCCCAATCGACGCGCCAGGTAGCCATCCAGCCAGTCGGTAGCGGCGGCAAGCGCGAACACGGCGCTGGCAGCCAGGTGGCTGGCCGGGAACGGGAGATAGAACAACAGGATGAAGATCGGAATGAGCAGAACGCGGAGCAGTGTGAGCAGGTTCGGGATATTCATCGGGTCGGAAGGTCTTCGAGTTGAGCCGGCATTCTACTCGCTGTGCAGGGCAGCATAAATCTGCTCTGCCAGCTTTTTGCTGATACCGGGGGCTTTGGCAATTTCATCGATACTGGCTCTGCCCAGTTCCTGCAATCCGCCGAAATGCTTGAGCAGGTCACGGCGGCGCTTGGGCCCGACGCCAGCGACGTCTTCTAGTGTCGAGGTGCGCCGGGCCTTGCCGCGCCGGGCGCGGTGGCCGGTGATCGCAAAGCGGTGTGCCTCGTCACGGATCTGCTGGATCAGATGCAGCGCAGGCGAGTCGGCGGGTAAGGTGAATTCGTGCTCGGCGTCGTTGAGGTAGAGCGTTTCAAGCCCAGGCTTGCGGGTGACACCCTTGGCTACGCCCAGCAAGGTCAGGCCGACCACAGCCAGTTCCTGCAGCACTTCCTGAGCCATCGCCAACTGTCCCTTGCCGCCGTCCACCAGGAGGATGTCGGGCATCTTGCCCTCGCCCTCTTTCAGGCGACTGAAACGACGGGTCAGCGCCTGGTGCATGGCAGCATAATCGTCGCCACCGGTAATGCCTTCGATATTGAAGCGGCGATAGTCCGACTTCAGCGCACCTTCCGGGCCGAAGACCACACAGGAAGCCACTGTCGCTTCGCCGCTGGAGTGGCTGATGTCGAAGCACTCGAGGCGCTGCGGCGCCTCGGGCAGATCCAGCGCCTCACCCAGCGCATCGAAGCGCGCAGCCATATGCTGGCGGTTGGCTAGACGCGCCGCCAGAGCCTGTTCGGCATTGGTCACTGCCAGCTGCTGCCAGCGCGCACGTGTGCCACGCACCCGCGGGGTGATTTCCAGCAGGCGACCTCGGGACTCCTCGATAGCCGCGGCGAGGATCGGGTAGTCCTCATGCACGGCATTGACGATCAGTTCATTCGGCAGGTCGCGCTCGTGGTGGCTGAGGTAGTACTGCCCAAGGAAGGCCAGCAGGACATCCCCCACCTCTTCTTCGATCGCCACCTGCGGGAAGAAATTCTTGCTACCCAGCACTCGCCCGCCACGCACGCTGATCAGGTGCACGCAAGCTCCACCAGGCGTTACGATGGCTGCCACCACATCCACGTTGCCGGTGCCGAACTCCATGCTCTGCTGGTCCTGCACACGGCGCAGGATCTGGACCTGGTCGCGTAGCTCGGCGGCCTTTTCGAAGTCCAGGCGCATCGCCGCCTGCTCCATGCTGGTGGACAACTCCTCGGCCAGTACGTTACTGCGCCCCTCGAGGAACATGATCGAGTGGCGCACGTCCTCGGCGTATTCCTCTTCGCTCACCAGCCCGACGCATGGTGCCTTGCAGCGCTTGATCTGGTACTGCAGGCAGGGACGCGTGCGGTTGCGGTAGTAGCTGTCCTCGCACTGCCGCACGAAGAAGGCCTTCTGCAGCAGCGCGAGGCTTTCGCGAATCGCCCCGGCGCTCGGGTACGGGCCGAAATAACGCCCCTTGGCCTTCTTTGCGCCACGATGGATGGTCAGACGCGGGTACTGATCCTCGCTCGACAGGAAGACGTAGGGGTACGACTTATCATCGCGCAGCAGGATGTTGTAAGGCGGGCGCCACTCCTTGATCAGCGTCTGCTCCAGCAGCAGCGCCTCGGTCTCGTTGCCGGTGATGGTGGTCTCGACCTGGGCGATCTTCGCCACCAGCGCGGCTGTCTTCGGCGCCAGGCCGGACTTGCGGAAATAACTGGAGAGACGCTTCTTGAGGTCTTTCGCCTTGCCGACGTACAGCAGCTTGGCGTCTGCGTCGAACATGCGATAAACGCCCGGCCGCCCGCTGCAGGTCGCCAGGAAGGCCGCCGAATCGAACGGTTGCACCATGATCAGTTGCTGGCGTCGACCATGCCGTGCCGGACAGCCAGCAGCGCCAGTTCGACGTCACTGGTGATCGAGAGCTTCTCGAAGATACGGTAGCGGTAGGTATTCACGGTCTTGGGCGAGAGGCACAGCTTGTCCGAGATGCTCTGCACCTTGTGGCAGTTAGCGATCATCAGTGCGATCTGGATTTCACGCTCGGAAAGTGTGTCGAACGGCGATGCATTCCGCTCCGGCTCGAAGGATTTCAATGCCAGGTTCTGCGCGATCTGCGGGCTGATGTAGCGCTGGCCGGCAAACACCTGGCGAATCGCCTGGACCATCTCGTCGAGGGCCGCGCCCTTGGTGAGGTAACCAGCCGCGCCGGCTTGCATCAGGCGAGTGGGGAACGGATCTTCTTCGCACACCGTCACCACCACAACGCGGACGTCCGGCTGGCTGCGCAGCAGCTTGCGGGTGGCTTCGAGGCCGCCAATGCCGGGCATCTTCACATCCATCAGGACGACATCGGGCTTCAGCTCGCGAGCCAGTTGCAGCCCTCGCTCGCCGGAGTCGGCCTGCCCGACAACCTGCAGGCCGTCGATATCAGCCAGCATGCGGGTAATTCCGGTGCGCACCAGATCGTGATCATCGACCACCAGCACCTTAATCACGCAGCACCCCTTGAGCAGAATGGAATGACGAGCCTCGCAAAAGAAGCCCCGAACAATTGCCGAACCTTAACAGAAAGCGGCTCTACGACCTAGCTTGGAAGCCGTTCGCCAAAATGCAAGCGCCAGAGAAATGCAGCACAGGCGGAATAAATGCTGACAGATGCCCGCTGGCACGTCTAGGACGGCCGTACCGGAGAGATCCCGCTCTGGAAATATCGATGGCAATCACGCAGCCACTGCCCTACCGATCGTGCGCTCAATCGGCGCTGCTGCCAGCGGACTCGCATCCACCACCCGAATCCGTATCCGCACTGCCACAGTCGGCGTGATCGCCTCTGCGGAACGAATCGCTATCGTCAGTTGCGACAGACGAGTTGATTAAGTCGTAGCTGGAACCGTCCCCCTGGTGCTTGCCTACGGCTCGCCGTGCTTTGCGTAACGCCAGCCATGCGGTACCGGCGACCAACAGGATTCCACAGAGGATTGATGCAGCCGTCACCGTCGAACTCCTTATCGACAGGCCTCAGGCCTCGACGGCATCCAGCAGTGCCCAGGGCTTGTAGCCAGCGCTGCGCGCTGCTTTCTCCGCCTCCAGGATGGCTTCGGTGCGACTCAGCGAGCGCGAGCGATGCTCGAAACGAAATGCGGGCCCACTATCGCCACGCACACTGAGAACGATCAGGTAGCCCCGCATGGGGTTGCTGACTTCCCGAGTGGTTTTGATCTTTTTCGGAGCAACGCCCAGCGCTTCGCGCATCTGCCGCTCGAGATCTTCGACTTGATTCATTCAGGATTTTCCGGAGGTTGGTACTTGAAGTTTAACTGAGCGGATCAATGTCCTACAGAATCATCTATCGGGATGATCGGCCTTTTCTGACGTTGTTCAACTTGTACAAGGCAATCGCAATCTGCGCGATACCTGATTGGACGAAAGGCCGAGACGAGGCACTTCCTCCGGCAGAAACGCGAAAGCCCCGCAGTGCGGGGCTTTCAACGTTGCAATAGTGGCGGAAGCGTAGAGATTCGAACTCTAGGACAGTTGCCCGTCGGCGGCTTTCAAGACCATCATACAAATCCCGCAAAGGTGCTGCGCTCAGCCGTGAAAGCATTCCGATTCTAACAGGAAATAAACCCTATACGAGACCCGATATTACTGAGGGCGCGAAATACCTTCTGGAACTGATTTTCGCCCCTTCTCGTCCGCTCTGAGCACCCTGTCCACCTCCCTTAATGTCACCTGACTCGTTCGACATACCAGTGACACGAAATTATCGATGATCAGCGACGCCTGCTGAAGTCGCGCTGTACGACAAAGTTGCCTTCCTCTACAGCACTGACGATCACTACCACTACTTACTTGCACAGGCTGACGAGGCCTGCCAGTTCGGGCTGATCTCCCTCTCAGAGCGGCAGGCGAAGGCCATCCACGCGCTCGGCGCATACTTGTTGAATGCCGAGCACAACAGCACAAGGGAGCTCCACTGGTGCCTGGTTTGCTACTACCATGCCCTGGTGAGGTGGTGAGGACGATCTGGACCGAAGGGCACTATCAGGACCTGCAGAGGGACGTGCTTGGCAACATCAACGGGCAGCCACCGAAGCTGAGCCTGCGCGAGGGTAGTTTCGACCGCGAATACGCCGGCGATATTGTTGGCCTGCAGATCATGCGCGACGAGAAAGAGCTCTTTGAGTTGCGCGAAGTGATTCCGGTCGGCGCCGGCGACAAGCGCTAGCCGTACCCAGGGGAATGATCAAGCCACTTTAACCGTCAAACTCTCATCGCCTGCCGATCCGCGTCGCTCATCCAGAGCGGGTAGCACTTGGTCCAGCGAATCCACCCAGACATCAATTCATCAATCAGTCCAGATGATCTCGTGATGCCCAAGGTGGTGAACGCGGAAAAGTCGAGACACTAGGACACAGTCGACGATACTGTCGCCCATCCAATGACGGTCAACCACCGCGTCCTCGGCGGTATAGGCGAGCGCGACCTTCATCGCAGCGCCCGCCGGGGCTTGCGTGCTTCCGCCTTGAGCCGGTGCGCCGGCACTGTTCTGGGCCTTCATTGCATCTACAGCTCGAACACGCACGCCATTTTCATCGAGCTCAGCGGGTATGGACCCAGGTAGTACACCCAGGCCTAGTTTCGGGCCGTCGACCTGCCGGACAGGAATGGACTCCACCGCATTACCTGTCGTAACTGTCGTGATGATATCGCTGACCACTTTTTACTTTTACAGCAATCTCCCTACTGGCAGGCCTGAACGGCCGTTTCCAGCCTCATCTTGTAGGCCTGGCGCTGCATTCGCTCGGCGCGCAGAGGCCACATCTATTCGTCGATCGCTGCGCCCTGGGGAAGCAAGCCGACGGCAAACGCTCGCTTCACCACTGGAGCGGTCCTGCACGGCATCGCCGTCCAGGCAGTACAGATCGAGCGCACGCCGGCAGGCCCCGAAGCATGCTCAGCGGTACGTCAGGCATTCAGCCTGGAACTGGCACCGGAGCGAGCACGGTGAGGATGATCTTGCCGTGGTGCTGGCCCCCTGCATCAGAGGCCCGTGCCTGAGCTGCGCGTGGTGGAAGTCCAAGTGTGGACTTCCCGCCCAGCAGCAAACGCCCCACCCTCGGCAGCCCCCCGCTGTGCTCGAGCACGATCCGCCGGTTGTGCTGCGGCCCCCAGCAGACTGACCAGTGCCTGTTTCTGGATCTCCACTCCAGCGGCTAAGGCCTCGCGAGTAGTCATGCAACTGGCTGCAGCAGCGGAGCCGTCGGCGATCTACTTCTGGGCAATATTGAATTGTGGTGAGTAATACTCAGCGGCCAGCCAAACGCCCAGGCCCGCGCCGTCGGCGAGTAACACCAGGACGGCCAACATCAGGACAGCTCCCCTTCACGTGGAAGCGCCCACGCACAACCCCATCGATCACATCGCCGGGTACGTCACACCATCATTTTCGTGTCGGATGATCGCAACCACTACGCCACTCAGGGTCGTCAGCAGGCGGACGTCGACAACATGGTTGCGCTGCCCGCCAAGGGCTTTGGCCTCAGTTCCGATGTACGCCTCGGTGTCGTTTTCGTAGCCAGGAGCCCAGCGACTGATCTTCTCGCGCTCGGCGTCGATGCCTGGGCCGCCCACACCTGGCATGCCGTTTTTGCCGCTGCAAGCCAGCAGCGGTTTGCCCAGCGCGTAGATGCCTTTCTCGGGGGCGGGGGGCGAAGCGGGAGAAGCGAGGCTTGGTCACGCCTAGCGCAAGACCGAGCCGGCCTTGCCAGGCGTTGCACGAGGTGTAATCGATGTTTCCGAGATCATTATTTCGCACGCCGCGAGTAGCCGCCACTCACTTTTTCCAGGCGAGAAAAGCCGGCACTTTGGCCGGCGCTGCAAAAGAAAAGCCCGCTTACGCGGGCTTCTGGGCTTGCAGGTCCGGAGAGCTTAGACGCCTCCAAACCTTACGCAAATAATCGTTGATCGGCTTCTCGTACATTTCATACATCGCCACAGATATAACCACCCCTGTCAGCGTAGTCACACCGATGAACCATAGAACCTGGTTTGGCTCGTTAATATTCACCGGAGAGTTCTTCAACGCCAAGGCGATGACAATCTGGTGGATCATGTACAGGCTAAACGAGGCTTCGCCCAATAGCACAAAGAGGCGAGTGCTGATGAGCCGAGAGAGAATGCCCTGGCCGTGCGAGAAGGCCCACACCGTGAGTATCATCGGCAGGAGATAGAACAAGTCGTAGCGCCAAGCCATCGGCACATGTTTCATCCCGATATATGCAAAGGCGCCGAGCAAGACCAGCGATCCAACCTCCAAGGCGCTGCTCTGCGTAACGGTTGGCTGGAACCGACCACTAGCGAAGACGCGGAAAATCAGCATTCCGGCGATAAAGTCTACGGCCCGGAATGCAGGATTGATGTAAAAGGTCCAACCATTCAACGGATGATTGGCAAGCGGACCGACCAGCAGGAAGCCGATCACTAGAGCGAGCGCACCACCTAGAACGGCCAAATACCTGGTGCGCAGGCGCACGAACAGGGCGATGAAGGCTAGGTAGAAGAACACCTCAACAGAGATGCTCCAAGACACCCCGTTGAAGCTGAAGAAGTACTGCGGCTCAGGCACGAACGCCTGCAGGAGCGCAGCATTTACAGCCAATACCTTTCCATCAATCGCACCCAGATTCGATGCGCCGTAATATGCAGCGATCGCAACACCAAGCGTCAGGAGATGCACCGGATAAAGACGCGCAAACCGGTTAAACAAGAACTCTCCGGTCGTGTACGGGCGTTTCTTGGCCTGATTATGGTAGCTATAGCTGATGATAAAACCAGACAATACATAGAAAAACGTGACACCCACAAAGCCCTCAAAGAAGACCTTATACGTGTACTGCAGCCCCAAACTCTGAGTGTGCTCGTAGAAATGGAAGTGATGCAAGAACACGCCAAGAGCAGCAAAGAAACGCAGCGCCGTTAGTGAATGAATCTTCACTGGCCGTCCCTCTTCTCTGCCCCGGACTCCTTGAGAAGCACCTGCCCAGCAGACTTTGCCTGCATGCTGGAATCGAAGTCATCAGGCTGAGCAGAGCAGCCAGCCATGGCTGCAAGGAACAATAAAACGAGGATGCGCATCTCTGCCTCCGTTCTGAGAGGCGCACATCATAGCGTTACGCCCTCACTGCCGCCATCTCACCTAAGAAATATGCTGACGGATTCCAGGGCAATTTCAGTCCCGACGGCCACGGTGCTCTGGAAATGGATATCTCCGCTGGTGCTGAACAGAACGGACACCGCCACCATTACCGCTGGCGAAGCTAATCTGGTCACCGTTCGACATCCTGAACCCCACTGGCAATGCGATGATCAACTTGTCGCCGATCACGACAGCCGTATTCACCGTGGCACTGCCTTCAAGCCATAGACGATCGACCTTATCGCGGTGATGGCCAAGCGCCGGCCGCTCCACCGTGACCGGAAACCTTGGGGCCGAGTGGGCTCGTCAGGCTAGTGAGTGAGTAGCTGCCCCCAGACCAAACCGACCAGCCGTTCTCGATCCGGTGAATGCGATATTTAGGAGTCGGATTGTTGCCCGCGCACGGGACAAACTCTTGATCAGTAAGCCGGCGCGCTGGTGAACCTCCAGCCACCGGAGCAGATCGCAGACGCCGAAGCCGCCCGCCGGCTGCCGCGGTACCGCGGCTATCTGACCAGTGCCCAGTGCGCCATGGAGAACAGTCAGCGCGACCTGAGCGAGTGTCTGGCGACCGCCGAGCAGATCAAGGCCCTGGAAGCTGACTCTACCGACACGTACAGCGCCGAATCGATCGCCAACTGCGAGCAAGTCATTAACGAGTTCCGCCAGACCCGCACCGCGAGCCGCGTGTAGCTGGTGACCCTGCGGGTCGTCCTGGAAGCCGCCGCCCAGCGCGAGGCCTCGATCGCCGAGGCCAAAGCCGCGCACAAGATAGTGGTGGCGTGGATCGACATGGCCGACGCGCTGCCGCCGACCTACATTCCGACGGAGACTCTCGCCGATGCCATCGGCCCGGCGAACGACATACTACATACTGAAGTGCCTGTCCGGCACCGCTGGCTGGTCACCGGTGGAGATCAGCGCCAACATCGACGTGACCTTCGGCAACTGGCTCTAGGCCTGCTGTCCAAGTCAGAGCGCTGGCGGTGCGACGCGGCTATCGACTTGACTACCGCGACGACCTCTGGCCCACGCCTGCATCTACTGGACCGCTTCGACGTAGCAGACCTGCCGAGTCGAAGACGGGCCATGGTGCTGAGGCGCGCCGTGACCTTCGACCGCAAAGTCGACTCGGTGGTCGTCGCCGGCACCCTCAAGAAGCCGATGGCGAAGAAACCTGACTGGCTGCAGGCGGTCTGGATCGAAGCCGGGCACACCTTCGGTGGGGATCACCAGAAAGCAGCCTGATTCTCAACATGGGTGCCGCACCGTGGCCAGCACTACGAGCCATCCTTCTTCGAATGCAAGATCAACTGGTACCGCACATCGACACTTCTAAAAAGTCAGAATATGACGACTCAATAGCAGACTAATCCCCGTGAAAAAGGCCGCGCTAGAGGCGCCGAGCATAGCGAGTCCTATACAAATGCACTGCATTAGCTGATAGCATGTGGCTATAACAGGAACAGAGGAATGCTGTAGGTTTCTTTTCATTCTGGAACGAACCGGCTGATTAAGTTCTAAAGTTCACACCCGGCTCGCTCAGTCTTCGCCGGCTGCGGTTGCTACGCCCCGGCGTGTTCAGGAGTTTTAAGATGAGCACTGTTTGCAGAAACAGCATGGAAGATGCCCTTGAGGCGCTTGAGGGTCTTCAAACCATCCTACAAGGTCTGAGACCTGTACCCCGCAAAGCACAGCCCCAGCGACTAGCGCTATTCCCGCCCTCCACCATCTCCCTAGAGGCGCTGCCCGCCAAACTCTACGCCGCCGTCGAACGCCTGCCGAAGGTCGCCGCATGCGCCTTGCTCACCGCCGCCAATGAACTGAGCGACAGCACCAACATACTGGAGCTGGAGTATCGCGCTGGCGCCGCGCAGGGTCGGATACTTGCGTCCATTGAACGTGACGAACTGCGCGAAGATGAATACCGCGCGCTGAGCGACTGGATTTTCAGCCTGACACTGCAGCACTCACTGGTGCTTAAGGAGCAACCGTGAGCGACGGTAACGCTGATCTAACCGCCACAGCTCTGTCCGCTCTAGTTGCACTGGGTGTAGGCCCACAGGCTAAGTCGCGGCGCCTGACCGCGGTCTTCAATGCCCTTCGCACACCGGTCGCCACCCCCACGCCAAGGCCTCGCCGAATCGATGGCCTAGACGACTACCGCGTGAAACGCGGCTAGGCCACTGCCGGGCCGGCAAGCAGTCCTTGACTCCCTTACAAGGCCCTCCGCCAGCCTGTTCGACGAAGACCTGGCTGCGCGCGTGTTGGCCTGCTCGCTGAACAACCAGCAGGCCATATAGCCATTGCACCCGAAAGCTGCATAGGTCGCCGCAGGCACCCAAAGGACGCGCAGCCGCCAAGCCGTGCAGCGAGTCCAGCATTGGCAGTGCCTCCATTACCACGCCATCCGCTGCACGGCGACGCGGCGACGCGGCGACGCCCTAGCATTTGCTACAGCTTTTGCCGTTGAGTAAATCCACGGTCAACAAGACGGTATTCATGATGCGATGGACCTGACCTGCGTCACTGGCCAGCGCCCTGCCGACGCCCTGGTAATGCGTCGCGACGACATCAAAGACGACTACCTATTGGTGAAGCAGGCCAAGACCACAAAGAAGCTACGCATCCCGTTCCGCAACATCTGTGGCCAGTTGATCAAGCAAATGGCCGCGCGCCGCATTGGCCACCTGCGCCCCAACCTGATCACCGGCACTACCAGTCGCAGGATAACAGCCAGCATGTTGCACCACAGCTGGGACAACCGCGCAGCCAGGCAAGAGCGGCTGCGGCCGCGATCGAGGCCAGCGACGAGTATTTGGCGAAGCGGATTAGTGAATTCGTGCTTCGCAGCCGCCACCCCAAGGCCGCATCGGAAATTGCCGACATTCGAGAGGCATCCGCCCTACGCGGTCACTCCAATAAACGGATAACAGAAACGGTTTACCGCCGCGTCGGCGAAGTCGTTAAACCCACCCGCCAATTACCGTGATGCGGAAACGACGAAAATAATGCGGAAATGATCGGGAGATAACGATGGTGCACATCACCACTCACCACAAACGCGAAAGCCCCGCAGTGCGGGGCTTTCAACGTTGTAATGGTGGCGGAAGCGTAGAGATTCGAACTCTAGGACAGTTGCCCGTCGACGGTTTTCAAGACCGTTGCCTTAAACCACTCGGCCACGCTTCCACATGAGCGGGCGGCAATATTACCGAATCGCAACACACTGTCAAACTCTGATGATTCAGCGCGCTTTTCCCTCTGTTATGATGAGCTCACTACGGTCATGGATCCGTATCCCGCTTAACAGGAGTGTCTCGACATGCAAGAACGGCAATATCTCGACTCCACAGCCGTGGAGCAGAAAGAGGTCAGCGGCGTCCTGCGCAATACCTATGGCCTGCTGGCCCTGACCCTGGCCTTCAGCGGCCTGGTAGCTTTCGCCTCGCAACAGATGCGCCTGCCCTACCCCAGCTTCTTCGTGGTGCTGCTCGGTTTCTATGGTCTGTTCTTCCTTACCGTGAAGCTGCGCAACAGCGCCTGGGGCCTGGTCAGCACTTTCGCCCTCACCGGCTTCATGGGCTACACCCTCGGCCCGATCCTGAACATGTACCTGGGCATGGCCAACGGCGCGAGCATTATTTCCTCGGCCTTCTTCATGACTGCCCTGGTGTTCTTCGGTCTCTCCGCCTATGTACTGACCACCCGCAAGGACATGAGCTTCCTGTCCGGCTTCATCACCGCGGGCTTCTTCGTACTGCTGGGCGCCGTGCTGGTTTCGCTGTTCTTCCAGATCAGCGGCCTGCAACTGGCCATCAGCGCCGGTTTCGTACTGTTCTCCTCGGCGATGATCCTGTTCCAGACCAGTGCGATCATCCACGGTGGCGAGCGTAACTACATCATGGCGACCATCAGCCTGTACGTCTCGATCTACAACCTGTTCATCAGCCTGCTGCAGATCTTCGGCATCATGGGCAGCGACGACTGATAGTTCAGCCTTCAGGGAAAAGCCCGTTTCGACGGGCTTTTTTCATTTCCGGCAGGGCAAAAAAGACGCGTTGCCGTATCATTCGGCGATATTCCCCTGCAGTCGGCCCAGCATGAAATTTGTCATTGCCCTCTTCTCTCCGCCGCACTCACCGGCCGCCCGACGCGCCTTGCGCTTCGCCGAGGCAGCGCTGGCCGGCGGCCATGAAATCACCCGGTTGTTTTTCTACCAGGATGGTGTGCACAGCGCATCGGCGAACACCGTCGCCAGCCAGGATGAGCTGGACGTCGCCGCCTGCTGGGCGCGCTTCGTCGCTGATCACCAGCTGGATGGCGTGGTCTGCATTGCTGCTGCGCTGCGCCGGGGCGTGCTCAACCCAGAGGAAGCCAACCGCTATTCCCGCCACGCCGCCAACCTGCAGGCACCCTGGGATCTTTCCGGACTTGGTCAGCTGCATGAAGCGGCGCAACTGGCAGACCGGCTGGTCTGCTTCGGAGGTAATTGATGGCCAAATCCCTGCTGATCATCAGCCGCCAGGCGCCCTGGGCCGGCCCAAGTGCCCGCGAGGCACTGGACATCGCCCTCGCCGGCGGCGCCTTCGACCTGCCGATCTCGATGCTCTTCCTGGATGATGGTGTGTTCCAGCTGGCGCCCGACCAGCGCCCGGCGACAATCGAGCAGAAGGACCTGCAGGCCAACCTGCAAGCCTTGCCGCTGTTTGGCGTAGAGGCGCTGTATACCAGCAGCCGCAGCCTTGCGGAGCGCGGGCTGCGCGGCACCAGCCTGACATTGCCCGCCCAAGCGCTGGACGATGCCGAACTACGCAACCTGCTGCAAACCCACGACCAGGTGATCACGATCTGATGGCTACTCTCCACCTGCTCTCGCACTCCCCCTTCAATGACGGCCGGCTCGCCAGTTGCCTGCACCTGCTTGGTCCGGACGACGGCCTGTTGCTGACCGGCGACGCCGTCTACGCCCTGCGCGACAGTACCGCGCCATGCCAGGCACTGGAGCTGATGCCTTCGGCCAATGCGCTCTTCGCCCTGCTGGAAGATCTGCAGGCCCGAGGCATGGACGATGTTCCCGCCCGCGTCGTAGCCGTGGACTACCCCGGCTTCGTCGAACTCTGCACTCGCTTCGACAAGGTCAACGCCTGGCTATGAGTACCCTGCTGGTCAACGGACAAGCCCTGCCGCTGGACAAGGACGGCTACCTCGTCGATCTGAACGACTGGAGCGATGCCGCCGCCGAAGCCCTGGCGCACAACGAAGGCATCCACCTGACAGCCGAGCACTGGGAAATCCTCCTGCTGCTGCGGGAGTTCTACGGTGAATTCCAGCTCTCACCAGCCAACCGCCCGCTGATCAAGTACACGGCCCAGAAACTGGGCGCGGAAAAAGGTAGCAGCCTGCATCTCAACCTCCTGTTCAAAGGCACCCCGGCCAAGCTTGCCGCAAAGCTCGCCGGCCTGCCGAAGCCGACCAATTGCCTATGACCGCCGCCCCGCTCGTCCTGCAGACACCCGCCGAACATCCTTTCGCCCAGTTCGTCCGCATCCTCGGCAAAGGCAAGCGCGGCGCGCGCGGCCTGACCCGCGAGGAAGCCCGCGAAGCGCTGGGCATGATCCTTGACGACAAGGTCGAGGAGGCCCAGCTGGGCGCCTTCCTGATGCTGCTGCGGCACAAGGAGGAAAGCGCCGAGGAACTCGCCGGCTTCACCGAAGCCGTGCGCGAGCGCCTGCAGGTGCCGAAGATAGCCGTCGATCTCGATTGGCCGAGCTACGCCGGCAAGAAGCGACATCTTCCCTGGTACCTGCTGGCTGCCAAATGCCTGGGCGGCAGCGGGACACGAATCCTTCTGCACGGCGGCGGTGCGCACACCGCTGGCCGCCTCTATACCGAACAGCTGCTGGAGCAACTCGGCCTGCCGCTGTGCAGGGACTGGGATTCAGCCCGTGCCGCGCTGGACGCCAAGGGAGTCGCGTTCGCCCCGCTGGTTGACTGGATGCCGCGCCTGCAACGCATGATTGACCTGCGCAACACGCTGGGCCTGCGCTCCCCCATGCATTCGGCGGTGCGCCTGATCAATCCGCTGGGTGCTACCTGCGTGCTGCAGAGCATCTTCCATCCCGGTTACCAGGAGGTACATCGCGAGGGTAGCCGCCTGCTCGGCGACTACGCCATCGTCATCAAGGGTGAAGGCGGCGAGATCGAGATGAACCCCGATGCTACCTCGCACCTTTATGGCTGCCGCGACGGCGCAGCCTGGGACGAGGAATGGCCGGCGCTGTCGCCGCTGCGCCACGTCAAGCCGGAAGCGCTGGAGCCGGCTCACCTGGTCGCCTTCTGGCGTGGTGAGTCCGAGGATGCGTATGCGGAGCTCGCCGTCCGCGCAACCATGGCGCTTGCCCTGCGAGCCACGGGATTGCAGCGCGACGAGGCCTTCGCAGAGGCCGACAAACGCTGGACCGAGCGCAACAGATCGATTTAGTCGATAGCTGGAATCCTGTTTTTGCGCTAAACAATCGAGCCAGAGCCGATAGACTGGTCCCATCTTCCCGCTTTCTGGAGCACTCAAGATGGGACAGTTGATCGATGGCCGCTGGCATGACCAGTGGTATGACACCAGCAAGGACGGTCGCTTCCAGCGCGAGAACGCACAGCGCCGCAATTGGGTCACCGCCGATGGCCAGCCTGGCCCCACCGGCGAGGGTGGCTTCCGCGCCGAAGCCGGCCGCTATCACCTGTATGTTTCCCTGGCCTGCCCCTGGGCCCACCGCACGCTGATCTACCGCCAGTTCAAAGGCCTCGAATCGCTGATCGATGTTTCCGTCGTCAGTTGGCTGATGCTGGAAAACGGCTGGACCTTCGACAAAGCTCTCGGCTCCACGGGTGACAAGCTCGATGACCTGACCTTCCTCCATCAACGCTATACCCGGGACGACGCGAACTACACTGGCCGAGTGACCGTGCCAGTGCTGTGGGACAAACACGAGCAACGCATCGTCAGCAACGAATCGGCGGAGATCATCCGCATGTTCAACACGGCCTTCGATGGAATCACCGGCAATAAGCTGGATCTCTACCCGGAACCGCTGCGTGCGCAGATCGACGAACTGAACGAGCGCATCTACCCGGCCGTGAACAACGGTGTTTACCGTGCAGGCTTCGCGACGACACAGGATGCATACGAAGAAGCCTTCAAGACATTGTTCAACGAGCTGGACTGGCTGGAGGAGCGCCTCGGCAAGCAGCGCTACCTGGCGGGCGAATACCTGACCGAAGCCGATGTGCGTCTGTTCACCACGCTGATCCGCTTCGATGCGGTCTACCACGGCCACTTCAAGTGCAACCTGCGCCGACTGGCGGACTACCCCAACCTGTCAGGCTGGCTGCGCGAGCTGTATCAACTGGAAGGTGTTGCCGGAACGGTCGATTTCCAGCACATCAAGAACCACTACTATGCCAGCCATCGCACCATCAACCCGACTGGCGTGGTGCCGCTTGGGCCGCAGCAGGAATTCACCAGTCCGCACGGGCGTGAGCATTTGCCCGGCAAGGGTATCGCGCGTAGGAGCTAAGCGGCGCTTGAACCTGGTGTAGGAGCGGACTCCGTCCGCGATGTTCATCAGCGGCTGCAAACATCGCGGATGACTCCGCTCCTACAAAAGCTGCGCAACACCCGATTTGCAGGAGCGAGCTTGCTCGCGAATCGCTTGACGCCCAAGCCTGCGGAAAAACTGTTCGCGAGCAAGCTCGCTCCTACAGGGGAAAAAGCAGGTCAAATGGGCTTTTCGATGCCGTCGTAGACCTTCTGCAGCGCGTCCAGACGCTCCTGATAGCGCTGTTTCAGGCAGGCCTTGTTGGCGCCGCAGGCACGACGCTGCTCCAGCCAGGCAAGCTGCGAGTCGCCCAGGTTGCCGCGCATGCCCATGGCGAACAGACCGCGCAACAAGCGGTAGGTAGTCGCTACCTGCACGTCCATCTCGGATAGTTGGCGATCCGCGCAGATGGCTTTCTCGTCGGCCTGCCTGGCCTTCTTGCAATCGAAACTGGCGGCGGACACCGGTAACGCAGCGAAGCCCAGGGCGCATACAGCACCCAGGACCGCTACGCGCGAGGCTCTCACTGCTGCCCCTCGAACCAGGCAAGCTTCTCTCTCAGTTGCACCACTTCCCCGACTATCACCAGGGTCGGCGCATGCACTTCGTGCTCGGCCACCAGCTCCGGCAGGTTCGCCAGGGTACCGGTGAATACGCGCTGATGTACGGTGGTGCCCTGCTGAACAAGAGCAGCCGGCGTGTCGGCGGAGCGGCCGTGGCGCACCAGTTGCTCGCAAATCACCGGCAAGCCGACCAGGCCCATGTAGAACACCAGGGTCTGGCCCGGAGCGACCAGATCGTTCCAGGGCAGGTCGGTGGTGCCGTCCTTCAAGTGACCAGTGACGAAGCGCACGGATTGCGCGTAATCGCGGTGTGTCAGCGGAATACCAGCATAGGCCGCACAGCCGCTTGCCGCGGTAATGCCCGGTACCACCTGGAACGGGATGCCATTGGCCGCCAGTTCGTCGATTTCCTCGCCACCGCGACCGAAGATGAACGGATCACCGCCCTTCAGGCGCAGCACGCGCTTGCCTTGCTTGGCCAATTCAACCAGTTGCCGGTTGATCTCATCCTGCGGCACGGCGTGGTCCGCGCGGCGCTTGCCGACGTACAGACGGTCCGCATCGCGGCGGCACAGCTCTAGGATGGCCGGCGCAACGAGACGGTCGTAGAGCACCACATCGGCCTGCTGCATCAGGCGCAGGGCGCGGAAGGTCAGCAGGTCGGGATCACCGGGGCCGGCGCCGACCAGATAGACTTCGCCACGGGACTCGGGCTGCGGCGCTTCCAGCTTGTCCGCCAGCAGGCGCTCGGCTTCGTTCGGCTGCCCAGCAAGCATGCGCTCGGCGACCGGCCCCTGGAACACGTCTTCCCAGAACTTGCGACGCTGCTGCAAGTCCGGCAGGCGCTGCTTGACGCGCTCGCGGAAGCGGCTGGCCAGACCGGCCAACTGGCCGTAGGTCGCGGGGATCCAGGTTTCCAGCTTGGCGCGCAACAACCGCGCCAGCACTGGCGCATCACCACCACTGGAGACAGCCACCACCAGCGGCGAACGATCAACGATCGCCGGGAAGATCACGCTGCACAGGGCAGGCGCGTCGACCACATTGACCGGCACACCGCGCTCGTTGGCATCTCGGGACACCTGGGCGTTGAGCGGCTCATCGTCGGTGGCGGCGATGACCAGCACGCAGTCCTGCAGGTCGCCCTGGGCGTAGGGGCGCAGGAGCAATTCCCCCGCGCCCTCCTCGACCAGCTCGCGCAGTTCGGAATGCACCTCGGGCGCCACGACGCGCAGCACTGCGCCAGCGTCGTTCAGCAGGCGCGCCTTGCGCAGTGCGACATCACCGCCGCCGACCAGTAGCGCGCGACGTCCGCGCAGGATGTGGAACAGCGGCAGGAAGTCCATCTCAGCCGATTACCTCGATGCCCGCCATGTACGGCTTGAGCACATCCGGCACGCGAATCGAGCCATCGGCCTGCTGGTAGTTCTCCAGCACCGCGACCAGGGTACGGCCTACGGCAAGGCCCGAGCCGTTGAGGGTGTGGACCAACTCCGGCTTGCCGGTTTCCGGGTTGCGATAGCGCGCCTGCATGCGGCGGGCCTGGAAGTCGCCGCAGTTGGAGCAGGAGGAAATCTCGCGATACTTGTCCTGGCTCGGCACCCAGACTTCCAGGTCATAGGTCTTGGCGGCGCCAAAGCCCATGTCGCCAGTGCACAGCGCCAGGGCGCGGTACGGCAGTTCCAGCGCCTGGAGGACCTTCTCGGCATTGCCGACCAGGCTTTCCAGGGCTTCCCAGGACTTGGACGGCTCGACGATCTGCACCATCTCGACCTTGTCGAACTGGTGTTGGCGGATCATCCCGCGGGTATCACGGCCCGACGCGCCGGCTTCGCTGCGGAAGCACGGGGTGTGGGCGACGAACTTCAGCGGCAGTTCCTTCGCGTCGAGGATCTGCCCCGCCACAATGTTGGTCAGCGAGACCTCCGCGGTCGGAATCAGGTACAGATCGGCTTCGTCTTCACGCTGGATCTTGAACAGGTCTTCCTCGAACTTCGGCAGCTGGCCAGTGCCCTGCAGCGCGGGAGCCTGTACCAGGTACGGCGTATAGGCTTCTTCGTAGCCGTGCTCGCGGGTGTGCAGGTCGAGCATGAACTGCGCCAGGGCGCGGTGCAGGCGGGCGATCGGGCCGCGCATCAGGGCGAAGCGGGCGCCGGACAGGCGCGCAGCGGTCTCGAAATCCAGCCAGCCGTGCTGCTCGCCCAGGGCGACGTGGTCCTTGATCTCGAAGTCGAAGGTGCGCGGGGTGCCCCAGCGACGAACTTCGACGTTCTCTTCTTCATCGGCACCGACCGGAACGGATTCGTGCGGCAGGTTCGGAATGTTCAGCAGCAGGCTGTCCAGCTCGGCTTGGATGGCATCCAGCTCGCGCTTGCCGGATTCCAGCTCCTCGGCCATGCGATTGACTTCGGCCTTCAGCGGCGCGACGTCCTCGCCATTCTTCATGGCCTGGCCGATGGCCTTGGAGCGCGAGTTGCGCTCGGCCTGCAGGGTCTCGGTGCGGGTCTGCACGGCCTTGCGCTGGCTCTCCAGCGCTTCGATGCGTGCCACGTCCAGGGTGAAGCCACGGGTGGCCAGGCGTTCGGCCACTTCCTGCGGCTGGGTACGAACCAGTTTGGAATCGAGCATGGTGTCTTCTCGTGTCTAGTGTCGGGCGGCGCTCAGGGGCGCCACTTCAGGATTTTCTGCGACGGCGGGAACTGGCCTTGTCGAGGCTGGCCAAGTGGCGCAGCTTTTCGCCGATCTTCAGTTCGAGCCCGCGCGGCACGGGTTGGTAATACTGGCGCGGTTCCATGGACTCGGGGAAGTAGTCTTCTCCGGCCGCATAGGCATCCGGCTCATCATGGGCATAGCGATACTCGTCGCCATAGCCCAGGTTCTTCATCAGCTTGGTCGGTGCATTGCGCAAATGCAGCGGCACTTCCAGCGAGCCGCTCTCTGCCACGTCACGACGCGCCGTGTTGTAAGCGTTGTAGACGGCATTGCTCTTCGGCGCACAGGCCAGGTAAACGATAGCCTGCGCGATCGCCAGCTCACCTTCCGGACTGCCGAGGCGCTCCTGCACATCCCAGGCGTGAAGGCACAGGGTCAAGGCACGCGGATCGGCATTGCCGATGTCCTCGCTGGCCATGCGCACCACCCGGCGCGCGATGTACAGCGGATCGCAGCCACCATCGAGCATGCGCGAATACCAGTACAGCGCTCCGTCGGGGCTGGAGCCACGCACCGACTTGTGCAGCGCGCTGATCTGGTCGTAGAACGCCTCGCCGCCCTTGTCGAAGCGCCGGCGCGAGTCGCCCAGCAGGTTCTGCAGCAACTCGGCGCTGATCTCGCCGTTGTCCTCTGCGAGGTCGGAGGCATTCTCCAGCAGGTTGAGCAGGCGCCGGCCGTCGCCGTCAGCCGCGGCCATGAGGATCGCAAAGCTGTCGTCGGGCAGGCTCAGGTTGCGCTTGCCCAGGCCCTTTTCCTCGGTCAATGCGCGCTCCACCAACCGCCGCAGGGCCGTTTCGTCCAGGCTTTTCAGCACATAGACGCGCGCGCGGGAGAGCAGCGCGTTGTTCAGCTCGAAGGACGGGTTCTCGGTGGTCGCACCGATGAAGATCAGGGTGCCGTCTTCCACATAGGGCAGGAAGGCATCCTGCTGGCTCTTGTTGAAGCGGTGCACTTCGTCGACGAAGAGGATGGTGCGACGGCCATACTGCGCGGCGTGCTGCTTGGCCACCTCCACCGACTGGCGGATTTCCTTCACGCCCGAGAGCACTGCCGAGATGGTCTCGAAGTGCGCATCGGTGACCTGGGCCAGCAACTTCGCCAGGGTGGTCTTGCCGACCCCGGGCGGGCCCCAGAAGATCATCGAGTGCAGCGCGCCCTGCTCCAGCGCCTCACGCAGCGGCTTGCCGCGGGCGAGCAGGTGCTCCTGGCCGACGTACTCGTCCAGGCTGGTCGCGCGCAGGCGCGCGGCCAGGGGCTGGGAAACGGGGGCGGAGCGGAACAGGTCCACGGTATTACCTATCGATCAATCCGGCGCGCGGCCGGTTATTCCTGGATGACGTCGACGCCCTTGGGCACGTCGAAGACGAACTGCTTGGCGTCCATCGGCTCGTTCATCTTCACGTCGAAGAACAGGATGTTGGTGCGCTGGCCGACGCTGTCGATCAACTGCATGTCGTTCACCACACCGCTGCGGAAGGAAATCCGCAGGCTGTCGAACAGCGTGTCCTTGGACTTGGGCTTGAGGGTGAAGTCGACCACGTTGCCGCCATCTTTTGCGGTGATATCGAAGCTCTGGCCGATCTTCGACACATCGCCGGACAGCAGCAGGGCCGGGGTCTGGGTCAGGCGCTGGTCGAGCTTCTGGATGGTCACCTGCTCCAGGTCCGGGTCATACAGCCAGATCTTCTCACCATTGGAGATCAGCAGTTGCTCGTTCGGAGCATCGGTGTGCCAGCGGAACAGGCCGGGGCGCTTGAGCCCCAGGGTACCGGCGGTTTCCTGCAGGCGAGTGCCGCTGCCATCCAGGGTCAGCTGGGAGAAGCGCGCGGTCATTGTCTGGGCCTTGGTGAGCATCCCGCTCAGGCGCTGCGCAGCGGCATCGTCGGCATGGGCCTGGACGCCGGCAAAGGCCAGCGCAGCAACGAAAAACAGGCGGATCAGACGCATCGAAATCCTCGAAGTCGAATCAATCACGGATCGGGGCGGGCGCGATGACTTCGCGCGAGCCATTGGTATTCATTGCGGTGACCACACCGGCCATTTCCATCGCCTCGATCATTCGCGCGGCGCGGTTGTAGCCGATCTTCAGCTTGCGCTGCACGGCGGAAATCGAGGCCCGGCGACTTTCGGTCACGAAACGCACGGCCTCGTCGTAGAGCGGATCGTCCTCGCTACCCTCGCTGCCTTCGCCACCACCGCCACCTTCGAACGAGCCGCCACCGCCCTCGTCGGCGCCAGCGAGGATGTCCTCGATGTAGTTCGGCGCACCTCGCAGCTTCCACGCCTCGACGACGCGGTGCACCTCTTCGTCGGAGACGAAGGCGCCATGGACGCGAATCGGCAGGCCGGTGCCCGGCGGCAGGTACAGCATGTCGCCGTGGCCCAGCAGTTGCTCGGCGCCGCCTTGGTCGAGAATGGTGCGCGAGTCGATCTTGCTGGACACCTGGAAGGCGATACGGGTAGGGATGTTCGCCTTGATCAGGCCGGTAATCACGTCCACCGACGGACGCTGGGTCGCCAGGATCAGGTGGATGCCCGCCGCACGCGCTTTCTGGGCGATACGGGCGATCAGCTCTTCCACCTTCTTGCCGACGATCATCATCATGTCGGCGAATTCGTCCACGACGACCACGATGGTCGGCAGGGTCTGCAGCAGCGGCGCTTCGTCTTCCATGCTCTCGCGGCGGTACAGCGGGTCGGTCAGTGGCGTACCGGCCTCCTCCGCATCCTTCACCTTGCGGTTGAAGCCGGCGAGGTTGCGCACGCCCATGGCCGCCATCAGCTTGTAGCGGCGCTCCATCTCGGCGACGCTCCAGCGCAGTGCGTTGGCGGCCTCCTTCATGTCGGTGACGACCGGGCAGAGCAGGTGCGGAATGCCTTCGTAAATCGACAGTTCCAGCATCTTCGGGTCGATCATGATCAGGCGCGCCTCTTCCGGCGTGGACTTGAACAGGATCGACAGCAGCATGGCGTTCACGCCCACCGACTTACCGGAGCCGGTAGTACCGGCCACCAGCAGGTGCGGCATCTTCGCCAGGTCGGTGATGATCGGATGACCGCCGATATCATGGCCCAGGGCCAGCGGCACGGTGGACTTGTGCTCGTCGTACTCCGGGGTCATCAACACTTCGGAGAAACGCACCATCTGCCGGTCTTCGTTGGGAATCTCGATGCCCACGGTGGTCTTGCCGGGGATGACTTCCACCACGCGCACGCTGATCACCGCCAGCGAACGCGCCAGGTCCTTGGCCAGGTTGGAAATACGGCTGACCTTCACGCCGGCGGCCGGCTGGATTTCGAAACGGGTAATCACCGGGCCCGGATGCACGGACTCGACGATGACCTCGACGCCGAATTCCTTGAGCTTGATCTCCAGCAGGCGCGACATGGCCTCCAGGGATTCGGGCGAATAGCTCTGCTTCTTTTCCGAGGCCGGGTCGAGGATCGACAGCGGCGGCAGCGTGCCTTCCACAGCGGTATCGACGAACAGCGGCGCCTGCTTCTCTTTCAGCACGCGCTTGCTCGGCTCGGCGGGCTTCGTGGGCGGCGGCGGGACGTCGATCTTCGGCGCCACGCGCTTCTCACGCTCCTGCACGCTCTTGACCAGCGCTTCCTCGCGCTCGATCAGGCGCTCCTTGACCTTGGCCTGCTCGCGGCGGTCGGCGACGATGGGCGCAGCGACCTCGGCCACGCGCTCGTCGACTTCACGCAACTGGGCGACGAGCTGCTTGTGCTCGCTGCGGGCACTCCACCAGCGATTGGTGGCGTTATGGATCAATTCGAAGAGATCGAGGGTGATCTTGCCGGTGACGTCCATGACCTTGAACCAGGACAGGTCGGCGAACACCGTCATGCCGAACAGGAACAGCGCCAGGAACAGCAGCGTGCTGCCCTGCACGTTCAGAGCATTGATACCCAGTTGGCCGAGGCTCTCGCCCAGGGCTCCGCCAGCCGTGGCCGGCATGTGCGCGCCGCTGGTGTGGAAGTGAATGTAAGCCAGCGCGGAGCCGGACAGCACCAGGAACACCAGGCCGATTAGGCGCCAGGAGAACAGCCAGCCGCTCCATTCCCAGGGCATGTGGCGTTTGCGGAACACCTGGTAGGTCTTCACGGCCAGCAGCAGCGGGAACAGGTAGGCGAAATAGCCCAGCACCATGAACAGGATGTCGGCGCTCAGCGCGCCCAGCCGGCCGGCAGCGTTCTGTACCTGCTCGACGTGGCTGGAGTGGCTCCAGCCCGGATCGGAGGAATCGTAGGTGAGCAGCGCCATCCACAGGTAAAGGCAGAGCGCGCCGAGCGCGATCAGAGCCCCCTCCTTCAGACGGTAGTGCAGTTGCTGGCGCCAGGCGGCGGCATGGCTTGCTGTGGTGTCCTTCAAAACGCTTCTATTCCTGCGCTATACGCGCGTCCGAGAGTCGTTGGGCCGCGAAACGGGCCTATTGTACGGCTTTGGCCGGCCGATGCCAGCGACCCCGGGTGTGCCCGACTGCGCTTTTGCCGGCTTTCCGGGGTTCGGTGTAGCATAGCCCAACACCGCTTTTCGGCTGCTCAATTGGAGCATGCATTCTCTTACGTGACAAAGGCTTATGGAGTCTTTTTATGAGTGAAGTCAAGCATTCGCGCCTGATCATCCTGGGCTCCGGCCCGGCGGGCTACACCGCAGCCGTGTACGCCGCGCGCGCCAACCTCAAGCCTGTTGTCATCACCGGCATCCAGCCTGGCGGCCAGCTCACCACCACCACCGAAGTCGACAACTGGCCCGGTGACGTCGAAGGCCTGACCGGCCCCGCCCTGATGCAGCGCATGGAGCAGCACGCCAAGCGTTTCGACACCGAGATCGTCTACGACCACATCCACACCGCCGAGTTGCAGCAGAAGCCCTTCACCCTCAAGGGCGACAGCGGCACCTACACCTGCGACGCGCTGATCATTGCCACCGGCGCTTCGGCCCAGTACCTGGGCATGTCCTCGGAAGAGGCCTTCATGGGCAAGGGCGTTTCCGCCTGCGCCACCTGTGACGGTTTCTTCTACCGCAACCAGGTCGTCTGCGTGGTCGGTGGCGGCAACACCGCCGTGGAAGAAGCGCTGTACCTGTCCAACATCGCCAAGGAAGTCCATCTGATCCACCGCCGCGACAAGCTGCGCTCGGAGAAGATTCTCCAGGACAAGCTGTTCGAAAAAGCCAAGAACGGCAATGTACGCTTGCACTGGAACACCACCCTGGATGAGGTCCTGGGCGACAACATGGGCGTCGTCGGCGTGCGCCTGAAGGACGTGGACAGCGGCGAAACCCGCCAGCTGGACCTTGCAGGCGTATTCATCGCCATCGGCCACAAGCCCAACACCGACCTGTTCAAGGGCCAGCTGGAGATGCATGACGGCTACCTGAAGATCAAGGGCGGCGCCGAAGGCAACGCGACCCTGACCAGTATCGACGGCGTATTTGCCGCCGGCGACGTGGCCGACCATGTCTACCGCCAGGCCATCACCTCGGCCGGCGCCGGCTGCATGGCCGCGCTGGACGCCGAAAAGTTCCTCGACGACAACTGATCGGTCCAGGGGAGGCTCGCCCTCCCCTCCTCCCCATGCTCAAGTGGCTTTCCCGCAGCAATTTCGACTTCCCGCCCCTCGACAAGGCCCTGCATGAGCCCAACGGACTGCTTGCGGCCGGCGGCGACCTCAATCCACAGCGCCTGATCCAGGCCTACCGCCACGGCTGCTTCCCCTGGTACCAGGATGGCCAGCCAATTCTCTGGTGGTCACCCGACCCGCGCACGGTCCTGCTTCCCGAGGAGCTGCACGTATCCCGCAGCCTGAGCAAGTTCATCCGCCAGCAGCACTATCAGGTCACCATCGACACGGCCTTCGAGCAGGTCATCCACGGCTGCGCCGGCCCGCGCGATTACGCGGACGGCACCTGGATCACCACGCCGATGCAGGACGCCTATTGCCAACTGCACCGCCTGGGCGTCGCCCACTCGGCGGAAGCCTGGCAGGGCAATGAGCTGGTCGGCGGCCTCTACGGCCTGGCCATCGGCCGCCTGTTCTTCGGCGAATCCATGTTCAGCCGCGCCGACAACGCATCCAAAGTCGCTTTCGTGACCCTCGTGCAACGCCTGCAGGCCGCCGGCTTCGTGCTGATCGACTGCCAAATGCCGACCCAGCACCTGCACAGTTTTGGCGCCCGCGCCATTTCCCGCCGCGAGTTCGCCAGCTACCTGCGCCGTCATCTCGACGAAACACCGTTGCAGGACTGGACTTCGCAGGCGGACCCGCTCAGCCTGTCTTAAACTTGCATGAGGGACCTCGCAGGGGTTGAAGATGACCGAGCTCGCCCGCCTGAAGTTTTACGCCACACAACCGCATCCATGCAGCTATCTGCCCGAGGAGCAGGCCACCACCCTGTTCCTCGACCCCAGCCAGCCCATGGATGCGCAGCTGTATGCCTCGCTCTCGGAGGTAGGTTTCCGGCGCAGCGGCGAACACCTCTATCGACCGCACTGCCAGCATTGCACCGCCTGCATACCGGCACGCATTCCGGCCAGCGGCTTTCAGCCGAACCGCCAGCAGAAGCGCATCATCAAGCGCAACGCCGACCTGGAAGTGATCCGCAAACGCCCGGCCTTCACCGAGGAGTACTACGCCCTCTACATGCGCTACATTGAGCAGCGCCATGCCGATGGGGACATGTATCCGCCAAGTCGCGACCAGTTCGCCACCTTTCTGGTGCGCGACCTGCCGTTCAGTTGCTTCTTCGAATTCCGCCTGCAGGGCCGCCTGCTCGCCGTTGCCGTCACTGACGTGCTGCCCAACGGCCTTTCCGCCGTCTATACCTTCTACGACCCGGACGAGGAGCGCCGCAGCCTGGGGCGTTTCGCCATCCTCTGGCAGATCGGCGAGACCGAGCGCCTGAACCTGCACGCCGTCTACCTGGGCTACTGGATCAAGAATTGCCGAAAGATGAACTACAAGACCCAGTACCGACCGATCGAGCTGTTCGTCAACCAGCGCTGGGTGGCATTGAACTGACGCGAAAACACCCATTGGCGTTGTGGGGCGATTTCAGGCACACTATGTGCCTTTTTTAATGGCCTGAAACACTTCAGGCAATCTTAGATACCGAGGGTTCTACTGCATGTCGAAAGAAGACAGCTTCGAAATGGAAGGCACTGTCGTCGACACCCTGCCCAACACCATGTTCCGCGTGGAGTTGGAAAACGGGCACGTCGTTACCGCGCACATCTCCGGGAAGATGCGCAAGAATTACATCCGCATCCTGACCGGCGACAAAGTTCGCGTAGAACTGACGCCCTACGACCTGTCCAAGGGTCGCATCACCTACCGCGCTCGCTGACAGACGGTAGGTGCCGGTAGATACCGGCACACAGAAAAACGCCCGGCATTGCCGGGCGTTTTCGTTTAAGCCTTTCCTTGCTGGCCGTCAGGCCGGCTCTGCAGCGGTCACTTCGAACTCGAAGGCCAGCTCGCCATCCTTCAGGTCGACATGGGCCACGCCACCGTGCTCGGCCAGCTCACCGAACAGGATCTCCTCGGCCAACGGCCGCTTGATCTTGTCCTGGATGAGCCGAGCCATCGGTCGAGCGCCCATCTGCGGATCGTAGCCCTTGTCCGCCAGCCAGCCGCGCGCGGCATCGCTGACCTCGATCTGCACGTGCTTGTCCTCGAGCTGCGCCTGCAGTTCGGTGAGGAACTTGTCGACGATGCTCTTGATGGTCTCGTGGCTCAGGCGACCGAACTGGATGATGGTATCCAGGCGATTGCGGAACTCCGGCGTGAAGCTCTTCTTGATCACTTCCATGGCGTCACTGGTGTGATCCTGCTGCGTGAAGCCGATGGAGGCCCGCGCCGCGGTTTCCGCGCCAGCGTTGGTGGTCATGATCAGGATGACGTTGCGGAAGTCCGCCTTGCGCCCGTTGTTGTCGGTCAGGGTGCCGTGATCCATCACCTGCAGGAGCAGGTTGAAGACTTCCGGATGCGCCTTCTCGATCTCGTCCAGCAGCAGGACACAGTGCGGCGTCTTGGTGATCGCTTCGGTCAGCAGGCCGCCCTGGTCGAAACCGACATAGCCCGGAGGCGCGCCGATCAGACGGGACACGGTATGCCGTTCCATGTACTCGGACATGTCGAAACGCACCAGCTCGACACCCAGCGCCTTGGCCAACTGACGCGCCACCTCGGTCTTGCCCACCCCGGTCGGACCGGAGAAGAGGAAGGAACCGACGGGCTTGTCCGGCGACTTGAGGCCGGCGCGTGACAGCTTGATGGCCGTGGACAGCGACTCGATGGCCGCCGCCTGACCGAACACAGTCAGCTTCAGGTCCCGCTCAAGGTTGCGCAGCAGCTCCTTGTCGGAGCTGGAGACGTGCTTGGGCGGAATTCGCGCGATCTTCGCCACGATATCCTCGACCTGCGGCACCTCGATGCGCTTCACACGCTTCTCTTCCGGCTGCAGGCGCTGGTAGGCGCCGGCTTCATCGATCACGTCGATGGCCTTGTCCGGCATGTGCCGGTCATTGATGTAGCGGGCGGCCAGCTCAGCGGCGGCACGCAGCGCTTCGTCGCTGTATTCGATGTGATGGTGCTGCTCGAAGCGCAGTTTCAGGCCCTTCAGAATGCCGAAGGTGTCCTCGACGGACGGCTCGGTGACGTCGACCTTCTGGAAGCGCCTAGCCAGCGCGCGATCCTTCTCGAAGATGCCGCGGAACTCCTGGAAGGTGGTCGAGCCGATGCAGCGGATCTCACCGGACGACAGCAATGGCTTGAGCAGGTTGGACGCATCCATCACCCCGCCCGACGCAGCACCGGCACCGATGATGGTGTGGATTTCGTCGATGAACAGCACCGCGTGCGGACGCTTGCGCAGCTCATTGAGCAGCGCCTTGAAGCGCTTCTCGAAGTCTCCGCGGTACTTGGTGCCCGCCAGCAGCGCGCCCAGGTCCAGGGAGTAGACGACGCTGTCGGACAACAGGTCCGGCACCTGGCCGTCGACGATACGCTTGGCCAGGCCTTCGGCGATGGCAGTCTTGCCAACGCCAGCCTCGCCCACCAGCAGCGGGTTGTTCTTGCGGCGACGAGCGAGGATTTGCGCGACGCGCTCGACTTCGGATTCGCGACCGACCAGCGGATCGATGCGACCCTGGCGCGCCAGGTCGTTCAGGTTGCTGGCATAGGCATCCAGCGGATGACTGGAAGTGGAGGACTCGCCGCCCTCCTCATCCTGCATCTCCTGCTCGCTGTCCTGATGTTCGGCATGGCCCGGCACCTTGGAGATGCCGTGGGCGATGTAGTTGACCACGTCGATCCGCGCGACGCTCTGCTGCTTGAGCAGGAACACCGCCTGGCTTTCCTGCTCGCTGAAGATGGCGACCAGTACGTTGGCGCCAGTGACTTCGCGCTTGCCGGAGCTCTGCACGTGGAATACGGCACGTTGCAGGACACGCTGGAAGCCCAGGGTCGGCTGGGTCTCGCGATCCTCGTCGTGCTGGGGAATCAGCGGCGTGGTGGAATCGATGAACTCCTGCAGGTCTCGCCGCAGCTTGTCCAGATTCGCACCGCACGCCTTCAGAACCGTCGCAGCAGCTTCATTGTCCAGAAGCGCCAACAGCAAGTGCTCAACGGTCATGAACTCATGCCGCTTCGCCCGCGCCTCCTTGAAGGCGAGATTGAGGGTGACTTCGAGCTCTCGATTCAACATGACTTCACCTCGCTCCCAAACATCCGCATCAACCTTCTATCTCAATTTCGCACAACAGTGGATGTTGGCTCTCCCTCGCATATTGATTGACCTGCATGGCTTTGGTTTCCGCGACATCGCGGGTAAAGGTCCCGCAGTTCGCCTTGCCCTGGGTATGCACTGTCAACATGACCTTGGTTGCCTGCTCGCGGTTCATGTTGAAGTACAGCTCGAGCACCTCAACCACGAAATCCATCGGGGTGTAATCATCGTTGAACATGATGACCCGATACATGGACGGCGGTTTCAAGGCAGGCTTGGCTTCTTCTACCGCCAGCCCTGTCCCTTCGTCTTCCAATGGATCCGGGCGGTCCTGATTGAATGTTAGTCGAATCTGGCTACTTGCATGCATGCTGGAATAAAAGCTTTGCGAGAGGGTGAATGGGCGGGCCAGCCGGAGTTTGAATCGCCTCTCAGGCCCAGACGACGCCGCCTTGACTAACGGCAAAAGGGTGTTACAACCAAAGGATACCCCCCGGAGGGTATCAGGAGTTCCGGACGCCAGTCTTTACAAAAAGGCATAGCGGAATAGTAGTGGATGATACTCCAGCGATGGAGTCCTTTGCAGAGGGATATCAGCATGCTTAGCGGTAAGGTCAAGTGGTTCAACAACGCCAAGGGCTACGGTTTCATCCTGGCTGATGGCCGAGATGAGGACCTATTTGCTCACTACTCGGCAATCCAGATGGATGGCTACAAGACACTCAAGGCCGGCCAACCCGTCAGCTTCGAGATCCTGCAAGGTCCGAAGGGGTTGCACGCGGTGAATATCCGGCCCGTCAACGCCAATGCATCCACCCCGTCCGCACAAGCTGCTCCGAGCAGCGAGGTTGAGAACCTCACGGCGGAAGCCTGATTCGTCAAGGATCAGACGAAACGAAAAAGGCCGGCAGCAAGCCGGCCTTTTTCATGGGCGAAGACTCACCCGGTTACATCTTGGCGATGATCGCGTCGCCGAACTCGGAGCACGACAGCAGCTTGGCGCCGTCCATCAGTCGCTCGAAGTCGTAGGTCACGGTCCTGGCAGCGATAGCACCGTTCACACCATCGATGATCAGGTCGGCCGCTTCCGGCCAGCCCATGTGGCGCAGCATCATCTCGGCGGAAAGGATCACCGAACCCGGGTTGACCTTGTCCAGGCCGGCGTACTTGGGCGCGGTGCCGTGGGTTGCCTCGAACATTGCCACCGAATCGGACAGGTTGGCGCCCGGGGCGATGCCGATACCCCCCACCTCCGCCGCCAGGGCGTCGGAGAGGTAGTCACCGTTCAGGTTCAGGGTGGCAATCACATCGTACTCGGCCGGGCGCAGCAGGATCTGCTGCAGCATGGCGTCGGCGATCACGTCCTTCACCACGATATTCTTGCCGGTGTTGGGGTTCTTGAACTGCATCCACGGGCCACCGTCGAGCAGCTGGGCGCCGAACTCGTCGCGGGCGAGCTCGTAGCCCCAGTCCTTGAAGGCACCCTCGGTGAATTTCATGATGTTGCCCTTGTGGACGATGGTCACGGAGCTGCGATCATTGTCCACGGCATATTGCAGGGCCTTGCGCACCAGGCGCTTGGTACCTTCCTGGGAAACCGGCTTGATGCCGATGCCGCAGTTGTCGGTGAAACGGATCTTCTTGACGCCCATTTCCTCGGTGAGGAACTTGATGACCTTCTGCGCCTCGGGAGTGCCAGCCTTCCACTCGACACCGGCGTAGATGTCTTCGGAGTTCTCGCGAAAGATCACCATGTCCACGTCACCAGGCTTCTTCACCGGGCTCGGGACGCCTTCGAACCAGCGCACGGGGCGCAGGCAGACATAGAGGTCGAGCTGCTGGCGCAGGGCCACGTTCAGGGAGCGGATGCCGCCACCCACCGGCGTGGTCAGCGGCCCCTTGATCGATACGACATAGTCGCGAACGGCATCCAGGGTTTCCTGGGGCAGCCAGGTGTCCTGGTCATAGACCTGGGTAGCTTTCTCGCCAGCGTAGACTTCCATCCACGCGATCTTGCGGTCGCCTTTGTAGGCTTTCTCGACGGCAGCGTCGACGACCTTGATCATGACCGGGCTGATATCCACACCAATGCCATCACCCTCGATGAAGGGGATGATCGGGTTCTTCGGTACATTCAAGGACATATCGGCGTTGACGGTGATTTTGTCACCGGCCGGCACCTGGATCTTTTGGTATCCCATGCTGAACTCCGCTTTTTGATTGAAACCCTCTTGCAGCCACAGAGGGTAGCTCACAAGTCGGTAATCGAACTACATCATTCCTTAGTCTAAAAAAGGGACACGCTTCACCCTGCCTTTAGGGTGGTATACTGGCCGGCATGACTTAATGGTCATCGAGGTCCGAGCAGTCTGGGACCAGACTCTCTCCTCGCAGCGGCGCACATCCCCATCAGGATCCCGCCGTACAACGCTCTACTGGCGCCCCAATATCCCCGCGGCAAATCTCGAAGGTCGGTCAACCACTTCGCTGACCGCAAGCGTGTACCAACGCGATTCGAGACTCTGTGCGCGCCCAGCAAAGAAGAGAGTTAGAACGAGATGTCCATCCGCTCGAAGATCACCTACACCTTCACCGACGAAGCACCCGCCCTTGCCACCTATTCGCTTCTTCCCATCGTAAAAGCCTTTGCCGCTTCCGCCGGCATCGACGTCGAGACCCGCGACATCTCTCTTTCGGGCCGTATCCTGGCCTCCTTCGCTGACAAGCTCGGCGACAAGGCCATCGAAGACGATCTGGCCTACCTGGCCGTACTGGCCACCGACCCCAAAGCCAACATCATCAAGCTGCCGAACATTTCCGCTTCGGTACCGCAGCTCAAGGGCGCCATCGCCGAGCTGCAGAAGCTGGGCTACGCCATCCCCGACTTCCCGGAAGACCCGCAGACCGACGAAGAGAAAGACACCCGCGCACGCTATGCCAAGGTCCTGGGCAGCGCCGTGAACCCGGTTCTGCGCGAAGGCAACTCCGACCGCCGCGCCCCGGCCGCCGTGAAAGCCTACGCCCGCAAGCATCCGCACAGCATGGGCAAGTGGAGCATGGCTTCGCGCTCCCACGCCGACTACATGCGTGGCGGCGACTTCTTCTCCAGCGAGCAGTCGGTCACCATTCCGAAGGCCGGTGAAGTCCGCATCGAGTTCGTCGGCAAGGACGGCAAGGTCGAGACCAAGAAGACCCTGAAGATGCAGGACGGCGAAGTCCTCGACAGCATGTTCATGAGCTGCAGCAAACTGCGCGCCTTCTTCGAGAAGACCCTGCAGGACTGCAAGGAAACCGGCGTCATGTGGTCCCTGCACGTCAAGGCCACCATGATGAAGATCTCCCACCCGATCGTCTTCGGCCACGCCGTCACCGTCTACTACAAGGACGTGTTCGAGAAGTACGGCCAGCTGTTCGAAGAGCTGGGCGTTAACCCGAACAACGGCATCTCCAGCGTCTACGACAAGATCAAGTCGCTGCCGGCCTCGCAGCAGGAAGAAATCCTCCACGACATCCACGAGGTGTACAGCCACCGCCCGGAAATGGCGATGGTCGACTCGGTCAAGGGCATCACCAACCTGCACATCCCCAGCGACGTGATCGTCGATGCCTCCATGCCGGCCATGATCCGCAACTCGGGTCAGATGTGGGGCAAGGACGGCAAGCAGAAAGACACCAAAGCGGTAATGCCGGAAAGCACCTACGCCCGCATCTACCAGGAAATGATCAACTTCTGCAAAACCAACGGCGCTTTCGACCCCACCACCATGGGCAGCGTACCGAACGTCGGCCTGATGGCGCAGAAAGCCGAGGAGTACGGCTCCCACGACAAGACCTTCGAACTGGAAGCTGACGGCGTGATGCGCGTTGTCGACGCCGACGGCAAGGTCCTGATGCAGCACGAAGTGCAGGCCGGCGACATCTGGCGTGCCTGCCAGACCAAGGACGCGCCGATCCGTGACTGGGTCAAGCTGGCCGTTACCCGTGCCCGCCAGTCCAACACCCCGGCCATCTTCTGGCTGGACCCGGAGCGCGCCCACGACAACGAACTGCGCAAGAAGGTCGAGCTGTATCTGAAAGACCACGACCTGACCGGTCTGGACATCAGCATCAAGGGCTACAACGAAGCCATCCGCACCAGCATGGAGCGCCAACTGCGCGGCCAGGACACCATCTCGGTGACCGGCAACGTACTGCGCGACTACCTGACCGACCTGTTCCCGATCATGGAACTGGGCACCTCGGCCAAGATGCTGTCCATCGTTCCGCTGATGGCGGGCGGCGGCATGTACGAGACCGGCGCCGGCGGTTCGGCCCCGAAACACGTCCAGCAGCTGGTGGAAGAAAACTACCTGCGCTGGGATTCCCTGGGCGAGTTCCTGGCCCTGGCCGTCTCCTTCGAAGAAGAAGGCATCAAGACCGACAACGCCAAGGCCAAGGTCCTGGGCAAGGCGCTGGACATCGCGACCGGCAAACTGCTGGACAACAACAAGTCGCCGTCGCGCAAGATCGGTGAGATCGACAACCGCGGCAGCCACTTCTACCTGGCCATGTACTGGGCCCAGGCCCTGGCCGAGCAGAACGACGACGCCGAGCTGAAAGCTCACTTCGCCGGCCTGGCCAAAACCCTGACCGAGAAGGAAGCGGCGATTGTCGCCGAACTGAACGGCGTACAGGGCAAGCCGGCGGAAATCGGTGGCTACTACCGTTCCGATGCGGAGCTGACCAGCCAGGTCATGCGCCCGAGCGCGACCTTCAACGCCGCGATCGACGCACTGGCGTAAGCCGTTTCGCGTGACACCAGAACCCCCGGGCCTTCCCGGGGGTTCTGCTTTCTGCCATGCAGAACGTTAAACTCGCGCCTTTCGAACAAACGAGAACCTATCCATGCGCTGGCTTGCACACGTCACCGTCGCCACCATCGTCGAAGACCAGGGCCGCTTCCTGCTGGTGGAGGAAATCTCTGCTGACAAAAAGCAGGTCTTCAACCAGCCCGCCGGACATCTGGAGGCCAACGAGAGCCTGGTCGAGGCCGCCGTGCGCGAAACCCTCGAGGAAACCGGCTGGGATGTGGAGCTGACCGCCGTCACCGGCATCTATCTCTACACCGCCCCCAGCAACGGCGTGACCTACCAGCGTGTCTGCTTCGCCGCCCGCCCCGTGCGTCACCACCCCGAGCGCCCGCTGGACGACGGCATCCTCGGCGCCCGCTGGCTGACCCGCGACGAGCTGGCGGGCCAGCCCGAACGCTGGCGCAGCCACCTAGTGCTGCGCTGCATCGACGATTACCTGAAAGGCGAGCGCTTCCCGCTGGCCCTGATCCGCGACTGAGCCAGAGCCGCGCCTCTGCCGCTTGGCTCTGGTAGAATCGCCGTTTTTACCTGCGTCCGTGACCCGCTGCCATGTCTAGCTCACCCAAAGCCCCCCAGAACACCCGCGTCATCGTCGGCATGTCCGGCGGCGTGGACTCCTCCGTCTCCGCCCTCCTCCTCAAGGAACAGGGCTACCAGGTGGAAGGTCTGTTCATGAAAAACTGGGAAGAGGACGACGGCACCGAATACTGCACCGCGATGACCGACCTGGCCGACGCCCAGGCCGTCTGCGACCGCATCGGCATCAAGCTGCATACCGCCAACTTTGCCGCGGAGTACTGGGACAACGTCTTCGAGCACTTCCTCGAGGAATACAAGGCCGGCCGCACGCCGAACCCGGACATTCTCTGCAACCGCGAGATCAAGTTCAAAGCCTTCCTCGACTACGCCGTCGCCCTGGGCGCCGACCTGATCGCCACCGGCCACTACGTGCGCCGCCGCGACATCGACGGCCGCAGCGAACTGCTCAAGGGCCTGGACCCGAACAAGGACCAGAGCTACTTCCTCCACGCCGTGGGCGGCGAGCAGATCGGCAAGACGCTGTTCCCGGTTGGCGAACTGGAGAAGCCCGAGGTCCGCGCCATCGCCGAGAAGTACGGCCTGGCCACCGCGAAGAAGAAGGACTCCACTGGCATCTGTTTCATTGGCGAGCGCCGCTTCAGCGACTTCCTCAAGCAGTACCTGCCGGCCCAGCCGGGCGACATCGAGACCACCGACGGCCAGGTCATCGGCAAGCACGTCGGCCTGATGTACCACACCATCGGCCAGCGCCAGGGCCTGGGCATTGGCGGCCTGAAGAACGCCGATGACAGCCCGTGGTATGTCCTGGAAAAAGACCTCGTACGCAACGTCCTGGTCGTCGGCCAGGGCAATGACCATCCATGGCTGTTCTCCCGCGCCCTGCATGCCTCGCATATCTACTGGGTCAACCCGGTGAACCTGGAGCAACCCAGGGCGCTGCGCGCCAAGGTGCGCTATCGCCAGTCCGACCAGGACTGCATGCTGGAACGCACCGAGAACGGCTACCGCGCTGTCTTCGACGAGCCGCAGCGCGCCGTCACCCCGGGCCAGTCCGTGGTTTTCTATGACGGCGAAGTCTGCCTCGGCGGCGGCGTCATCGAATCTGCTGAACCCGCGTTCGCTAAGGACCGTACATGAGCGATCTGCACGACCAGATCATCGCACTCTCCGGCGTCTTCGAAGCCGCCGCCCTGGTAGACCGCCTCGCCCGCACCGGCCAGGTTCCCGAGGCGCCGCTGGGCTGCATGCTCGGCAGCCTGCTGGTGCGCGACCCGAAGACCACCCTCGACGTCTACGGCGGCGATACCGCCAACCTGCGCGAGGGTTTCCGCGCCCTGGTCAGCGCCCTGGAGCGCGATCCCAACAGCCTGCAGCGCGAGCCACTGCGCTACGCACTGTCGCTGATCGGCCTGGAACGCCAGTTGAACAAGCGTGACGACATGCTCGACATCATGGGCACCCGCCTGGACCAGATCCAGCAGCAGGTCCAGCACTTCGGCCTGGTCCACGAGAACGTCATCGCCTCCTGCGCCGGGCTTTACCAGGACACCCTGAGCACCTTCCGTCAGCGCATCCAGGTGCACGGCGACATGCGCCACCTGCAGATCAACGCCAACGCCGCGCGCATTCGCGCCCTGCTGCTGGCTGGCATTCGCTCCGCACGCCTGTGGCGACAGCTCGGCGGCAACCGCTGGCAGATGCTCTTCGCCCGAAAGAAAATGCTCAACGAGCTGCGCCCTCTGCTGCGCGGCTGAAGCATGCCCTTCCGGTCGCCGCAAGGGCGACCGGTGCGCGCCATTCGTGTATGATGTGCGCCCTTTTCGTTGACCGACAGCTACGAGAACGCCCCCATGCAGCTTTCCTCCCTTACCGCGGTTTCCCCCGTTGACGGCCGTTACGGCAGCAAAACCAGCGCCCTGCGTCCGATCTTCAGCGAATACGGCCTGATCCGTTTCCGCGTCCTGGTGGAGGTTCGCTGGTTGCAGCGTCTCGCCGCCCATGCCGGCATCCCTGAAGTAGCGCCCTTCTCCGCCGAAGCCAACGCCGTGCTGAACCAACTGGCCGACGACTTCCAGCTGGAGCACGCGCAGCGCATCAAGGACATCGAGCGCACCACCAACCACGACGTCAAAGCCGTGGAGTACCTGCTCAAGGAACAAGCCGCCAAACTGCCGGAACTGGCCAAGGTCAGCGAGTTCATCCACTTCGCCTGCACCTCCGAGGACATCAACAACCTGTCCCATGCCCTGATGCTGCGCGAAGGCCGTGACAGCGTGCTGCTGCCGCTGATGCGCCAGATCGCCGACTCCATCCGCGAGCTGGCGGTGAAATTCGCCGACGTGCCGATGCTCTCGCGCACCCACGGCCAGCCGGCCTCCCCGACTACCCTGGGCAAGGAACTGGCCAACGTCGTCTACCGCCTGGAGCGCCAGATCAAGCAAGTCGCCTCGGTCGAGCTGCTGGGCAAGATCAACGGCGCCGTGGGCAACTACAACGCCCACCTGTCCGCCTATCCGCAGGTTGACTGGGAAGCCAACGCCCGCGAATTCATCGAGGGCGACCTCGGCCTGAACTGGAACCCCTACACCACCCAGATCGAGCCGCACGACTACATCGCCGAGCTGTTCGACGCCATCGCGCGCTTCAACACCATCCTCATCGATTTCGACCGCGACGTCTGGGGCTACATCTCCCTGGGCTACTTCAAGCAGAAGACCGTCGCTGGCGAAATCGGCTCCTCGACCATGCCGCACAAGGTCAACCCGATCGACTTCGAGAACTCCGAAGGCAACCTGGGCATCGCCAACGCACTGTTCCAGCACCTGGCCAGCAAGCTGCCGATCTCCCGCTGGCAGCGCGACCTGACCGACTCCACCGTGCTGCGCAACCTGGGCGTCGGTTTCGCCCACAGCGTCATCGCCTACGAAGCCAGCCTGAAAGGCATCGGCAAGCTGGAGCTGAACGCCGCACGCATCGCCGAAGACCTGGACGCCTGCTGGGAAGTCCTGGCCGAGCCGGTGCAGACCGTCATGCGCCGCTACGGCATCGAGAACCCCTACGAGAAGCTCAAGGAGCTGACCCGCGGCAAAGGCATCAGCGCCGAGGCCCTGCAGGTATTCATCGAAGGTCTCGACATGCCGGCCGAAGCCAAGGCCGAGCTGAAGAAACTGACCCCCGCGAACTACATTGGTAACGCTGCCGCCCAGGCCAAGCGCATCTGAGATTCGCCCCAACTTTGCACGCCCGGCTGTGCCGGGCGTTTTTGTTTCAAGGACTTAGACATGAATCCTGCTATTCCTCTTCAGCTTTTGGGCGGCATCAGCGCCGAAGAATTTCTCCGCGACTACTGGCAGAAGAAGCCCCTGCTGGTGCGCCAGGCCATCCCGGATTTCAAGAGCCCGCTGGACCCTGACGAACTGGCCGGCCTCGCCCTGGAAGAGATGATCGAGTCGCGCATCGTCGTCGAGCACGGCGACAGCCCCTGGGAACTGCGCCGCGGCCCGTTCCAGGAAGACACCTTCAGCCAGATGCCCGAGCGTGACTGGACCCTGCTGGTACAGGCGGTCGATCAGTTCATCCCGGAAGTCGCCGAACTGCTGGAACACTTCAAGTTCCTGCCCAGCTGGCGTATCGACGACGTGATGATCAGCTACGCCGCACCGGGCGGCGGCGTTGGCCCGCACTTCGACAATTACGACGTATTCCTGCTGCAGGGCCACGGTCATCGCCGCTGGAAAGTCGGCCAGACCTGCGACGCCAGCAGCCCGATGCTGCCGCACGCCGACCTGCGCATCCTCGCCGAATTCGAAGAGAGCGCCGAATGGGTCCTGGAGCCCGGCGACATGCTCTACCTGCCGCCGCGCGTCGCCCACTATGGCATCGCCGAAGACGACTGCATGACCTATTCGGTCGGCTTCCGCGCCCCCAGCGCCGCCGAAGTGCTGACCCACTTCACCGACTTCCTCGCGCAGTTCCTTTCCGACGAAGAACGTTACAGCGACGCCGGCATGGCCGCGATGAAAGGTGATTTCGACCAGCACCAGATCCAGCGCGACGCCCTCGACCGCCTGAAGAACCTGCTACAGGAACACATGAGCGACGAGCGCCTGCTGCTGACCTGGTTCGGCCAGTTCATGACCGAGCCGCGCTACCCGGAACTGGTGGCCGGCGAGGAGATCGAGGAAGACGACCTGACCGCCGCCATCGAGGACGGCGAGGTACTGATCCGCAACCCCAGCGCCCGCATGGCCTGGAGCGAAGTGGACGTCGGCCTGCTGCTGTTCGCCAGCGGCCAGACCGTGGTCCTGCCGGAAAAACTGCGCGACTTGCTCAAGCTGGTGTGCTCGGCGGAATCGCTGCACGAAGGGAATCTCGGCCAATGGCTGGCCGACGACGATGGGCGTAAGCTCATCGGAGAACTGATCAAACAGGGCAGTCTGGAGTTTGCCGATGAGTAGCAAGATCAGGGTTCGCGTGGCGGACTGGCAGAAGGATAATGCCGATCTGCGGCGTATTCGCGAGGCGGTATTCATCGCCGAGCAATCGGTCCCACCGGAACTCGAATGGGACGCCGAGGATGTCGAAGCCGTGCACTTCCTGGCCTTCGAAGGCGACTACGCCATCGGTACCGCCCGCCTCCTGCCGGACGGGCATATCGGCCGGGTATCGGTGCTCAAGGACTGGCGCGGCCTGAAGGTCGGCGACCTGCTGATGCGCGCCGCCATCGAGCAGGCCGAAAGCCAGGGGCTGAAACGCCAGCTGCTGACGGCACAGGTTTACGCCATTCCCTTCTACGAACGGCTAGGCTTCCAGGTAGCCAGCGGCGAATTCCTCGACGCCGGCCTCCCTCACGTGGACATGGTGCGCGAAAGCGCCTGAGCAGCTATTCAGCAAGGAGCGACATGGATAACGCCCCGGACCAGGACGACCTCCCGGTAGAACTGCCGGACATCGAGTTTCAGTCACCGGGGCGTTTTGCCGTCCACAACCCGCCCAGCGAAGCGCTGCCGCCCGAAGTACTCGAGCCGGCGCCCTTCCGCCTTGGCGAAGGCGATCAACTGCAGCGCTTCAGCAAGCCGGACGATGCGCGCGCGCACGCTCTGGCGCTGATCCAGCAGGCGCGCCGCACGCTCTATATCTATACACCTGACCTCGAGCCCTGGCTGTATCACCACAGCAGCATCCAGGAAGCCTGCACCCAGGTATTGCTGGGCAATCCGCGCAACCGCCTGATGATCCTGCTGCGCGACAGTACACGCGCGGCGAAGGAAGGCCATCGCCTGCTCAATCTCAGCCGCCGCCTGTCCAGCTACTGCCAGATTCGCCGGATCAATCCCGACTACCCCAGCGAGGAGCACGCCTTCCTCCTGGCTGACGAGTGCGGCCTGCTGCTGCGCCCGGAGCCGGGCGAATACGCCGGATACGCGCACTACAACAATGCTGGCCGCGTCCGCCAACTGATCGCGCAATTCGAACAGACCTGGAACACCAGCGTCCTCGACCCGAACCTGCGGAGTTTCCTGATTTGAGCCGACACCCTCTTGCCCTGATGCTCGCCTGCGCCATCAGCGTCACTGCCACGGCAGCGCCGCGCACCGAGATCATTCCGCTCAACTTCCGCACCGCCGAAGACGTGCTGCCGGTGGCGCAGCAGGTGCTGGGCAACGAGGGCCGGGTCACCGCCTATGGCAACCAGTTGGTGGTCAACGCCGAGCTGCCGAAGATCCGCGAGCTGCAGCAAGTAATCGAACAACTGGATACACGTCCGCACCAGCTACTGATCAGCCTCGACACCGTCGATGGCAGCCAGGGCAGCCAGAGCGGCTACTCGGTGGACGGCTCGGTCAGCGCCGGCAACGTGGAGATCCAGTCCGGCCACGGCAAAGTCAACGGCCGCGACCAGGTGCGCATCATCAACCGCTCCACCAGCAGCCGCGGCGGCGGCACCCAGCAGGTGCGCGCTACCGAGGGCTCCCCCGCATTCATCCAGGTCGGCCAGAGCCAACCGGTGACCAACGCCGGCATCGGTCCCTACGGCCAGGTCTACAGCCAGACCGAGTATCGCGACGCCAACCAGGGCATGTATGTAACGGCGAGCCTGTCCGGCAATCTCGTGCACATCACCCTGAGCACTCGCAACGACCGCTTCAACGGCAATTACCAGGGATCGATGAATACCAGCTCAGCCGACACCCGGGTCAGCGGCCCGATCGGCCAGTGGATCGAGATCGGCGGCGTCAGCGAGAGCAACCAGAGCACGCAGAGCGGCTACACCCGCCAATACAGCACCCAGGGCCGCAACGACAGCAGCCTGCGGGTGAAGGTCGAAGTGCTCGACTAATCCTTCCGTAGGTGACCTGCCAGTCCTCGTTAGACCTTCGTGTAGTAGTCCAAAAAAAACACTACAAAACGTTTGACGAACGCTCGTTTGAAAGGGCATGATGGCCTCGCTCCCGCTAACCAGAGGGCCTCAAAGCCCTTCGGACCAAGCCAGTGGCCCACCCGCCATGCAGGTCCGTGTTGTTAAGCCCACAAGGCGGATCGACGAGGTTGCGACTGGCAAGAGGTTGTCCTGAGGGACGGGGAAGCAAGCCTAAGCAACAGCACGAAGTGACGGATTCAGCCGTCCACCATCGCCCAACGGCTGCCACGAGCCGGCAAGCGATTCTGGATGTACCGCTGCAGTCACCAGTCTGTCCGCCGCGCCACCCCACTCCTCCAGCGTCACTCCTTCTTTCGGTCGCCCCTTCGCCATCCCGCGGCGAGCAACCCGCAGTCAAATCCGTTTCGATACAGGTTTTGAGTGGGTAAGTCGGTGCTCAACCAAACACATACTTTGAAGGATTGACCATGTCCGCATATCAAAACGACATCAAAGCCGTTGCCGCTCTGAAAGAGAAAACCGGTAACAGCTGGAGCGCTATCAACCCCGAGTCGGTTGCCCGTATGCGCGCTCAGAACCGCTTCAAGACTGGTCTGGACATCGCCAAGTACACTGCGGCCATCATGCGCAAGGACATGGCCGAGTATGACGCCGACACCTCCGTCTACACCCAGTCGCTGGGTTGCTGGCACGGCTTCATCGGTCA
The DNA here is from genome assembly GCF_029840045.1 of Pseudomonas sp. GD03903. Lineage (NCBI taxonomy): Bacteria > Pseudomonadati > Pseudomonadota > Gammaproteobacteria > Pseudomonadales > Pseudomonadaceae > Pseudomonas > Pseudomonas sp. GD03903. Next base: position 21,491 of record NZ_JAOCBT010000005.1, on the reverse strand, counting down.
GCAGAAGCTGATCTCGATCAAGAAGCACCTGAAGACCACCAACAAGCGCTACCTCTACCTGTCCGGCTGGATGGTTGCCGCGCTGCGTTCCAACTTCGGCCCGCTGCCCGACCAGTCCATGCACGAAAAAACCGCCGTTTCCGGCCTGATCGAAGAGCTCTACACCTTCCTGCGCCAGGCTGACGCCCGTGAGCTGGACCTGCTCTTCACCGCCCTGGACAGCGCTCGTGCCGCCGGCGACAAAGCCAAGCAGGACGAAATCCAGGCTCAGATCGATGGCTACGAAACCCACGTAGTACCGATCATCGCCGACATCGACGCCGGCTTCGGCAACCCGGAAGCCACCTACCTGCTGGCCAAGAAAATGATCGAAGCCGGTGCCTGCTGCATCCAGATCGAGAACCAGGTTTCCGACGAGAAGCAGTGCGGCCACCAGGACGGTAAAGTGACCGTTCCGCACGAAGACTTCCTCGCCAAGATCAACGCCGTTCGCTACGCGTTCCTCGAACTGGGCGTTGACGACGGCGTGATCGTTGCCCGTACCGACTCCCTGGGCGCCGGCCTGACCAAGCAGATCGCCGTGACCAAAGAGCCGGGCGACCTGGGCGACCAATACAACTCCTTCCTGGATTGCGAAGAAGTTTCCGCTGCCGAACTGCAGAACGGCGACGTGGTGATCAACCGCGGCGGCAAGCTGCTGCGTCCGAAGCGCCTGGCTTCCAACCTGTTCCAGTTCCGCAAGGGCACCGGCGAAGACCGTTGCGTCCTCGACTGCATCACCTCGCTGCAGAACGGCGCCGACCTGCTGTGGATCGAAACCGAGAAGCCGCACGTTGGCCAGATCAAGGGCATGGTTGACCGCATCCGCCAAGTCATCCCGAACGCCAAGCTGGTTTACAACAACAGCCCGTCGTTCAACTGGACCCTGAACTTCCGCCAGCAGGTCTTCGACGCGTTCGTTGCCGAAGGCAAGGACGTTTCCGCCTACGACCGCGCCAAGCTGATGAGCGTCGAGTACGACGAGACCGAACTGGCCCAGGTTGCCGACGAGAAGATCCGTACCTTCCAGCGCGATGGTTCCGCCCACGCCGGCATCTTCCACCACCTGATCACCCTGCCGACCTACCACACCGCCGCTCTGTCGACCGACAACCTGGCCAAAGGCTACTTCGCCGACCAGGGCATGCTGGCCTACGTGAAAGGCGTTCAGCGTCAGGAACTGCGTCAGGGCATCGCCTGCGTCAAGCACCAGAACATGGCTGGCTCGGACATCGGCGACAACCACAAAGAGTACTTCGCTGGCGAAGCTGCTCTGAAAGCCTCGGGTAAAGACAACACCATGAACCAGTTCCACTAAGAACTGGCTCACCGGCCCCTCGGGGCTGGCAGGCTCAACAAGACCCCGGCCTCGGCCGGGGTCTTGTTTTTTGTGCTTGGCCAAACCGCCAGCCACCCGCTCTTCGCCCGCCAAGGGCAAAGCCGCATCGGTATGTCAGCCTCGGGCCTCCTCAAGACAAGCGGACAGCCCCTCCATGAAAGCAACGCCCAGGCGCAATCGCCTCGCCCTCGCCGCCCATCTCATTCAGCGCCTGCCACGCCGCCTTCATGAGCCGCTGCTCAGCCGCCTGTTCTGCTCACAGGTGCGCTTCGCCGGGACGGCGGGCGTACGCATACAGCAGCTATCCCACAACGAAGTGCGCATGAGCCTGGCCAACCACCGCCGCGCTCGCAATCACATTGGCGGCGTGCACGCCGCCGCCATGGCCCTGCTGGCCGAGTCCGCCAGCGGCTGCATGGTTGGCATGAACCTGCCGGATCACAAGCTGCCGCTGATCAAGACCCTCAAGGTGGACTACCTGCGCCGGGCCCGCGGCGGCCTGCGCGCCATCGCCACGCTGCAGCCTGAACAGCGGCGCGCCATGCAGGAGCAGGACAAGGGTGAAGCACTGATCCAGGTGATCCTGCTGGACGATTCCGGCGACCAGCCGGTGCACTGCGAAATGCTCTGGGCGTGGATCACCAAGAGAAACTGAACCACCCAGCATCCGGACACCCAGGGAACGGATGAAGGGCGCGCTCGCCGTCACTATTTGCGCGAAATAAAAAGCGCGCCGCTTATATGTAGTAAAGTTACGGATATACGACACTGCAAATGATAATGCTTATCATTTATAGAACATCGATTTATTGCGAACAAATACCTCGAAAGTACTATTCGACCAAAGCCGAAGTGCCGTCACACTAGGCATTCAGAGGCGCGCAAACAGGGCGCTGCGGGAAATGCAAAAGCCTTTTGCCCGAAATAGAAGCATCTGTTTGTGTTGGAAAAATTTACTTGCTGAAGGCTTTGGGCATAAAATTGGAAAGATGACCTGAACCCTTAGCTCACTATCCTTGAGTTGTCGGGTTCGCAGTAGTCGGGCGTTGCGCCCGAAACCCAAGACAATCGTTATTTGTAGGAAGGAGTATCGGCATGCCCAATCCAGCTGAACTTGCAGCTCAACACTGGGGACTCGCCGCCTTCCTTTTAGGAGTGCTGGGCCTGCTCGCCTTCATGCTAGGGGTTTCCAGCCTGCTTGGCAGTAAGGCATTTGGTCGCAGCAAGAACGAACCGTTCGAATCCGGGATCGTTCCTACCGGCAGCGCACGCCTGCGTCTGTCGGCAAAATTCTATCTGGTCGCGATGCTCTTCGTGATCTTCGACGTCGAAGCCCTCTTCCTCTTCGCCTGGTCCGTGTCCGTCCGTGAAAGCGGTTGGGCAGGTCTGATCGAGGCAACCATTTTCATAGCAATTCTGTTGGCAGGTCTTGTCTACCTGTGGCGTATCGGCGCGCTCGATTGGGCACCGGCGGCACGTCGCGCACGGCAGGCGAAGCTAAAACAATGAGGCTTTGGCGATGCAATACAAACTTACCCGGATCGATCCGGATGCGCCCAATGATCAGTACCCGATCGGCGAACGCGAAACGGTAGAAGACCCGCTCATCGAAGGGCAGGTCCACAAGAACATCTTCATGGGCAAGCTCGAGGATGTTCTCAACGGTGCGGTGAACTGGGGTCGCAAGAACTCCCTGTGGCCGTACAACTTCGGGCTGTCCTGCTGCTACGTGGAGATGACCACGGCGTTCACCGCGCCGCACGACATCGCCCGTTTCGGCGCCGAAGTGATCCGTGCATCGCCGCGCCAGGCTGACTTCATGGTCATCGCCGGCACCTGCTTCATCAAGATGGCTCCGGTCATCCAGCGCCTGTACGAGCAGATGCTGGAACCCAAGTGGGTGATCTCGATGGGGTCGTGCGCCAACTCCGGCGGCATGTACGACATCTACTCGGTCGTTCAGGGGGTCGACAAGTTCCTCCCCGTGGACGTGTACATCCCCGGCTGCCCGCCCCGTCCGGAGGCGTTCCTGCAAGGCCTGATGCTGCTGCAGGAATCCATCGGCCAGGAGCGTCGTCCGTTGTCCTGGGTTGTAGGCGATCAAGGCATCTATCGTGCCGACATGCCTGCCCAGAAGGATCTCAAGCGCGAACAGCGCATTGCGGTCACCAACCTGCGCAGCCCCGACGAAGTGTGATCCGGCCCTCCACGAGAGGCCCGTTTTCACTCCACCGTTGACCGAGTGACTTAAAGACTATGAATGCAGACTCCGCTCTGTACATCCCGCCTTACAAGGCAGACGACCAAGACATCGTCGTCGAACTGAATTCCCGCTTTGGCGCCGAAGCCTTCACCGTCCAGGCCACCCGCACCGGCATGCCGGTGCTCTGGGTTGCCCGTGAGCGCCTGATCGACGTCCTCACCTTCCTGCGCAATGTGCCCAAGCCGTACGTCATGCTCTATGACCTGCACGGTGTCGACGAGCGCCTGCGCACCCACCGTCGCGGCCTGCCGGGCGCCGACTTCAGCGTGTTCTACCACCTGATGTCGCTCGAGCGTAATAGTGACGTGATGATCAAGGTGGCCTTGTCCGAAGGCGACCTCAACCTGCCCACCGCCACCCGTATCTGGCCGAACGCCAACTGGTACGAGCGTGAGGTCTGGGACATGTACGGGATCACCTTCAATGGTCACCCGCACCTGACCCGCATGCTGATGCCGCCGACCTGGGAAGGTCACCCGCTGCGCAAGGATTACCCGGCGCGCGCCACCGAGTTCGATCCCTACGCGCTGTCCGCTGCCAAGCAGGACCTCGAGCAGGAAGCCCTGCGCTTCAAGCCCGAAGACTGGGGCATGAAGCGCCATGGCGAGAGCGAGGACTTCATGTTCCTCAACCTCGGCCCGAACCACCCGTCCGCTCACGGTGCATTCCGCATCATCCTGCAGCTGGACGGTGAAGAGATCCTCGATTGCGTTCCGGAAATCGGCTACCACCATCGTGGCGCCGAGAAGATGGCCGAACGTCAGTCCTGGCACAGCTTCATTCCGTACACCGACCGTATCGACTACCTCGGCGGCGTGATGAACAACCTGCCGTACGTGCTCTCGGTCGAGAAGCTCGCCGGCATCAAGGTGCCGCAGCGGGTCGACGTCATCCGCATCATGATGTCGGAGTTCTTCCGCATCCTGAACCACCTGCTCTACCTGGGTACCTACATCCAGGACGTGGGTGCGATGACCCCGGTGTTCTTCACCTTCACCGACCGCCAGCGCGCCTACAAGGTCGTCGAAGCCATCACCGGCTTCCGCCTGCACCCGGCCTGGTACCGCATCGGCGGCGTCGCACACGACCTGCCGCGCGGCTGGGACAAGCTGGTCCGCGAATTCCTCGACTGGATGCCCAAGCGCCTGGACGAGTACGAAACCGCTGCCCTGAAGAACAGCATCCTGCGTGGCCGTACCATCGGCGTAGCGGCGTACAACACCAAGGAAGCGCTGGAATGGGGCACCACCGGCGCCGGCCTGCGCGCCACCGGCTGCGACTTCGACCTGCGTAAAGCCCGCCCCTACTCCGGCTACGAAAACTTCGAGTTCGAAGTGCCGCTGGCGGCCAACGGCGACGCCTACGACCGCTGCATGGTCAAGATGGGTGAGATGCGCCAGAGCCTGCGCATCATCGAGCAGTGCCTGAAGAACATGCCCGAAGGCCCGTACAAGGCCGACCACCCGCTGACCACGCCGCCGCCCAAAGAGCGCACGCTGCAGCACATCGAGACCCTGATCACCCACTTCCTGCAGGTTTCCTGGGGCCCGGTCATGCCGGCCAACGAAGCCTTCCAGATGGTGGAAGCGACCAAGGGCATCAACAGCTACTACCTGACGAGCGATGGCAGCACCATGAGCTACCGGACCCGAATCCGGACGCCCAGCTTCGCGCACCTGCAGCAGATTCCGTCGGTGATCAACGGCAGCATGATCGCTGACCTGATCGCCTATCTGGGCAGTATCGACTTCGTTATGGCCGACGTGGACCGCTGATCATGAGTACCCTTATCCAGACTGATCGTTTCGAACTCAGCGAAACCGAGCGCTCGGCCATCGAGCACGAAATGCATCACTACGAGGACTCCCGCGCGGCGTCCATCGAAGCCCTGAAGATCGTCCAGAAGCAGCGCGGCTGGGTGCCGGACGGCGCCATCCCGGCAATCGCCGACATCCTCGGCATCCCCGACAGCGACGTCGAAGGCGTGGCCACCTTCTATAGCCAGATATTCCGCCAGCCGGTCGGCCGCCACATCATCCGCGTCTGCGACAGCATGGTCTGCTACATCGGCGGCCACGAGTCCGTGGTTGGCGAGATCCAGAAGCAGCTGGGCATCGGCCTCGGCCAGACCACCGCCGACGGCCGCTTCACCCTGCTGCCGGTGTGCTGCCTGGGCAACTGCGACAAGGCCCCGGCGATGATGATCGATGACGACACCTTCGGCGACCTGCGTCCCGACGGCGTCGCCAAACTGCTGGAGGCCTACGCATGAGTCGCCTCACCTCCTACGGCACGCCCAACCGCACCGCGCGCGCGGCCGAAACCCACCCGCTGACCTGGCGCCTGCGTGACGACGGCGCCCCGGTCTGGCTGGAGGAGTACCAGTCGAAGAATGGCTACGCCGCCGCGCGCAAGGCGCTGGCGCAGATGGCCACCGACGACATCGTCCAGACCGTCAAGGACTCCGGCCTCAAGGGCCGCGGCGGTGCGGGCTTCCCCACCGGCGTGAAGTGGGGCCTGATGCCCAAGGACGAATCCCTCAACATCCGCTACCTGCTGTGCAACGCGGACGAGATGGAGCCCAATACCTGGAAGGACCGCATGCTCATGGAGCAGCTGCCGCACCTGCTGGTGGAAGGCATGCTGATCTCCGCGCGCGCCCTCAAGGCCTACCGCGGCTACATCTTCCTGCGCGGCGAGTACGTCGACGCAGCCCGTAACCTGAACCGCGCCATCGAGGAAGCCAAGGCCGCCGGCCTGCTGGGCAAGAACATCCTCGGCAGCGGCTTCGATTTCGAGCTGTTCGTCCACACCGGCGCCGGCCGCTACATCTGTGGCGAAGAGACCGCACTGATCAACTCGCTGGAAGGCCGCCGCGCCAACCCGCGCTCCAAGCCGCCCTTCCCCGCCGCCGTTGGCGTCTGGGGCAAGCCGACCTGCGTGAACAACGTCGAGACCCTGTGCAACGTGCCGGCGATCGTCGAGCACGGTGTCGACTGGTACAAGGGCCTCGCCCGTCCGGGCAGCGAAGACATGGGCACCAAGCTCATGGGCTTCTCCGGCAAGGTGAAGAACCCCGGTATCTGGGAACTGCCCTTCGGCCTCCCGGCCCGCGAGCTGTTCGAGGATTACGCCGGCGGCATGCGCGACGGCTACAAGCTCAAGGCCTGGCAGCCGGGCGGCGCAGGTACCGGCTTCCTGCTGCCGGAACACCTGGATGCCCTGTTCTATGCCGGCGGCGTTGCCAAGGTTGGCACCCGTATGGGTACCGGCCTGGCCATGGCGGTGGACGACAGCGTCAACATGGTCTCGCTGCTGCGCAACATGGAAGAGTTCTTCGCCCGCGAATCCTGCGGCTGGTGCACTCCGTGCCGCGACGGCCTGCCGTGGAGCGTGAAGGTCCTGCGCGCGCTGGAGAAAGGCGAAGGTGCCCAGGGCGACCTGGAAACCCTCGAGCAGCTCGTCAACTTCCTCGGCCCCGGCAAGACCTTCTGTGCCCACGCACCGGGTGCCGTCGAGCCGCTGGGCAGCGCACTGAAGTATTTCCGTCCCGAGTTCGAAGCGGGCATTTCCCGCCAGGCTCAGGCCGTACAAGCACCGCAGACCGTCGGCGCTTGATGCTTTGATCGCCGGGCGCTGCGCCCGGCGTTGTTTCGTTGCAGTGCCGCGGCGTGCCGCCGGCCCGATGAAACCGTGATTTCTATTAGCCACGCCCGCTGACAACGGGCCAACGAAGACTTAGACCCATGGCCACGATCCACGTAGACGGCAAGACGTTAGAAGTCGACGGAGCGGACAACCTGTTGCAGGCCTGCCTCTCCCTCGGTCTCGACATCCCCTACTTCTGCTGGCACCCGGCGCTCGGAAGCGTCGGCGCATGCCGCCAGTGCGCGGTCAAGCAGTACACCGACGAGAACGACAAACGCGGTCGTCTCGTCATGTCCTGCATGACTCCCGCCACCGACAACACCTGGATTTCCATCGAAGACGAAGAGGCCAAGCAGTTCCGCGCTAGCGTCGTCGAATGGCTGATGACCAACCACCCGCACGACTGCCCGGTCTGCGAGGAAGGCGGTCACTGCCACCTGCAGGACATGACGGTGATGACCGGCCACAACCAGCGCCGGTACCGCTTCACCAAGCGCACCCACCAGAACCAGGAACTCGGCCCGTTCATCGCCCACGAGATGAACCGCTGCATCGCCTGCTACCGCTGCGTCCGTTACTACAAGGACTACGCCGGCGGCACCGACCTGGGCGTCTATGGCGCGCATGACAACGTCTATTTCGGCCGCATCGAGGACGGTGTGCTGGAGAGCGAATTCTCCGGCAACCTGACCGAGGTCTGCCCGACTGGCGTGTTCACCGACAAGACCCACTCCGAGCGCTACAACCGCAAGTGGGACATGCAGTTCGCCCCGAGCATCTGCCATGGCTGCTCCAGCGGCTGCAACATCAGCCCCGGCGAGCGTTACGGTGAAATCCGCCGCATCGAGAACCGCTACAACGGCTCGGTGAACCACTACTTCCTGTGCGACCGCGGCCGCTTCGGCTACGGCTACGTCAACCGCGAAGACCGCCCGCGTCAGCCGCAACTGATGCTGAGCAAGCAGAAGCTCTCGCTGGACGGCGCCCTAGACCAGACCGCCGCCCTGCTCAAGGGCCGCAAGGTCATCGGTATCGGTTCGCCGCGCGCCAGCCTGGAAAGCAACTACGCCCTGGCCGAACTGGTCGGCGCGCAGAACTACTACAGCGGCATCTCCGCCGACGAACTGCAACGCCTGCAGCTGGTGCTGAAAGTGATGCAGGACGGCCCGCTGCCGGTGCCGACCATCCGTGACATCGAAGACCACGACGCAGTATTCGTGCTCGGCGAAGACCTGACCCAGACCGCTGCCCGTATCGCCCTGGCCCTGCGCCAGTCGGTCAAAGGCAAGGGCGAGGACATGGCCGCCGCGATGAAGATCCAGCCGTGGCTCGACGCCGCGGTGAAGACCATCGCCCAGCACGAGATGAACCCGCTGTTCATCGCCAGCCTGGATGAAACCCGCCTGGACGACGTCGCTGCCGAGTGCGTGCACGCCGCTACCGAAGACCTGGCTCGCCTGGGCTTCGCCGTGGCCCATGCCATCGACCCGAGCGCCCCGGCCGTGGCTGGCCTCGACGCCGAAGCCGCCGCCCTGGCCCAGCGCATCGCCGATGCCCTGGTCGCCGCCAAGCGCCCGCTGGTTATCTCCGGCACCTCGCTGGGCAGCAACGCCCTGATCGAAGCCGCCGCCAACATCGCCAGCGCGCTGAAGAGCCGCGAGAAGAACGGCTCCCTGAGCCTGGTCGTCCCGGAAGCCAACAGCCTGGGCCTGGCGCTCTTCGGCGGCGAGTCCGTTGAAGCCGCTCTGGAACAGCTGACCTCCGGCGCCGCCGATGCCGTGGTGATCCTGGAGAACGACCTGTACCGCCGCGCCGACGCTGCCGCTGTCGATGCCGCCCTGGCCGCCGCCAAGATCGTCGTGGTCGCCGACCACCAGCAGACCGCCACCAGCGCCAAGGCCACCGTCCTGCTGCCGGCCGCCAGCTTCGCCGAAGGCGATGGCACCCTGGTCAGCCAGGAAGGCCGCGCCCAGCGTTTCTTCCAGGTCTACGACCCGACCTACTACAACGCCGACAACCTGGTCCGCGAAGGCTGGCGCTGGCTGCACGCCCTGCACAGCACCCTCGAAGGCAAGCGCGTCGACTGGACCCAGCTGGACCACGTGATCGACGCCGTCGTCGCCGCCAAACCGCAACTGGCCGGCATCCGCGAAGCCGCGCCGAACGCCGCGTTCCGCATCAAGGGCCTGAAGCTGGCGCGCGAGCCGCACCGCTACTCCGGCCGTACCTCGATGCGCGCCAACATCAATGTCAGCGAGCCGCGTCAGCCGCAGGACATCGACTCCGCCTTCGCCTTCTCCATGGAAGGCTACGCCGGCAGCACCGAACCGCGTCAGCAGATTCCGTTCGCCTGGTCCCCGGGCTGGAACTCCCCGCAAGCCTGGAACAAGTTCCAGGACGAAGTCGGCGGCCACCTGCGCGCCGGCGATCCGGGCGTGCGCCTGATCGAGGCCAAGGGCGAAGCCCTGTGGTTCAGCGAGATTCCCGCGCCGTTCCACACCGCCGCCAGCCAGTTCAAGGTGGTGCCCTTCTATCACCTGTTCGGCAGCGAGGAGAATTCCGCCAAGGCCGCCCCGGTGCAGGAGCGCATCCCGCAGACCTACGTCACCCTGGCCAAGGCCGAGGCTGATCGCCTGGGCGTCAACGAAGGCGCGATCATCCGCCTGACCGTCAAGGGCCAGGAACTGCGCCTGCCGCTGCGCGTGAGCGAAGAGCTCGGTGCCGGCCTGGTCGCCCTGCCGATCGGTCTGCAAGGCATTCCCGCCGGTGTCATCGGCGCCACGGCTGAAGGTCTGCAGGAGGCTGCACAATGAGTTTGATGAGCATGAGCTGGCTGACCCCCGCCGTCGTCGACATCATCATCGAAGTCATCAAGGCCATCGTCATCCTGCTCGCCGTGGTCGTCTGCGGCGCGCTGCTCAGCTGGGTCGAGCGTCGTCTGCTCGGCCTCTGGCAGGACCGCTACGGTCCGAACCGGGTCGGCCCCTTCGGGGCCTTCCAGCTCGGTGCCGACATGCTGAAGATGTTCTTCAAGGAAGACTGGACCCCGCCGTTCGCCGACAAGATGATCTTCACCCTCGCGCCCATGATTGCCATGGGTGCGCTGCTGGTGGCGTTCGCGGTCATCCCGATCACCCCGACCTGGGGTGTGGCGGACCTGAACATCGGCATCCTGTTCTTCTTCGCCATGGCCGGCCTGACCGTGTACGCGGTGCTGTTCGCCGGCTGGTCGAGCAACAACAAGTTCGCCCTCCTCGGCAGCCTGCGCGCCTCGGCCCAGACCATCTCCTACGAGGTGTTCCTGGCCCTGTCGCTGATGGGCATCGTCGCTCAGGTCGGTTCGTTCAGCCTGCGCGACATCGTCGATTACCAGGCCGAGCACATGTGGTTCATCATTCCGCAGTTCTTCGGTTTCATGACCTTCTTCGTCGCTGGTGTCGCCGTGACTCACCGTCACCCGTTCGACCAGCCCGAAGCCGAACAGGAACTGGCCGACGGTTACCACATCGAGTACGCCGGCATGAAATGGGGCATGTTCTTCGTCGGCGAGTACATCGGCATCGTGCTGGTGTCCGCGTTGCTGGCGACCCTGTTCTTCGGCGGCTGGCATGGCCCGTTCGGCATCCTGCCGCAGATCCCGTTCATCTGGTTCGCCCTGAAAACCGGCTTCTTCATCATGATGTTCATTCTGCTGCGGGCCTCGATTCCACGCCCGCGCTATGACCAGGTGATGGCCTTCAGCTGGAAGTTCTGCCTCCCGCTGACCCTGATCAACCTGCTGGTGACCGGCGCTGTCGTGCTGGCGACCCAGTAAGGAGTACGACCATGATCAAGTACATTTTCGACGTGGTGCACGGCACCTACACCCAGCTGCGCAGCCTGGTGATGATCTTCGGTCACGCCTTCCGCAAGCGTGACACCCTGCAGTACCCGGAAGAGCCCGTGTACCTGCCGCCGCGCTACCGTGGCCGCATCGTGCTCACCCGCGATCCCGACGGCGAGGAGCGCTGCGTTGCGTGCAACCTGTGCGCCGTGGCCTGCCCGGTTGGCTGCATCTCCCTGCAGAAGGCCGAGATGGACGATGGCCGCTGGTACCCCGAGTTCTTCCGCATCAACTTCTCCCGCTGCATCTTCTGCGGCCTGTGCGAAGAAGCCTGCCCGACCACCGCGATCCAGCTGACCCCGGATTTCGAGATGGGTGAGTTCAAGCGCCAGGACCTGGTCTACGAGAAGGAAGACCTGCTGATCTCCGGCCCCGGCAAGAACCCGGACTACAACTTCTACCGCGTTGCCGGCATGGCCATCGCCGGCAAGCCGAAAGGCGCCGCGCAGAACGAGGCCGAACCGATCAACGTCAAGAGCCTGCTGCCGTAAGGAGACGTCGCGTGGAATTCGCTTTCTACTTCGCCGCCGGCGTCGCCGTGCTGGCAACCTTCCGGGTCATCACCAACAGCAACCCGGTGCATGCCCTGCTCTACCTCATCATTTCGCTGCTCGCGGTTTCGATGACCTTCTTCAGCCTCGGCGCCCCGTTCGCCGGTGCCCTGGAGATCATCGTCTACGCCGGCGCGATCATGGTGCTGTTCGTCTTCGTGGTGATGATGCTCAACCTCGGCCCGGCGATTGCCGAGCAGGAACGCAAGTGGCTCAAGCCCGGCGTCTGGATCGGCCCCGGCGCCCTGGCTGCCGTGCTGCTGGTCGAGCTGCTGTGGATGCTCTCGCGCACCCCGAGCGGGATCGGCATCGGCCACACCACCGTGGACGCCAAGGCCGTGGGCATCAGCCTGTTCGGCCCGTACCTGCTGGTCGTCGAACTGGCCTCGATGCTGCTGCTGGCGGCACTGGTCGCCGCCTACCACCTCGGCCGCCACGAAGCGAAGGACTAACACCATGAATGCAATCCCTCTCGAACACGGACTGGCACTCGCCGGTGTGCTGTTCTGCTTCGGCCTGGTGGGCCTGATGGTACGACGCAACATCCTGTTCGTACTGATGAGCCTGGAAGTGATGATGAACGCCGCCGCTCTGGCCTTCGTGGTCGGTGGCGCCCGCTGGGGCCAGCCTGACGGCCAGGTGATGTTCATCCTGGTGCTCAGCCTGGCTGCGGCCGAGGCCAGCATCGGCCTGGCGATCCTGCTCCAGCTGTATCGCCGCTTCCATACCCTCGATATCGACGCTGCCAGCGAGATGCGCGGATGAACCTGCTGCCCCTTACTTTCCTGTTCCCCCTGGTCGGCTTCCTGCTGCTCTCGTTCTCCCGTGGCAAGTGGTCGGAAAATCTCTCGGCACTGGTCGGTGTCGGCTCCGTGGGCCTCGCGGCCCTCTCCGCCTTCTGGGCGATCTGGAGCTTCCACAGCAACCCGCCCGAAGGTGGCGCCTACAGCCTGGTGCTGTGGCAATGGATGAGCGTTGGCGACTTCAAGACCAACTTCACCCTGTACCTGGACGGCCTGTCGGTCACCATGCTCGGCGTGGTCACCGGCGTCGGCTTCCTGATCCACCTGTTCGCCTCCTGGTACATGCGCGGTGAAACCGGCTACTCGCGTTTCTTCGCCTACACCAACCTGTTCATCGCCAGCATGCTGTTCCTGGTGCTGGGCGATAACCTGCTGTTCATGTACTTCGGTTGGGAAGGCGTGGGCCTCTGCTCCTACCTGCTGATCGGTTTCTATTACAACCACGTACCGAACGGCAACGCGGCGCTCAAAGCCTTCATCGTGACCCGCGTGGGTGACGTGTTCTTCGCCATCGGCATGTTCATCCTGTTCCAGCACCTGGGCACGCTGAACATCCAGGAACTGCTGGTCCTGGCTCCGCAGCACTTCGCCAAGGGCGACCTGTGGATCAACCTGGCCACCCTGATGCTGCTCGGCGGCGCCGTCGGCAAGTCCGCCCAGCTGCCGCTGCAGACCTGGCTGGCCGACGCGATGGCCGGCCCGACTCCGGTCTCCGCGCTGATCCACGCCGCTACCATGGTGACCGCGGGCGTCTACCTGATCGCCCGCTGCCACGGCCTGTTCGAGCTGGCCCCGAACGTCCTGGAGCTGGTCGGCATCATCGGCGCCGTGACCCTGGTCCTGGCCGGCTTCGCCGCCCTGGTGCAGACCGACATCAAGCGCATCCTCGCCTACTCGACCATGAGCCAGATCGGCTACATGTTCCTGGCCCTGGGCGTCGGCGCCTGGGGTGGGGCGATCTTCCACCTGATGACCCACGCCTTCTTCAAGGCCCTGCTGTTCCTGGCTTCCGGTGCGGTGATCGTCGCCTGCCACCACGAGCAGAACATCTTCAAGATGGGTGGCCTGTGGAAGAAGCTGCCGCTGGCCTACGCGAGCTTCGTGGTCGGTGGCGCGGCGCTGTCCGCCCTGCCCTTCCTGACCGCCGGCTTCTACTCCAAGGACGAGATCCTCTGGGAAGCCTTCGCCAGCGGTCACCAGAACCTGCTGATCGCAGGGCTCGTCGGCGCGTTCATGACCTCGCTGTACACCTTCCGCCTGATCTTCATCGCCTTCCACGGCGAAGCGAAGACCGAAGCGCACGCTGGCCATGGCGTCAGCCACTGGCTGCCGCTGGGTGTACTGATCGTGCTCTCCACCTTCATCGGCGCGCTGATCACTCCGCCGCTGGCCGGCGTCCTGCCGGAAAGCGCCGGTCATGCCGGTGGTGAAGCCAAGCACAGCCTGGAGATCGCCTCGGGCGCCATCGCCATCGCCGGTATCCTGCTCGCGGGCCTGCTGTTCCTCGGCAAGCGCCGCTTCGTCAGCGCCGTCGCCCAGAGCGCACCGGGCCGCTTCTTCGGCACCTGGTGGTACCACGCCTGGGGCTTCGACTGGCTGTACGACAAGCTGTTCGTGAAACCCTACCTGCTGATCTGCCGCCTGCTGGCCGCGGACCCGATCGACAAGACCCTGGTCCTGGTCCCGCTCACCGCCCGCGGTGGCAACAAACTCCTCAGCCTCACCGAGAACGGCCGCCTGCGTTGGTACGCCGCTTCCCTGGTGGGTGGCGCCGCGCTGCTCCTCGGCGCGCTGCTGCTGGCTTAATGAATTCACGAAAGAGATTGAGCCCGACATGATTCTGCCCTGGCTAATCCTGATCCCCTTCATCGGCGGCTTCCTTTGCTGGATCGCCGAGTACACCAGCAAGACCCTGCCCCGCTGGGTCGCCCTGGGATCGATGGTCCTCACCCTGGCGCTGAGCCTGTGGGTGTGGCACACCGGTGACTTCCAGCTGGCCCCCGCGCCAGGTGGCGAGCCGCAATGGACCCTGGAATTCAAGCTGTCCTGGATCGAGCGTTTCGGCATCAGCTTCCACCTGGCAATGGACGGCCTGTCCCTGCTGATGGTGGCGCTGACTGGCCTGCTCGGCGTGCTCTCCGTCCTTTGCTCGTGGAACGAGATCCAGCGTCGCATCGGCTTCTTCCACCTGAACCTGCTGTGGATCCTCGGCGGTGTGATCGGTGTGTTCCTCGCCGTCGACCTGTTCCTGTTCTTCTTCTTCTGGGAAATGATGCTGGTGCCGATGTACTTCCTCATCGCGCTCTGGGGTCATAGCTCAGACGACGGCAAGAAGACCCGCATCTACGCCGCTACCAAGTTCTTCATCTTCACCCAGGCCAGCGGCCTGGTGATGCTGGTGGCGATCCTGGGCCTGGTGTTCGTGCACTACAACAGCACCGGCGTGCTGACCTTCAACTATGCCGACCTGCTGAAGACCCAGCTGCCGCCGCACACCGAGTGGATCCTGATGCTCGGCTTCTTCGTCGCCTTCGCGGTGAAGATGCCGGTGGTGCCGGTGCACTCCTGGCTGCCGGACGCCCACGCCCAGGCACCGACCGCCGGCTCCGTGGACCTGGCCGGTATCCTGCTGAAGACCGCCGCCTACGGCCTGATCCGCTTCGCCCTGCCGCTGTTCCCCAACGCTTCGGCCGAGTTCGCCCCGATCGCCATGACCCTGGGTCTGATCGGCATCTTCTACGGCGCCTTCCTGTCGTTCGCGCAGACCGACATCAAGCGCCTGGTGGCCTACTCCTCCGTGTCGCACATGGGCTTCGTGATGATCGGCATCTACTCCGGCAGCCCCCAGGCGCTGCAGGGTGTAGTGGTGCAGATGATCGCCCACGGCCTCTCCGCCGCCGCGCTGTTCATCCTCTGCGGCCAGCTGTACGAGCGCCTGCACACCCGTGACATGCGCAAGATGGGCGGCCTGTGGTCGCGCATCCCGTACCTGCCGGCCGTGGCCTTGTTCTTCGCCACCGCCTCGCTGGGTCTGCCGGGTACCGGCAACTTCGTCGGCGAATTCCTGATCCTGCTGGGCAGCTTCAAGGTCGTTCCGGTGATCACCGTGATCGCCACCTTCGGCCTGGTGTTCGGCTCGGTCTACTCGCTGATCATGATCCACCGCGCGTACTTCGGCCCGGCCAAGTCCGACACTGCCATCGCCGGCCTGAACGCCCGCGAGCTGCTCATGGTGCTCGGCCTGGCGGTGCTGCTGATCGTGCTCGGCGTCTACCCGCAGCCGGTTCTCGACACCTCCGCGGCAACCATGCACGGCGTCCAGCAATGGCTGGGCTCCGCCCTCTCCACCCTGGCAGCACGGTAAGCGCGACATGACCTTCACGATTCAACACTTCATCGCGCTCCTGCCACTGCTCATCACCAGCGCCACCCTGGTGGTGGTGATGCTTGCGGTAGCCTGGAAGCGTAACCACTCGATGACCGCCACCCTTTCGGTGATCGGTCTGAACCTGGCCCTGCTGTCGATCATCCCGGTGCTGAAAGTCACCCCGATCGAAGTCACCCCGTTGCTGGTGATCGACAACTTCGCCTGCTTCTACATGGCCCTGATCCTGATCGGCGCCCTGGCCTGCACTACCCTCGCCCACGCCTACATGGAAAGCTTCCCGGGCAACCGCGAGGAACTCTACCTGCTCCTGCTGCTGTCCACCGCGGGCGGCCTGGTGCTGGTCAGTGCACAGAACCTGGCCGGCCTGTTCATCGGCCTGGAACTGCTGTCGGTGCCGGTCTACGGCATGGTCGCCTACGCCTTCTTCAACAAGCGCACCCTGGAAGCGGGCATCAAGTACACCGTACTGTCCGCTGCCGGTTCCGCGTTCCTGCTGTTCGGCATGGCCCTGCTCTACGCCGAATCCGGCAGCCTCGGGTTCTCGGCTATCGGTGCCTCGCTGGCCGAGGGCACCAGCCATGGCCCGCTACTGGCCATCGGCGTCGGCATGATGGTCGTCGGCCTGGGCTTCAAGCTGTCCCTGGCGCCGTTCCACCTGTGGACCCCGGACGTCTACGAAGGTGCTCCGGCCCCGGTAGCCACCTTCCTGGCCACCACCGCCAAGGTCGCCGTGTTCGCCGTTCTGCTGCGTCTGTTCCAGATCGCTCCGGCAGCCCTGAACAACGGCCTGCTGCATGACGCCATCGCAGTCATCGCCATCGCCTCGATCCTGATCGGCAACCTGCTGGCGCTGACCCAGAGCAACATCAAGCGCCTGCTCGGCTACTCGTCCATCGCCCACTTCGGCTACCTGCTGATCGCCCTGGTGGCGAGCAAGGGCCTGGCCGTGGAAGCCGTCGGCGTGTACCTGACCACCTACGTCGTCACCACCCTGGGCGCCTTCGGCGTGGTCACCCTGATGTCCACCCCGTACAGCGGCCGCGACGCCGACGCACTGTTCGAGTACCGCGGCCTGTTCTGGCGCCGTCCGGTGCTGACCGCGGTGATGACCGTGATGATGCTGTCCCTGGCGGGCATTCCGCTGACCGCCGGCTTCATCGGCAAGTTCTACATCGTCGCCACCGGCGTCGAGTCGCAGCACTGGTGGCTGGTCGGCTCGCTGGTACTGGGCAGCGCCATCGGCCTGTTCTACTACCTGCGCGTGATGGTGACCATGTACCTGGTCGAGCCGAACATGAAGCGCCACGACGCGCCCCTGGACTGGGCCCAGCGCGCCGGCGGCATCATGCTGGTGGCCATCGCCCTGCTCGCCTTCTTCCTCGGCGTCTACCCGCAACCGCTGCTGGACATCCTCCAGCACAGCGGCCTGGTAGCCATCGCCGGCTAAGGTCGACAGGCAATAAAAAACCCCGCTTCGGCGGGGTTTTTATTGCCTGTGATTCAAGCATCGCGACGCGGCTTTCGTAGGATGGGTGGAGCGCAGCGATACCCATGCTGATGGTTCCGGCAATCGATGGGTATCGCTTCGCTCCACGCCATCCTACAACGTGCTCAACCTTACTCTGCTGGCTTGGGCTGCTCGCCTTCACGGCCGGTGAACAGGTCCCACGACGCCATGAACAGCGCCGCGATCAGCGGGCCGATGACGAAGCCGTTGAGGCCGAACAGCGACATGCCGCCAAGGGTCGAGATCAGCACCACGTAATCCGGCATCTTGGTGTCCTTGCCGACCAGGATCGGGCGCAGGATGTTGTCCACCAGGCCGATCACCACCACGCAGAACAGTGTCAGCACCACGCCCTGCCAGATCGCACCGGTGAGCAGGAAGTAGGCCGCCACCGGCACCCAGATCAGCCCTGCGCCAATGGCCGGCAGTAGCGAGAGGAAGGCCATCAGCGCGCCCCAGAGCAGCGAGCCCTGGATGCCGAGGAACCAGAAGATCAGCCCGCCCAGCGCGCCCTGGGTCGCCGCGACGGCGATGTTGCCCTTCACCGTGGCGCGGATCACCGTGGTGAACTTGGTGAACAGGTGCTGCTTGTGCTCCCCGCTCAGCGGCACGGCCTGCTTGATGCGGCGCCCCAGGGTCGGGCCGTCGCGCAGGAGGAAGAACAGCAGGTAGAGCATGATGCCGAAGCTGATGACGAACTCGAAGGTGTTCTGGCCGATGCTGAAGGCCTTGGTGGCCACCAGTTGGCTGGCCTGCATCGCACCCGCCGAGAGCTTTTCCTGCAGGCTCGACAGATCGGCCAGGTCGAAGCGCTCCAGCAACTGGTGCGCCCAGCCCGGCAGCGCGGCGACCGCCTGCTGGTAATAGGCGATGAAGTTCAGCTCACCCGACTTCAGCCGCTGGTAGACGGTCGCCCCTTCCTGTACCAGTGCGCCGGCGATGAAGGTCACCGGAAGAATCACGATCAGGAAGCACACGGCGAGGGAAATCAGTGCAGCGAGGTTGTTGCGTCCGTTGAGTTTCACCCGCAGGCGGCGCTGCAGCGGGGCGAAGATGATCGCCAGGATGGTGCCCCAGAAGACCGCCCCGTAGAACGGCAGCAGAATCCAGCCGAAGGCGAGTGTCACCACCAGCAGCAGGGCGAGGAACGTCCGGTATTCCAGTTTCGATTCGAACATGAGCGGGTCCATGGATGGATAAACCTGCTCATTAGTCAGCAGTTGCCCCGCCAAGTGCAACTTTCAAAGCGAGATCGCCGTGCCAGGGCTTTCCAGGCGCTCTTTCAGAGCACCATCGCGGCCACCCAGCCGAACGCCAGCAGTGGCAGGTTGTAGTGCAGGAAGGTCGGCACCACGGTGTCCCAGATGTGGTTGTGCTGGCCATCCACGTTCAGGCCGGAAGTCGGACCGAGGGTGGAGTCCGACGCTGGCGAGCCAGCGTCACCCAGCGCTCCGGCGGTGCCCACGATGCTGACGATGGCCAGCGGGCTGAAGCCCAGGTGCACCGCCAGCGGCACGAAGATCGCCGCGATGATCGGCACCGTGGAGAACGACGAACCGATGCCCATAGTCACCAGCAAGCCCACCAGCAGCATCATGAAGGCGCCCAGCGCCTTGCTGCTGCCGATCCAGCCGGCGGCGCTGTCCACCAGACTGGCGACCTGCCCGGTTGCAGTCATCACCGCGGCGAAACCCTGGGCGGCGATCATGATGAAACCGATCATCGCCATCATCTTCATGCCCTCGGTGAACAGGTCGTCCGCCTCCTTCCAGCGCACCACCCCGGACAGCGAGAACACCAGGAAACCCACCAGCGCGCCGAGGATCATCGAGTCCAGCAACAGCTGTACGGCGAATGCCGCCGCCACTGCGACGCCGGCCACAGCGAGGCTCATCTTGCTGTAGGGCGTGTCGACCCGCTCGGCCTGCTCGATGCGTTCCAGGTCATAGACACGCTTGCCGCGGTAGCTGAAGAGCACCGCGATCAATAGGCCGCAGAGCATACCCAGCGCCGGAATCAGCATGGCCTGGGTCACGTTGATACCCTGCACGTCGACGCCCGCGCGGGCCACGTTGGCCAGCAGGATCTGGTTCAGGAAGATGTTGCCGAAACCCACCGGCAGGAACATGTAGGGTGTGATCAGGCCGAAGGTGATGACACAGGCGATCAGCCGGCGGTCGATCTGCAGGCGCGTCAGCACATAAAGCAGCGGCGGCACCAGCAGCGGGATGAAAGCGATATGGATCGGCAGGATGTTCTGCGAGCAGATCGCCACCACCAGCAACAGGCCGACCATCATCCACTTGAAGCCATTGGAGCTGCTCGACTCCTGCCGGCCGAGCATTGCCAGGGCGCGATCGGCCAGGGCATGCGCCATTCCGGAGCGCGCGATGGCCACGGCGAATGCACCGAGCATGGCGTATGACAGCGCCACCGTCGCACCGGCCCCCAGGCCTTCGTTGAATGCCTTGAGCGTGCCATCCATGCCCAGGCCGCCGAGCAAGCCGCCCGCAACCGCGCCGGCGATCAGCGCGACCACCACATGCACGCGACACAGGCTCAACACCAGCATCAGGCCAATGGCGATCAACACCGCATTCATTCCAGCACTCCTTCCAGGGCTCGCCGCGCCAGGGCGCGGGCAAAAGGCGCGCACTCTGCCAAAGGCTCGCCGGGGTGTCAAAATTTGAGTCGAATCAAGACGTTTCCAAGCTCGCCTGGCAGGACTTTCACGCAGACGAGCACGCTTCTTGCCTGGCTTTTCGCCGCCCGTCGGCCAGGCACGCCAGAATCGCCTGTTTTCTGGCGTTTCGCCCCGTCGCGGGTCAAGAAGATACGGGAAAGGCCGATATAGCTGGCATCCCGAGGCTTAGTTCAAACAAGGATTCCCCTCCATGCTTCTGCGCCGTCTTTCCATCCAGTGGAAGATCACCTTGCTAGCCGGGCTCTGCCTGCTCGGCGTCGTCTCGCTGCTCTCCGGGCTTTCCGTCTACCGCACCCAACACAGCACCGCGCTGGTCAAGCAATCGAGCACGCAGATGCTCGACGAAGCGGCCAAGGCCCGCCTGCAATCGCGCGGTGAAGTCCAGGCCATGCGCATCCAGCGCTACATCATGGACGCTTACCAGTACGGCAAGGGCTTCTCGCGGCAGGTGCTGTTCCTCCGTGACCAGGCGCAGAAGCGTTTCCTCGACGCCTACGATCTGCGCGAGGACCTGACCCGCCAGGTGAAGACCGCGCTGGAAGGCAACCCGGAACTGCTCGGGCTCTACGTCGCCTTCGAACCCGATGCACTGGATGGCAAGGACAAGCTCTTCGCCGGCCAGGGCGAACTGGGCAGCAACGACGCCGGTCGCTTCTCCATCTACTGGTCACAGGCCACGCCGGGCCACCTGGAGTCGGAAGCCATGGCCGAATCGCTGCTGCAGGACACCAGCCCCGGCCCGAGTGGCAGCGCCTACAACGCCTGGTTCACCTGCCCCAAGACCACCGGCCAGCCCTGTGTGCTCGATCCGTATTTCGACGACGTGGGCAGCAAGAAAATGCTGATGACCAGCATCGCCTTCCCGCTGGAACTGGACGGCAAGGTCATCGGCGTCATGGGCCTGGACATCAGCATGGAGAAGCTGCAGGAAATTGCCGTGGAAGGCAGCCAGGAACTCTATGACGGCCAGGGCCGCGTCAGCATCGTCAGCGCAGCTGGCCTGCTCGCCGGTCACAGTGCCGATGCCTCGAAGCTGAGCAAGAACCTCAAGGAGGTCTACCCGAAGCAGGGCGCCGACCTGCTGCAGGCCATCGCCGCCAACCATGAGCAGGTATTCCGCCAGGACGACCAGCTGCGCGTGGTCGAGCCGCTGCAACCGATCCCCGGCTCCAAGCCCTGGGGCGTGTTGCTGGAAGTCCCGCAAAACGTCCTGCTCGGCCCAGCCATCGAACTGCAGAACGAATTGGATAACCAGCGTGTGCAGGGCACCGTCTCGCAACTGGGCTTCGGCCTGATCGCGGTGCTGATCGGCCTGTTCGCCATGTGGCTCACCGCCCGCGGCGTGACCCGGCCGATCCTCGGCGTG
>NZ_JAOCBT010000049.1:0-5244 GCF_029840045.1 Pseudomonas sp. GD03903 | reverse complement strand
ATGACCTACTCTCACATGGAGAAACTCCACACTACCATCGGCGATGCGTCGTTTCACTACTGAGTTCGGGATGGGATCAGGTGGTTCCAACGCTCTATGGTCGTCAAGCAATTCTTTATGGACGCTCGTGGCAATTGCACACGCTCATCCAGATTCGGGTATGTGACAGGTATTTGCGGTTCACACGAACTTTCGGTTCGTTACGTCTTCACCGTACAACACGCAAATTGTTTGGGTGTTATATGGTCAAGCCTCACGGGCAATTAGTATCGGTTAGCTCAACGCCTCACAGCGCTTACACACCCGACCTATCAACGTCGTAGTCTTCGACGGCCCTTTAGGGGAATCAAGTTCCCAGTGAGATCTCATCTTGAGGCTAGTTTCCCGCTTAGATGCTTTCAGCGGTTATCTATTCCGAACATAGCTACCCGGCAATGCCACTGGCGTGACAACCGGAACACCAGAGGTTCGTCCACTCCGGTCCTCTCGTACTAGGAGCAGCCCCTCTCAAATCTCAAACGTCCACGGCAGATAGGGACCGAACTGTCTCACGACGTTCTAAACCCAGCTCGCGTACCACTTTAAATGGCGAACAGCCATACCCTTGGGACCGGCTTCAGCCCCAGGATGTGATGAGCCGACATCGAGGTGCCAAACACCGCCGTCGATATGAACTCTTGGGCGGTATCAGCCTGTTATCCCCGGAGTACCTTTTATCCGTTGAGCGATGGCCCTTCCATACAGAACCACCGGATCACTAAGACCTACTTTCGTACCTGCTCGACGTGTCTGTCTCGCAGTCAAGCGCGCTTTTGCCTTTATACTCTACGACCGATTTCCGACCGGTCTGAGCGCACCTTCGTACTCCTCCGTTACTCTTTAGGAGGAGACCGCCCCAGTCAAACTGCCCACCATACACTGTCCTCGATCCGGATAACGGACCAGAGTTAGAACCTCAAGCATGCCAGGGTGGTATTTCAAGGATGGCTCCACGCAGACTGGCGTCCACGCTTCAAAGCCTCCCACCTATCCTACACAAGCAGGCTCAAAGTCCAGTGCAAAGCTACAGTAAAGGTTCACGGGGTCTTTCCGTCTAGCCGCGGATACACTGCATCTTCACAGCGATTTCAATTTCACTGAGTCTCGGGTGGAGACAGCGCCGCCATCGTTACGCCATTCGTGCAGGTCGGAACTTACCCGACAAGGAATTTCGCTACCTTAGGACCGTTATAGTTACGGCCGCCGTTTACCGGGGCTTCGATCAAGAGCTTCGCTTTCGCTAACCCCATCAATTAACCTTCCGGCACCGGGCAGGCGTCACACCCTATACGTCCACTTTCGTGTTTGCAGAGTGCTGTGTTTTTAATAAACAGTCGCAGCGGCCTGGTATCTTCGACCGGCATGGGCTTACGGAGTAAATCCTTAACCCTCGCCGGCGCACCTTCTCCCGAAGTTACGGTGCCATTTTGCCTAGTTCCTTCACCCGAGTTCTCTCAAGCGCCTTGGTATTCTCTACCCAACCACCTGTGTCGGTTTGGGGTACGGTTCCTAGTTACCTGAAGCTTAGAAGCTTTTCCTGGAAGCATGGCATCAACCACTTCATCATCTGAAAGATGACTCGTCATCAGCTCTCGGCATTAAGACCCCGGATTTACCTAAGATCTCTGCCTACCACCTTAAACTTGGACAACCAACGCCAAGCTGGCCTAGCCTTCTCCGTCCCTCCATCGCAGTAACTAGAAGTACAGGAATATTAACCTGTTTCCCATCGACTACGCTCTTCAGCCTCGCCTTAGGGACCGACTAACCCTGCGTCGATTAACGTTGCGCAGGAACCCTTGGTCTTTCGGCGTGGGAGTTTTTCACTCCCATTGTCGTTACTCATGTCAGCATTCGCACTTCTGATACCTCCAGCAAGCTTCTCAACTCACCTTCACAGGCTTACAGAACGCTCCTCTACCGCGCATCTTGCGATGCACCCGTAGCTTCGGTGTATGGTTTGAGCCCCGTTACATCTTCCGCGCAGGCCGACTCGACTAGTGAGCTATTACGCTTTCTTTAAAGGGTGGCTGCTTCTAAGCCAACCTCCTAGCTGTCTAAGCCTTCCCACATCGTTTACCACTTAACCATAACTTTGGGACCTTAGCTGACGGTCTGGGTTGTTTCCCTTTTCACGACGGACGTTAGCACCCGCCGTGTGTCTCCCACGCTGACACTTCCAGGTATTCGGAGTTTGCATCGGTTTGGTAAGTCGGGATGACCCCCTAGCCGAAACAGTGCTCTACCCCCTGGAGTGATACGTGAGGCGCTACCTAAATAGCTTTCGAGGAGAACCAGCTATCTCCGAGCTTGATTAGCCTTTCACTCCGATCCACAAGTCATCCCCTACCTTTTCAACGGGAGTGGGTTCGGTCCTCCAGTCAGTGTTACCTAACCTTCAACCTGCTCATGGATAGATCGCCCGGTTTCGGGTCTATACCCAGCGACTAAAACGCCCTATTAAGACTCGCTTTCGCTACGCCTTCCCTATACGGTTAAGCTCGCCACTGAATATAAGTCGCTGACCCATTATACAAAAGGTACGCAGTCACCTAACAAAGTAGGCTCCCACTGCTTGTACGCATACGGTTTCAGGTTCTATTTCACTCCCCTCTCCGGGGTTCTTTTCGCCTTTCCCTCACGGTACTGGTTCACTATCGGTCAGTCAGTAGTATTTAGCCTTGGAGGATGGTCCCCCCATATTCAGACAAAGTTTCTCGTGCTCCGTCCTACTCGATTTCACTTCAAAGAACCTTTCACATACGGGGCTATCACCCACTATGGCCGCACTTTCCAGAGCGTTCTGTTAGATTCAAAGAAGCTTAAGGGCTAGTCCCCGTTCGCTCGCCACTACTAAGGGAATCTCGGTTGATTTCTTTTCCTCAGGGTACTTAGATGTTTCAGTTCCCCTGGTTCGCCTCTTGCACCTATGTATTCAGTGCAAGATACCCAGCTTATGCTAGGTGGGTTTCCCCATTCAGAGATCTCCGGATCAAAGTCTGTTTGCCGACTCCCCGAAGCTTATCGCAGGCTACCACGTCTTTCATCGCCTCTGACTGCCAAGGCATCCACCGTATGCGCTTCTTCACTTGACCATATAACCCCAAGCAATCTGGTTATTGTCTCGAACGTGAAGACGACATTCGCCGAAAATTCGCGCTTGAACTCGCAAATTTTACCTTGACTTGAATAATCACCAGTGAAAGAGATTATTCAGTCTACTTCTATCACATACCCAAATTTTTAAAGAACAGTTCTGGCACAAAGACCAGACATCAATGTTCGTTCAACCTGAACATTCATGTCTGAGCTTTCGACGATTTAAATGGTGGAGCCAAGGAGGATCGAACTCCTGACCTCCTGCGTGCAAAGCAGGCGCTCTCCCAGCTGAGCTATGGCCCCATCGGATCAGCAGCACACCACAACAATTGGTGGGTCTGGGCAGATTCGAACTGCCGACCTCACCCTTATCAGGGGTGCGCTCTAACCAACTGAGCTACAGACCCAATCGTCTAACCAGTGAATCAAGCAATTCGTGTGGGAGCTTATGAAGAAGCTGAGATCTTCGATTAAGGAGGTGATCCAGCCGCAGGTTCCCCTACGGCTACCTTGTTACGACTTCACCCCAGTCATGAATCACTCCGTGGTAACCGTCCCCCTTGCGGTTAGACTAGCTACTTCTGGAGCAACCCACTCCCATGGTGTGACGGGCGGTGTGTACAAGGCCCGGGAACGTATTCACCGTGACATTCTGATTCACGATTACTAGCGATTCCGACTTCACGCAGTCGAGTTGCAGACTGCGATCCGGACTACGATCGGTTTTATGGGATTAGCTCCACCTCGCGGCTTGGCAACCCTCTGTACCGACCATTGTAGCACGTGTGTAGCCCTGGCCGTAAGGGCCATGATGACTTGACGTCATCCCCACCTTCCTCCGGTTTGTCACCGGCAGTCTCCTTAGAGTGCCCACCATAACGTGCTGGTAACTAAGGACAAGGGTTGCGCTCGTTACGGGACTTAACCCAACATCTCACGACACGAGCTGACGACAGCCATGCAGCACCTGTGTTCCGATTCCCGAAGGCACTCCCGCATCTCTGCAGGATTCCGGACATGTCAAGGCCAGGTAAGGTTCTTCGCGTTGCTTCGAATTAAACCACATGCTCCACCGCTTGTGCGGGCCCCCGTCAATTCATTTGAGTTTTAACCTTGCGGCCGTACTCCCCAGGCGGTCGACTTATCGCGTTAGCTGCGCCACTAAGATCTCAAGGATCCCAACGGCTAGTCGACATCGTTTACGGCGTGGACTACCAGGGTATCTAATCCTGTTTGCTCCCCACGCTTTCGCACCTCAGTGTCAGTATCAGTCCAGGTGGTCGCCTTCGCCACTGGTGTTCCTTCCTATATCTACGCATTTCACCGCTACACAGGAAATTCCACCACCCTCTACCGTACTCTAGTCAGGCAGTTATGGATGCAGTTCCCAGGTTGAGCCCGGGGATTTCACATCCATCTTACCAAACCACCTACGCGCGCTTTACGCCCAGTAATTCCGATTAACGCTTGCACCCTTCGTATTACCGCGGCTGCTGGCACGAAGTTAGCCGGTGCTTATTCTGTTGGTAACGTCAAAACAGCAAGGTATTAACTTACTGCCCTTCCTCCCAACTTAAAGTGCTTTACAATCCGAAGACCTTCTTCACACACGCGGCATGGCTGGATCAGGCTTTCGCCCATTGTCCAATATTCCCCACTGCTGCCTCCCGTAGGAGTCTGGACCGTGTCTCAGTTCCAGTGTGACTGATCATCCTCTCAGACCAGTTACGGATCGTCGCCTTGGTAGGCCTTTACCCCACCAACTAGCTAATCCGACCTAGGCTCATCTGATAGCGCAAGGCCCGAAGGTCCCCTGCTTTCTCCCGTAGGACGTATGCGGTATTAGCGTTCCTTTCGAAACGTTGTCCCCCACTACCAGGCAGATTCCTAGGCATTACTCACCCGTCCGCCGCTGAATCCGGGAGCAAGCTCCCATCATCCGCTCGACTTGCATGTGTTAGGCCTGCCGCCAGCGTTCAATCTGAGCCATGATCAAACTCTTCAGTTCAATACTGCTTGGGTTTTGAGAAAACCCTAAACTTGGCTCAGCAATCGCATGCTCAATTTAATGAGCTAAAACTCTCGAATTCACGAGTGTTACTTGCG